>PBTQ01000014.1 GCA_002729125.1 Acidimicrobiaceae bacterium | reverse complement strand
TCGCAGAAGGGGAGGGCGGCCGCCATACCTTGCGCGGTTGGTTCGTAGCCGGGCCCGGCCTTTAGCGGGTTGACCCAAATGAGCTTGTGCGAGAGCCGCTGGAGACGTTCCATCGCCTCGTGCATGACTGTCGGCCCGCCCTGGTCCCATCCGTCGGAGAGCACGACAACGATCGCTCCTCGGGCCATACCTCGCAGTCCCCATTCGCGTACGAACGCGTCGACCGAGTCACCGAGTCGGGTACCACCGGACCAATCCTCCACCTGCCCTGCTGCCGCCGCCACGGCGGTCTCAGGATCGCGGGTGGCGAGTTGGCGAGTGATTCGGGTGAGCCGCGTACCGAGCGCGAACACCTCGACGTCGCCACGACCAACCACCGCGGCGTGAGCAAACCGGATCAACACCTTGGCGTAGCTCTCCATCGAACCGCTGACGTCGAGGAGCAGTACCAGACGTCGGTTGCGATCGCCGGTCTTGGTGGTGAGGAGCTCGATCGGCTCGCCACCGTGCCGCATCGCAGCCCGCACCGTGCGGCGAAGGTCATGGGCGTCGCCGTGGTTGGAATGGCGTCGCCGTCGGGAGCGCCGCGCCGCCGGCCGCACGCGGAGCTCTGCCATCGCCCGTTCGGCCTCGCGCAGCTCGGCCTCATCGAAGTCGCCGAAGTCCTTGTTTTGGAGACGTTCAGCACGGCTGAACCGGAGGAACTCAGTCTCCTCGTCGCCATCGCTTCCGGAATCGTCGCCATCGTCGGACGCGAGTTGATCCAACAACTCCGCAACATCGCCGAACCGCATCGAGAAACCCGACGCGTCGTGATGAAAGAACGCAAGGAACATGGCGTCATACATCGCAACGTGTTCCTGCTTGAGCACGAGCGTCGACCGGCCGGCCCAGTACACGTCAAGCCCCTCGCCGAGCCCGACGGCGTCGAGCGCAGCCCGAAAGAGCGTCGACTGGCTGATCGTGATCGACATGCCGCCCCTGCGCAGGACGTGAACGAAGCCGGTGACCAAGCGGTCGACGTCGAGATCAGCTGGGGTGGCGTTGGCCATCGACGGCACGGTCACGCGCCGGCGGCGTCGGTGAGCAGGTGCTGGAGGCCCTCACGGCGGACCTTCTCCTGATCCTCGCGGTACTTGAGCAGGGTGCCCAATGTTGCGTCGACCGTCTCCTCGGTGAGTTCGGCCGCGCCTAGCAGATGCATGGCGTTGGCCCAGTCGAGGGTCTCGGCCACGCCGGGCGGCTTGTACATGCCGAGCTCCCGGACTATGCCGGCCGCCATCGCCGTTTGACGAGCGAGCCGTTCAGGCACCGCCGGTGCCTTCGCACGAACGATGGCGACCTCACGCTCAAAGTCAGGATGATCGACCCAGTGGTGCAGCGCCCGCCGCTTGAGCGCGTCGTGCACGTCGCGGGTGCGGTTCGATGTGAGAATCACGATCGGTGGCACCTTGGCGGTGAAGGTCCCCAGCTCGGGAATCGTGATCGAGAAGTCTGACAGCGCCTCGAGCAGGAAGGCCTCGAACTCGTCGTCGGCGCGATCGACCTCGTCGATCAAAAGCACGGGCGGGATGCCCTCGTCATGGTTGATTGCCCGCAACAGCGGACGGCGCACGAGGAAACGCTCGCTGAAGAGCTCTTTCTCGAGTTCGTCGGCGCCGGCAGCGGTCGCCGTACCCGTGGCTTCGGCAGTCCGTAGGTGCAACAGCTGCGCCGTGTAGTTCCACTCGTACAGCGCCTGGTTTGCATCGATCCCCTCGTAGCACTGGAGGCGGATCAGTTCGGCACCGGTCATCGCCGCTAGCACCTTGGCGACCTCGGTCTTGCCTACGCCTGCTTCGCCCTCGAGCAGCAATGGCCGGTTGAGCGAGGCAGCAAGGAAAATCGTCGTGGCCAGCCCACGATCGGCGAGGTAGTCGTGGTCCGCTAGCGCGGCGGTGACCGCATCGACCGACGACAGCGACGGGTGGGCACTCATGGCGACTCACCCTAGGCGCCTCGGAGCGACGCTGAACCGGTCGGGTACGCTCCGGCCATGCGCATCGAGAACGACATGCATGTCTCCGCCTCCATGGCGGAGGCCTGGGTGCTCCTCACTGACATTGCGGCGATTGCTCCCTGTCTTCCCGGCGCCAAGCTCATCGGCCAGGATGGCGACACCTACGAAGGCACGATGAAGGTCAAGGTCGGCCCGATCGTCGCCGAATATTCCGGAACGGCGACCGTGGTCGAAATGAACGAGGCCGACCGCACGGTGAAGCTCACCGCCACCGGTCGTGACAAGCGAGGCGCTGGCAACGCGTCGGCCGACATCTTCGCCTCGATGGTTGAGGCCGACGGCGGCACGACCGTCTCGATTGCCACGGATCTCAAGGTCGCCGGCAAGGTCGCCCAATTCGGTCGCGGCGCGATGGCCGACATCTCCAAGAAACTGCTCGGGCAGTTCGCCGAATGTATCGAGGCCAAACTGCAGCAGGCTGACGCTGTCGACGAGGCTGTCATTGAACCCGAAACGGTCCCGGCTCCGAACGATGAGGCCGAAGCGCCGGCCACGGAACCCGAGTCGCCCGCCGCCGAACTTACGGCGGCGTCCGGCGACGATGATGACGACGCCCTTGACCTGATGGGCGTTGCCGGCATCGCACTCGCAAAGCGACTCATCCCCACCGTGGGTGGTGTGGTCGCCGCCATCATCATCTACCTGATCGTTCGGAACTGATCCCAGCCGCCGCTGGCGAACGAATCCCCTCTGAAACCGGCGTGCTCAACGGGCGGTGGCGCCGGTCAGATGACAGACTCCGGAGTCCCGCTGCCGAGGGGTGAGGAGATCGTCGTGGAAGTGTCCATGTCCGTCAACAGAGAGACGCGAACCTCCGACGTCGAACCAAGAACCCTGCTGGTTCACCACATCCGAGACACGCTCGGACTCACCGGCACCAACATCGGCTGCGACACCTCTTCCTGTGGTGCCTGCACGATCCACGTGAATGGCGAGTCGGTGAAGAGCTGCACAATGCTCGCCGTCCAGGCCGACGGCACTGAAATCACCACCATCGAGGGACTCGCCGGCGACGACGGAGAGCTCCACCCGATGCAGGCGGCGTTCATGGAGTGCCACGGCCTCCAGTGCGGCTACTGCACGCCCGGCATGGTGATGGCTGCCACGTCACTCGTTTCAGAAAACCCTGGCGGACTCGACGAAACCGCCGTACGCCAAGGACTCGAAGGCAACCTCTGCCGCTGCACCGGATACCACAACATCGTCAAGGCGGTGCTGTCGGTCGGGGGTATGGCGTGATCCCCGCTGCATTCGACTACACGGTCGCCGACTCGGCTGATGCCGCCATTGCGGCACTCGCCAAGCACGGCGATGAGGCGAAGCTCCTCGCCGGCGGCCACAGCCTGATCCCGCTCATGCGGTTCCGGCTCGCCGCCCCGGCGATGCTGGTCGACATCGGTCGCCTCGATGACCTGTCCTACATCAATGACGCCGGCGATCACATCGCCATCGGCGCAATGACCAAGCACCGAGCCCTCGAGACCAGTGACCTGCTAGCCGCCGAGGCGCCCCTACTCCGCCACGTCGCCGGCGAGGTCGGCGACCCATCGGTGCGCCACTGCGGCACGCTCGGCGGCTCGCTCGCCCACGGCGATCCGGCGTCGGATCTCCCCGCTGCGCTGCTGGCCTCCGGTGGATCGCTCGTCATCAAAGGACCGAACGGAGAACGAGTGCTCGAAGCTCCAGACTTCTTCACTGGCTTTCTCGAGACGGCGCTGGCCGACGACGAAATGGTCACGGAGATCCGCGTTCCCAAGGCCGGGGATATCGGCTGGAGCTACCAGAAGTTCAACCGGCGGGCGCAGGACTGGGCGATCGTCGGTGCAGCCGTGATGCTCGGCCCGGACCCAAAGGTCGCCCTCGTGAACATGGGGTCGGCTCCGATGCGCCACAACGGTGTCGAATCGGGACTTGCCGGTGGCGCTGGGCTCGACGCGGCCTCGGTTGCCGGTGACGACGTCGATCCACCCGAGGATCTCAACGCCGACGCCGAATACCGCAAGCACCTCGCTCGCGTCCTCGTCGGGCGAGGCATCGCGGAAGCGTCGGGCTGAGTCGATTTGATCAGGGGGCGAGCGGACGGCCCCACGGGAGCCCGTCCTGCCACTCCAGCAGGAATGCTTCGGCGAAATAGCACGCCGCAAGCAGCAGGCCATCGTCGTGACCCTGGAGTTCTTCGCAGAGATCGCCGATGTCCTCGCGCACACGAGCGACAATCTCGTCATCAGAGCGGCTGACGTCGCCCCACATTGCAACCGTCGAGCCGGCGAGGGCCACGAAGTCGGCCGGAGTCTGCACACCGGCCTTTCGGAGCACAGCAAGGCCGCGGGCAGTGAGCGGAAGACGACCACTCGGAACGACCGCAGCACATCCCTCGAGACCCTCGGCGACCTTGTGATCGATGACACCAACCTTCGAACCGGCGAACACGACATCGGCCCCCGAACCGAAAACGACCATCGGATGGCTGACCTCGCCGAGTTCGTTCACACAGTCGGCACCGTGGGCGGCGAACGCCTCATTGAGCTCAGCCAACGGGAAACCGGATTCGTTGGTGACGGCGCCGGTGGCGGTGGAGATCGCCGTGAGCCGAGCGCCACGGCCGATCGCCCCGTCGGCGATCCACGGGCCGAGGTTCTCGAATCCCTCGATCGCAACGGTCTTGGAATCGAGGCCAACCGCATGGTGAGCAGCGACCACCGCGGACAGGCCGTCACAGCGATCAGCGAAGTCACCCAGGCGGGCGGTGTCGCGCAGATCAGCGGCGTGAAGTGGGGCGAGCTCATCAAGCCCGATGCCCTTCGCAGCGTCGGGCAGGTAGGTGCCGTCGGCGACGAGCGGTTCGGCTTCGGCGAGGAACGCCTCGATCGCTGCGCCACGATCTTCAGGCGCAGCAGAGATGCCCGCTGCGGCGCCGCCGCGCTTCATGCCGAGGGCGGCATAGGTGTACGTCTGCGAACGAGCGAGATCCTTCGCGCCGCCCTGCAAGATCTTCTTGGCCCACCGAGCCGGCCCCGACGACGCCTCGGCGTCACTGAGGTCGATCGCAATGAACGCCTCGGTGCTCTCGAACTTGTGGATCCGCATCGGTGCGGCCCCTACCCCTCGATCTCGATCGCGAACTCAGGACAGTTGTCGGCGACAAGCCGCGCCTTCTCCTCGAGTTCGGCGGGAACTCCCCCATCGACGAGCAAGATTGCGTAGCCCTCGTCTTCGGTGTCGAACAGCTCCGGAGCGAGCATGTAGCAACGGTTGTGGCCCTGACAGGCTTCGCGGTCGTACGTGATCTTCACACCGAGAACCTTAGGTCAGCCAGGCAAACGAAGCGGAAGCTGACGAGCCTCGACAACCCGTTTCTCCGAGTCAGCCGTTGCGGCGCCGGTAGACGTAGGCAAAGACGACGGCCGCGAAGCCGGCGATGATGAAACCGACGACAGCGACCACGCCCGAGTCCGAGGCGACGTCGTCGCCCAGGTCCGAGGCGGATTGAGCGAGAGCGGTGAACAGCGTGGCGAGCATCAGGAACCTTCGGCGATGAGTTTGGTGAGGGTGATTTCGGGCTGATCCATCTCGAGCCGCTGGAGCCAGTACGGCGACTCAAACAAGGCGAGCAGTTCACCGTCGGATCGAGCAGCGACGGTGACCCCACTCATGCCGCGCAGCGCCTCGGTCGACTCCTGATCGGTGATCCGGGCGGTGCTCCAGGCACACGGCACCAGTTCCACTGGGGCGCCGAACTCGTTCTCAAGACGATGCTGGACGACCTCGAACTGCAGCGGTCCGACCGCAGCAAGGATCGGCGCCTGGTCGCCGATATCGGGCTCGCGCAGCACCTGCACGACACCCTCCTCATCGAGCTGACCGATACCGGAACGAAACTGTTTCGCCTTCGACGTGTCGAGCGTGCGAGCGACACGGAAATGCGCCGGCGCGAACGATGGCACGAGCGGCCACTGGACCTTGTCGTCGACGTAGACCGAGTCGCCGACCCGGAAGTCGTTGGCGTTCACGAGGCCGACGACATCGCCGGGGAACGCCTGCTCGACTGTCTCGCGATCCTGGCCGGAGACGGAGTGCGCGTACTTGGTTGCGAACGGCTTGCCGGTGGGCTCGTGAGTCACAACCATGCCGCGGTCGAACTGGCCCGAGCAGACCCGCAGGAAGGCAACGCGATCACGATGCGCCTTGTCCATGTTCGCCTGGACCTTGAACACGATGCCGGAGAATGGTGCGTCGAGGGCACGCGGATCACCCTCGCGGTCGATTCGAGGAGAGGGTGACGGTACCAGGTCGACCATGGCATCGAGAATCATGCGGACGCCGAAGTTCGTGAGCGCTGAGCCGAAGAACACCGGCGACAATTCACCGGCCTCGAACCGCTTCCTATCGAAGCTTCGATCCATCACGTCGAGCAGTTCGGTGCCCTCCTGTGCCTCACGCCAAAGATCGCCTTCTTCCTCCTCGGCGCGGGCTGGGTCGACGATCTCCTCAGGGGCCTCGTCGGCGCCGCGAGCGGTGCGGGAGTAGCGGACGAACTCGCCGTTGGTGCGATCGATGAGACCGCGGAAGCGATCGGCCTCGCCAACCGGCCAGTTCATCGGGACCGGCTCGAGGATGAGCTGCTCCTCGATCTCATCGAGAAGTTCGAGCGGATCACGGCCCGGGCGATCCCACTTGTTGATGAAGGTGACGATTGGGATCTCACGATCGCGGCAGACCTCGAACAGTTTGCGAGTCTGGGATTCGATGCCCTTCGAACCGTCGAGGACCATGATCGCAGCGTCGGTCGCCGCAAGCACTCGATAGGTGTCCTCGGAGAAGTCACGGTGGCCCGGCGTGTCGAGCAGGTTCAGGACCCTCTCGCGATACGGAAACTGGAGCACGGTCGAGGTGATCGAGATTCCGCGCTGCTGCTCAAGTTCCATCCAGTCCGAGGTGGCAGATCGACGATCGCCCTTCGCCTTCACCGAACCGGCGCCGCTAGTGAGGACACCGCCGTAGAGCAAGAACTTCTCGGTGAGCGTGGTCTTGCCCGCGTCGGGGTGCGAGATGATCGCGAACGTTCGACGTCGGGTGGCCTCAGCCGATGGGATGGGCATGCATTCAGGCTACGGCGACCCACCCGGAGCGCCGCCAACTGCTGATCAGTCAGGTGTCTCGGTCGACGACGAAGTCGGCCAGAGCCCGCAGCGCCGCCCGGCTCCCGTTGACATCGGGAAGGGCATTGATCGCCTGAAGGGCCTCGTCGAGGAGTCGTTCGATCTCTGCCCCAATCTTGTCGACGGCACCCGTGTCGATCATGACCTGCTGAATGGCGGCGACGTCGGCGTCGGTGGCCGACGGGCCCACACGGTCAAGCACCGAACATTGCGATGCCGACGCCGCCTCGCGCGCAAGGGCGAGCATCACGGTGGGCTTGCCCTCGCGAAGATCGTCGCCAACAGGCTTCCCCGTCTTTGCGCTGTCGCCGAATGCGCCGAGCATGTCATCACGCAATTGGAAGGCGATTCCAAGCGGCATGCCATGGGCGGCGAGTGCGTCGCCAAGCTCGGGCGAACCTGCCATCGCTGCGCCGAGTTGCAGCGGCCGCACGATCGTGTAGCCAGCGGTCTTGTTGGCC
>PBTQ01000084.1 GCA_002729125.1 Acidimicrobiaceae bacterium | reverse complement strand
TGGTAGGTGCCGAGACAGTCGCCGCCGCGCAGCTTCACGGCGCCGATCTCGGTAATGCCGCCGTCGGCCGCTTTGCCGCCGGTGGTCTCGATGTCGAACACGACGAACGTGACCTCGTGCAGGGGAGTACCGAGATCATCGAGGGTTCGTTGACGAGGTGCGGCGGGTGGAGCCTCAGGGGTGGCCTGTGGCGCCTCGAACAGGTGTTCGGTCACAGGAGAGCGACTGTGCCCGAACGGACGTTCGACGTCAAGTTTTCCACAGGCGTGTCACACCCCAGTCGTAAGGTGCGAAACATGTCCAGCACGACCCCCGTCCCCCGCCGTCACCTCCATCTGGTGCCGGATCTCCCCACAACCGAGTCGCTGTCGTTCTCCTCGCTCGAGCCGGCACTCACGATCGACTGCGACGCCTGCGAGATGCAGCACACCACCGAGTGCGACGATTGCCTCGTCAGTTATCTCGTCGGGCACGAGGAGGGAGTGCCCGTCATGCTCGATCAGCATGAGAAGCACGCCATCGATCTCCTTACCGACGCCGGGCTGGTGCCGCCTTCTCGCTTTGAGGAGCGCACCGGTATCGCCTGAGCCCGTGCCACGATGGACCGGTGCCGACTCCGACGATCGACGAGCTTCGCGCCCTTGGGCTCGCTGCAGGCCTCTGCGCGGTCGGTGCTGCATCGGCCGAGCCGTTCGACGAGGTGCGGGCCGAGCTCGAACGGCGACGCGACACCGGGCTCGCCGCCGACATGCAGTTCACGTTCCGCAATCCGTCCCGCTCCACCGACCCGGATCGCACCCTCCCAGGAGCAGCCTCACTGATCGTCGGCGCCTACGACTATCAGCGCACGGCCCCGCCAATGCCCACCGACGTGCCGGTGGCACGGGTAGCGGCCTACTCGTGGGAAGACCACTACGCCGTCCTGCGGGCGGCGCTGGAACCCATTGCTGAGACGCTGCGCAACGCCGGTCATCGGGCGACCGTCATCGCTGATCAGAACCACCTCGTCGATCGGGCTGCAGCGCACCGGGCTGGTATCGGCTGGTGGGGAAAGAGCAGCAACATTCTCGTTCCGGCCATCGGCTCCCTGGTCGTATTGGGCGCCGTGCTCACCGACGCATCGATCGAACCCGACCACGAGTCGGCGGTCGCCGATGGCTGCCGTACCTGCACGGCATGCCTCGACGGATGCCCAACCGGGGCGATCATCGAACCAGGGGTGATCGACGCCCGCCGATGTCTGGCATGGCTCGCGCAGGCCGAAGGCATGTTCCCGGCCGAGTACCGCCAAGCACTCGGCGACCGCATCTATGGCTGCGACGACTGCCAGGACGTGTGCCCGCCCAACAAGGTCCGTATGCGTCGACCCTCGCCTGCCGGTGCCGACGAGGCGTGGGTCGATGTCCTGAGCGTGCTCGCCGCCGACGATGACGAACTCTTGGCTCGACTCGGGCGCTGGTATATCCCTCACCGCGACCCCGACTATCTGCGTCGCAATGCGCTTCTCGTGCTTGGCAATGTGGCCCGACCGACCTCGACCGTCACTGCTGTTGTCGAGCGTTACCTCCAGCACCCGACGGCGATGCTGCGGGCTCACGCCGTGTGGGTCGCCCGCCAGCTGGGCGTCGTTGTGCCCGACGACCTCGCCGACGACGAGTCGCTCGAGGTCCGCAACGAGTTCGCGCGGGCGTAAGGTCCCGTCGTGGTTCGGCACCTGCTCGTCACCAACGACTTCCCACCGAAGATCGGGGGCATCCAGAACTACCTCTGGGAGCTGTGGCGACGTCTGCCCGCCGATGATGTCGTCGTGCACACCACCCCTCACGACGGGGCCGAGGCGTGGGATGCCGCACAGGACTTCACCGTGGTTCGCAGCCGCGAACCATGGCTATTGCCACAGCCGGTGCTCGTTCGCCGGGTCAACCAGCTCGCCGAGTCCTACGACGCCGAGGTCGTGATCATCGATCCGGCGGTGCCCGCCGGCTTGATCGGCCCCCACCTCGATCGTGCCTACGGCGTCGTTCTGCACGGTGCGGAGGTCACGATTCCCGGTCGCGTGCCAGGTACCCGCCGTTTGCTCAACCGTGTGCTCGCCGGTTCGGTCGGTGTGATCGCGGCCGGCGGCTATCCGGCTGCTGAGGGCGAACGATCGCTCCGAGCTTCGCTGCCGCCGTGCACGATCGTGCCGCCTGGTGTTGACGTCAAACGCTTCCGTCCTCAGACCGCCGCCGAAAAGACCGCCACTCGAGCTCGACTCGGTCTCCCTACCGACGGCCCTCTTGTCACGTCGGTTTCTCGCCTCGTGCCCCGCAAAGGCATGGACACCCTCATCCGGGCGAGTATCGAGCTGCGAGTCGATCACCCTCGCCTGACCGTCGCCATCGCTGGCAAGGGACGCGACACCGGCCGTCTCCAGAAACTGATCGATGAACTCGACGCGCCGGTGACCCTGCTCGGCCGAATCGGCGACGACGACCTCGTCGACCTGTACGGCGCTGGCGACGTCTTCTCGATGCTGTGCCGCACCCGATGGGGCGGCCTCGAACAGGAGGGCTTCGGCATCGTCTTCCTCGAAGCGGCGGCATCGGGTGTTCCCCAGGTCGCCGGACGCAGCGGCGGTGCCCACGAGGCTGTTGAGCACGACGAGACGGGGCTCGTGGTCGACGACCCTGATGATCCAACTGCTGCGGCCGAGGCCATCGGCGCGCTGCTCTCCGACCCCGACCGTCGTGCCGCGATGGCCGACGCAGGTCGCCGCCGCGCCGAGGCCGAGTTCAGCTACGAGAAGCTCGCCGAGCGACTCGGCCGCGCGATCGATGCGATGGTGACCCCATGACCTTCCCCGAGCCCGGCACTCGCTTCTTCCAACTGAGCTGGGCTGGCACGGTCGCCTTCGTAGTCACCGCCGGCGCAGCCGCCGCAAGTCCATCGACCTTCGAACTGGCCGCAGTCGCCGTCTCCCTCACCCTGTTCTTCGCCGGCATCGTCACGATGCTGTGGGCCTTCTTCATCGCCGTGAACCGCAGCCGGGTCGACGCCATCGGCGTCGGAGGCCTGTATTTCGGAGCCGGCAGCACCCCCAATATGGTGCGGTGGCACCTCCTCGGCGCCACGACGATGCAACTTGTTGCGGGCATCGTCACCGCATCGATCCGCCCGTTCACCCCGCTCGCGTTCGGCACCCTCGTGTGGATCTTTGGCATCGGCATGACGGGTCTCTGGACGGCGCGCTTCGGCGAGTTCGAACCCACCGACGAACCGGTCGACAAAGGCGACGACACTGAACCCGACTCCGTCGACGAAGGTGGCGGCGCCGACGAGGCGTAGTTGTTATCGTTTCGGCTACCCGATCGAAGGTACCGACATGGTTGATCAGACCACCGAACGCACGATCATCGCCGCCACGCCCGATGCCTGTTACGCAGCAGCGATCGACTTCGAGCGCTACCCCGAATGGGCCAGCGACGTGAAGATGGCCCGCATTCTGAGTCGTGATGACGACGGCCGTGCCGTGGATGTCGAGTTCCGAGCCGCAGCGATGGGCCGATCCACCACCTACACCCTGCGCTACTTCTTCGGCGCCAACCCTCGACGCCTCGCCTGGCGGCTCCAGAAAGGCGACATCACCCGTCGTCTCGACGGCGAGTACGAGTTTTTACCGGTCGCCTCAGATCCGTCGTCGTGCGAGGTCGTGTACCACCTCGCTGTCGATTTGTCGGTGCTGGTGCCGGGCTTCGTGAAGCGCCGAGCCGAGGCCCGGATCGTGCGTACTGCGGTGAGTGATTTCACCCGCCACGTGGAGTCGATGGCCTGATCGCCAACGCGCGCACGGGGTCCTCCCGATTCCCAGCGCTTCTGCCAAGGTCGCTTCGGCGGGGCCGCTGTCGAAAGAAACGACACTCCTTGTGGTGAAACTGTCAAGCGTCGGGCCGTCGGCTGACTAGCCTCCTCGTATGGAATTCCGTCGAATCACCGGGCTCCCCCCGTACGTCTTCACCATCATCGACTCGTTGAAGGTAGAAGCACGTCGCGCCGGCGAGGACGTGATCGATCTTGGGTTCGGCAACCCGGATCTTCCGTCTCCCGAGATCGCTGTAGAGAAGCTGGTCGAAGCTGCTCAGAACCCCCGAAATCACCGTTACTCGGCAAGCCGCGGTCTTCCCAAGCTCCGAGCGGCGTTCGCCGATTTGTACAAGCACCGCTTTGACGTCAATCTCGATCCTGACACCGAGGTGATCAACACGATCGGCGCCAAGGAGGGGCTCTCCCACTTGATGTGGGTGTTGTGCCAGTCCGGCGACTCGGTGCTCGTACCCGCACCGTCGTACCCGATCCACATCTTCGCCCCGATTTTCGCTGGAGCGAATATCCGAGAGATGCCGCTCACATCGAACCAGGACGAGTTCTTCGAGACGATGACGGAGCGGTTCACCTATTCGTGGCCTCGGCCCCGGGCGATCCTGCTTTCCTTCCCGCACAACCCCACGACGATGTGCGTCGACGCCGAGTTCATGCAGCGCGTCGTCAACTTCGCTCGTGAGCAGGAGGTCGTGGTCGTGCACGACCTCGCCTACGCCGACCTCGGCTTCGACGGCTACTCGCCGCCCTCGATCCTGCAGGCAGAAGGGGCCAAGGAGGTCGCTGTCGAGCTGTACTCGATGACCAAGTCGTTCTCCATGGCTGGATGGCGTGTCGCTTTCATGGCCGGCAACCCTGAGATCGTCGCTGCGCTAGCGAAGATGAAGTCGTACCTCGATTACGGCACCTTCCAGCCGATCCAGATCGCAGCAACCGTCACGATGAACGAGATGCCGGACTACCCGGCCGAGGCGTGTGCGATCTACGAATCTCGGCGCAACGCCCTCTGCGACGGCCTCGACCGCATCGGCTGGAAGGTCGAGCCCCCCAAAGGCACGATGTTCACGTGGGCGCCGATCCCACCCGAATACAGCGACATGGGCTCCGTCGAGTTCGCTTCGATGCTGGTGAAGGAAGCCGGCGTGGCGCTCTCCCCGGGGGTCGGCTTCGGTCCCGGCGGCGAGGGCAACGTTCGCTTCGCGCTGATCGAGAACGAGCAGCGCATCGGTCAGGCCGTGCGTAATCTGCGCGGGGCGTTAACCCGCCTCGACGCCTAGTCCTCGAGTTCCCAGCCTCGGCTGCGCTCGACCGCTCGCTGCCAGCGGGCGTAATCGGCGTCCGGGCGCGCCCGGTTGGTGGCAGGGGTGAACTCGCCATCAGCCGCCCAGTGGGCAGTGACATCGGCAGGGGAGTCCCACACGCCCTCGGCAAGGCCGGCCAGGTAGGCCGAACCGAGCGCCGTCGTCTCGGCGACCTTCGAGCGGATGACGGGCACGCCGAGCTGGTCGGCCTGGAACTGCAGCAGGAAATCCATGACCGACGCGCCACCGTCGACGCGGAGATCGCTCACGCCGGTACCGCTGGCGTTCGCCATGGCGTCGACGACATCGCGGGTTTGGTAAGCCATTGCCTCCACCGTGGCCCGAACGAGTTCGGCCCGACCAGTGCCACGGGTGATGCCGACGATCGTGCCGCGAGCCCGAGCGTCCCAGTAGGGCGAACCGATGCCGGTGAGTGCCGGGACGAAGACCACGCCGCCGGTGTCATCGATCGATTCGGCCAGCGGGCCGGTCTCGGCAGCGTCGTCGATGATTTGAAGGCCGTCACGCAGCCACTGAATCGCAGCACCGGTGACGAAGATGGCGCCCTCATAGGCGTAGGTGGTCTTCCAGTCACCACCGTCGTCGAGGGTCCAGGCGACAGTAGTGAGCAGCCCCTCGACCGGCGCAGGACAGGTCTCGCCAACGTTCATGAGCACGAACGAACCCGTACCGTAGGTGTTCTTCGCTTGACCGGGCGCAAAGCAGGCCTGGCCGAAGAGCGCGGCCTGCTGGTCGCCGGCAATGCCACTCACCGGGATGCCGCCCGGGATCGGAAGGTCGGCGGCGGTGACCCCGAACCGACCCGACGACGGCCGAACCTCGGGCAGGGCGGAGATCGGCACGTTGAACAGGGCGCACATCTCGTCGCTCCACTGCATGTTCTGGATGTCGAACAAGAGCGTGCGGCTGGCGTTGGTGGTGTCGGTGATGTGGACCCCACCCGTGAGCTTCCAGACCAGCCATGAGTCGATGGTGCCGAACGCCAGGTGTTCGTCGTTCTCGACGCCACCCTCGGTGAGTAGCCACTCGAACTTTGAGCCTGAGAAGTAGGGATCCAGAACGAGACCGGTGGTACTGCGCACCAGATCGAGATGGCCGTCGGACTCGAGTTGCTCACAGCGGGCGGCAGTTCGGCGGTCCTGCCAGACGATCGCTTTGTGGCGCGCTACACCGGTGCGCTTGTCCCACAACACGACGGTCTCGCGTTGATCGGTGACGCCAATCGCCGCTATGGGCTGATCGAGGGAGGCCGTGAGTTTGGTGAGGGTTCCGAGGACCGCCTGCCAGATCTCCTCAGCGTCGTGCTCGACCCAACCCGGTTGAGGGAAGTACTGGGGGAATTCCCGATAAGCGAAACCGAGCGGCGAGCCGGACTCGTCGACGGCGAACGAGCGCACTCCGGTGGTACCGGCGTCGATGCTGATCACGATTCCCATGGGCGGCGACGATAGCGTCGGAGGGGTGACCTCCCCCGATATCGAAACGATCGGCGTGCTGACCAGTGGCGGCGACTGCCCGGGTCTCAACGCCGTCATTCGTGGCGTTGTCCGCAAGGCGGAGCGCGAGTTCGGCTGGCGCACGCTCGGTTTCCACGACGGGTACATGGGGCTGATCGAGGAGTCGTTCGAGGAACTCACGATCGAGGGCTGCCGGGGCATCCTTCCGCGAGGCGGAACCGTCATCGGCACGAGTCGCTACACCCCGTTCATGTTCGACGACGGCATCGAGCAGGTGCGGGCCACGCTAGAGCGTCATCACGTCGGCGGGCTCGTGGTGATCGGCGGCGAGGGCAGCCTCTCGTGTGCCAACGAACTCTCTGAGATGGGGATGCCGATCGTCGGCGTGCCCAAGACGATCGACAACGACATCGGTCTCACCGAGCGCACCTTCGGCTTCGATACCGCTGTGCAGATCGCCACCGACGCGATCGATCGGTTGCACACCACGGCGGAGTCCCATAACCGGGTCATGGTGGTGGAGGTGATGGGCCGTCACGTCGGCCATATCGCCACGTGGGCCGGAATGGCGGGCGGTGCGACGATGACCCTCACGCCCGAGGAGCCCTTCGACATCGACGAGGTCTGTGCTTCGTTGACCCGCCGCCATGACCGCGGCAAGTACGCCTCGATCGTCGTGGTTGCCGAGGGCGCACTGCCGAAGGCGGGCACGCTAGAGGTTCCCGAGCCCGAGATCGACCAGTTCGGCCACAAGCGCCTCGGCGGCATCGTCAATCTCGTGGCAGCCGAGATCGAGTCACGGACGGGCTACGAGACTCGGGTCACCGTGCTCGGGCATGTTCAGCGCGGCGGCACCCCAACCTCGTTCGATCGTGCGCTCTCGAGCTGGTACGGCATCGAAGCGGTCAGCGCAATCGCTGAGCGCGATTTCGGCTCGATGGTGGCCTTCCAGGGCGGGACGATGGTGCGTGTGCCGCTAGTCGATGCGATCGCTGAGTTGAAACACACCAGCCCTGAGCTGCGCGCCGCCGCCCGGGCGTTCTTCGCCTGAGTCAGTCGCCGTTGTTGGTGGTGCCGTCACTCTCGGGATCTGTCCCTTGCCTCGTGGTGGTTGGCGCGACCGTGGTTGTCGGTGGCACCCAATCGGCGGTGTAGTTCACGAAGTCGTTGCGGTTGACGACTTCTTCGGTGTCGCCCTCGAGCGTCGGTACCAAGGTGCGGGCCCCATTCGACAGGATCCGGACCGCCAAGATGGGCTCGTCGAGGGGAAAGCCGGTGGCAGTAAAGACGAGTTGGGCAACCGCGTCGGCGAGAACCTGGGCCTCGACGGTGATCGGCTCATCGTTCTCATCGAGAGCGACCATGTCGATGATCGCGACCCGGGAGTCGTTGACCGACGCCGCGATGAGCTCGAATTCGCGGAGCGCATTCGACCAGCCGTCCTCTTCCTCTTGCTCGGCCCGTCTGAAGTTCTCACCGAAGAGCAAGCCGATGCGTTGTTCGAACCCGGCGATGGCATCGATCTCGCGCATCACCCGCACGACGACGTTGCGGTCGCCAGCAGCGGCGAGCAGGTAGAGCTCAATCGGTTCGCTGCGCGGACCGGGATCGACGGTTGTCGTGGTGGCGAGGTCCGAGCGGAGGGCGTCAGGGAGGTCTTCGGGTGCGATGATCGCGGCCTCGTCGTCGGTCGGCAGCGAGCACGCCACGGCGGCCAGCATCATCGCAAGGACGACGGCGCCATGATGAAGCGCCAGTCTGCGGTCGAGCCTCATGCCCACTCCTCGTCATCAGGGATATCGCCGATCGGGATACGCACCGTGAAGCGAGCGCCTTCGGAACCGTCGAGGCGGTCATCGACCCAGACCTCGCCCCCGTGTAGCCCTACGTGTTCGGCGACGAGCGCGAGGCCGAGACCCGATCCGGTGCCGTGGCCGCGCCGTCCACCAGCGCTGCCCCGCGAGAAGCGTTCGAAGATAACGCCCCGCTCGGCTTCGGGCACACCAGGGCCTTCGTCCTCCACGGCGATGATCGCGGACTCGTCTTCGTGTCCGACAACCACGCGGATCTCTCCGGCACCGTACTTTGCGGCGTTGTCGACCAAGTTGGCGACGACTTGGGCGAGGCGGCGCTTGTCGCCCGCAACGAGGAGATGCTGGAGTGCGCCGACGTTGATGACGACCTTGTAGGGAGAGTGATGCACGGATTGCCGCACGAACTCGACGAGATCGATCGGTTCGGCCCGCAGCGACGCCGTACCGACGTCGTAGCGACTGATTTCGAGGAGATCCTCAACCAAGGCAGTGAAGCGAGTGACGTCGCCGGTGAGCAGATCGAGGGCCGTTTGGTTGCGCTCGCTCATGCTGTCGCGATTGTTGTTGAGCACCTCGACCGAGGCATTGAGTGTCATCAGTGGTGATCGCAGCTCGTGAGAGACCTCCGACGCGAAGCGAGCGTCGCGTTCGATGCGATCCTCCAACGACCGGGCCATGCCGTTGAAGCTCGCCGTCAGCGACGCAAGGTCGGCGTCGGCCGGTGGATCGAGACGAGTGTCGAGTTCGCCTGCCGCCAACGACTCGGCGGCGAGTCGCACTTCGCCGAGCGGCGTGAGGGCTCGTCTCGACGCCCATGAACCAAGCGCGGCGGAGAGCAGGGTCGCAGCTGCGCCCACGCCGAGCACGATGATGCCGAGCGTGTTCAGCACGTCCTCGACATCGTCGGTCGCCGCCGCCTCGTAGTAGGCCGCTGCGGTATCGGGGATCGGGATACCGGTGACGATCAAGGGACGGCCGTTGACCCGAACACGCATGCGGCCCGCATCGCCGGCCTCGACGAGTCCTCGCAGGGACGAGGGCACGGCGTCGGCATCGAAGGCCTGATCGAGAGCTCGGGTGGCATCGCCGACCTGGAGCAGCGGAAATGACCCCTCGGTGATCGTCAGGTTGTCGAGCAGGACGCCGACATCCTCAATTTCGGTCTCGGCCCCGAGCCCGTTCTCGACGCGTTGGGCGTTGCGAACGGCAACCGAGAACGCTCGCTCTTCGCGGTCTTCGATGAGATTCTGGCGCGCCAGTGTGAGGGTCGACAGGGCGATGGCGAGCGATAGCAGTAGCCCACCGAGCGCATAAAGGCCGGTGATGCGGGCTCGAAGCCCCAGTCGACCCCACAGCCGTCGGATCATGATGGCTCAGGACTGGAGCTTGTAGCCCAGACCCCGGATGGTGATGACATAGCGGGGGTTGGCCGGGTCGGGCTCGATCTTGGTGCGCAGCCGACGGATGTGGACGTCGACGAGGCGACCGTCGCCGAAGTAGCCGTAGCCCCAGACCCGCTCGAGGAGGACTTCGCGACTCAGTACCCGCCCTGGATTGGTGGCGAGTTCGACCAGAAGACGGAACTCGGTCTTGGTGAGGTGCACTTCGGTGCCTGTGAGGCGCACGACACCTTCCTCGGGAATGATCTCAAGATCACCGAAGACCATCTGGGGTGCGCCGGGTTCGGTGCTCCGGGCCCGGCGGAGCAGCGCCCGGATGCGAGCCGAGAGCTCCTTGGGAGCGAACGGCTTCGTGAGATAGTCGTCGGCGCCAGCTTCGAGCCCGGCGACGACATCGTGGGTGTCGGCGCGAGCGGTGACCATGACGATCGGCACGTCGCTCGCCTGCCGAATCGAACGGCAGACGTCAAAGCCGTCGATGCCGGGGAGCATGATGTCGATCAAGACGACATCTGCGGCTTCGCGGGTGAACGCATTGAGTGCGTCCTCACCGCTCGCAGCTTCCTCGACAGTCCAGCCCTCGTCTTCGAGCGCAAGCCGGACCGATGTCCTGATGCGTTCGTCGTCTTCAACCGTGAGGATCCTGGTGCCCATGGGAACCGATGCTTGCAGATTCGCGCCCGGTGAGGGGAGCAGCGGCGGAAATCAATCGATGAGACCCAGCCGGCCGAGCAGCTCATCGAAGATGGTGACGGAGCCACACACGAAGGGGCCGTCGGGGTGCTGATCGAGTGTGCGCCCGCCTGCTTCGCGCACGAGGAGTCCGCCTGCAGCGATGTCCCAGTCCTGGACGCCGACTTCGTAGTAGGCGTCCAGGCGGCCGCAAGCGACGCTGCAGCAGTCGAGCGCCGCCCCGCCGAAGCGGCGAATATCGGCGATCTCGGGAAGGAGCTCTGCGATGAGCTTGGCTTGCTCCGCCCGAACGGCGGGCTGATAGCTGAAGCCGGTGCCGAGCACCGCTCGGGCGAGATCGACAGGCTCGCTGACGTGGAGCGCTTCGCCGTTGCAGAAGGCCCCAGAGCCGATCATGACGGTGAAGCGCTCGCTGCGGACCAGGTCGTGGACCACGCCGACGGAATCGACACCGTTGATCCGTGCTGCGATCGACACCGAGAAGCCCGGCAGGTCGCGGATGAAGTTCGTGGTGCCATCGATCGGGTCGATGACCCAGACGACACCGGTCTCCGACGCCTTGTTCGCGCCCTCCTCACCGAGGAGCCCGTCGTCGGGGCGGGCTTCGAGCAGAACGCCGACAATCGTCTCCTCCGCCCACCGGTCCATGGCGGTGACCATGTCGGTCGGACTCGACTTAGTGTCGATGCCCAGATCAAGGCGAGAGTCGGGGGCGGCGAGACCGGGGCCGACCGCATCGACCGCAACCTGGGCCAGCGCCAACAGTTCGTTGAGGTCGACGCTCACGTGTCGTCGGCGTGGGCGGCCTCGACGGCCTCCCACTCACTCATCGCCCGGAGCGTAAGCACCGCAACGATGGCAACACCACCCGCAGCAAGGATCGCCGCGCCGATGCCGACGAGGCCGGCGTAGGTCGTGCAACCGTCGGTGCACTGGAGATCCATCACGGCGTAGCCGATGAGCCCGCCGCACAGGCCGGCGAGCGCGATGGCGGCCACGGCGATGATGCGGGCGAGCAGCGGCGGCGCAGCGGTGAGCGCTGCTCCGGTGTCGGAGGAAGTGGGATGCGGGGCCATTGCTCGACAGCCTACCGAGGGGACGTTGAGCAGGATCGTTTCCGCAAGGTCCTAGAGTGCTGTCTTCGTGCGCACCCTCATCATTCTCCCGACCTTCAACGAGGCCGACAATATTGTTGAGGTCCTCCGGAAGTTGCGCGCCGTCGTTCCCGAGGCCTCGGTGATGGTCGTCGACGACTCGAGCCCCGACGGCACGGCTGATCTCGTCGAGGAGGTTGCGGAGGAGATCGGCGACGTCTCGGTGATGCGCCGACCTGCGAAGTCCGGCCTCGGCTCTGCGTACCGCGATGGTTTCCGTTACGGCCTCGCCGCCGGGTACGACGTGTTGGTCGAGATGGACTCTGATCTCTCGCACGATCCCGCTGCGTTGCCTTCGCTGCTAGCGGCTGCGGCGGATGGTGCAGCCCTTGCGCTCGGAAGCCGGTACATTCTCGGCGGCTCGATCCCTGACTGGTCCTGGCACCGCCGGGCGCTGTCGCAATGGGGCAATCGCTACGCAGCTGTTGTTCTGGGGATCGACGTCAACGACTCCACCAGTGGGTACCGGGCGTATCGAGCGGAGGCATTGGCCGAGATCGACTTCCACACCGTACAAGCGGACGGCTATGGCTTTCAGGTCGAGATGGCCTACCGGGTGATTACCAGCGGTGGCCGCATCGTCGAGATCCCGATCTCGTTCACCGACCGCGTTCGCGGCGAGTCGAAGATGTCGAGCCGCATCGTTGTTGAGGCCCTCGTGCTCGTCACGTGGTGGGCCATCCGGGACCGAATTCTCAGAATCCGCCGCTGAGCTGCCGAGTTGCTCGCCGCCTGTCATGCTGGCGGCATGCGTCGATGGCAAGTCGCCGGAGGACTCCTCGCCGATACCCGCGGGCTGCTGCTCGTGGCCAACCGTCGACGCAATGGCTCGGTCGACTGGTCGACTCCCGGTGGCGTCGTCGACGACGGGGAGACGCCGATCGTGGCGCTCGGTCGCGAGGTCGCCGAGGAGACGGGGCTCATCGTCGAAGCGTGGGCTGCGATGCGCTGGACGGTCGAGGTCACGTTTGCCGATCTCGAAATGCACCTGATGGTAGAAGTTCACGAAGCCGCGTCGTTCAGCGGCGATCTTTCCTTCGATGATCCCGACGGCATCGTGCACGACGGAGATTTCCTCGACCCGGTCCAGGCCCGCGACCGGATTCGCAGCGGCCCGGCCTGGGTCGCCGACCCCCTCGCCGAATGGCTCGCCGAACCGTGGAGCGATTTCCGCCACTTCCGCTACGACGCTGTGGGGGAGCGGCCGGGCGAACTACGAGCTGTCCGTCTCGATCCATGAGCGATGTGGCCTACGAGGGTCCGGCACCGGATGGGGTGCTCGGTTTCTTACATGTCGACATGGACGCCTTCTTCGTGTCGTGCGAGCTGCTACGCCGACCGGAGCTGCGCACTGAGCCGGTCGTCGTCGGCGGCACCGGCAACCGCGGGGTCGTCGCTGCTGCTAGCTACGTCGCCCGGAGTTACGGCATCCACTCGGCGATGCCCACCAGCCGGGCCCGTCAGCTGTGTCCCCACGTCGTGCTCCTTCCCGGCGACCACGGCTACTACGCCGAGGTCAGTAGACGGGTCATGGCGGTCTTCGCTGACATCACCCCCTATGTCGAGCCGCTGTCGCTCGACGAGGCGTTCCTCGATGTACGGGGGGCCCTACGCAATCGCGCCGAGGCCGCCGAGATCGCCCAAGAAATCCGAGCTCGGATCCTTGACCAGGAGGGATTGACCTGCTCGATCGGGGTCGCAACGGTCAAGTTTCTCGCGAAGCTCGCCACCGAGGAGGCCAAGCCTCGAGCGAGTCAGCGCGGGCCAGTCTTTGGGTCCGGTGTGCATGTCGTCGAGCCTGGTCGAGAGCTTGCATTCCTGCATCCCAAGCCGGCCCGGGAGCTGTGGGGGGTTGGCCCCAAGACCGGTGAGAAGCTCGCCCGCATCGGCATCGAGACGATCGGTGACCTTGCAGCGCAACCGCTGGACCGGCTGACCGCGGCCCTCGGATCATCGACGGGTGCCCATCTCCATCAGTTGGCGCACGCCCGAGATCCGCGGCCGGTGGTCGTTGATTCCCGCTCTAAGTCGATCGGGCACGAAGAAACCTTCCCGCGTGACCTCAGCGACCGATCCGTGCTGAGCCGCGAGCTGATCCGGATGGTGGACGCAGTCGCGACTCGCCTTCATACGGCGGGCGTCGCCGGACGAACGGTCCAGCTCAAGGTCCGGTTTGGGGACTTCACGACGATCACCCGCTCGGCCACCATCGCCCAGCCGACCGACAAGGCCAACGTGATTCGCAGCACCACCGAGGCGCTGCTCGCCAAGATCGACGTCGACCTTGGTATCCGGCTTCTCGGTGTCAGCGTGAGTCAGCTTGGCGAGCCGATTGCCCACCAACTGAGTTTCGACGACGCCGCCGGTCCGGGGCCCAATGAAACCGACGACATCGTCGAGGCGATTCGTGACCGTTTCGGAGGCGATGCCATCGGACCGGCAACCTTGGCTCGACCGGGAAAGCCACTCGACCGCATGGTGCCTGGCCAGCAGCAGTGGGGTCCTGACGATCTGAACCGCTGAAGGCAGGCCTCGGTGGTTGCGCCGTCCCAACGGTGGCAATCCTGCATCCCCGCGTTGTTTTGGCGGTGCTGGTTGTGCGAAACTGGTCAGACCCCACCAAGGAGCCGATGGTGCCGCTTTCCGAGGACGAGCAGCGCATTCTCAGCGAAATCGAAGATCACCTCTACGAGAGTGATCCCACTTTGGCGCGGGAGGTGGCTCAGACCACGATCTACACGCATGCGTTCCGCAACCTAAAGCGGGCTACGGTCGGCTTCATTGCCGGCACCGTGGCGATGGTCGCCCTTTTGTCGGCATCCTTCGCGTTCTCGTTTGTGGGTGTGCTCGTCATGTTGTTCAGCCTCCTGTGGGGCTTCGACAATCTTCATAAACTCGGCAGAGCGGGCCTCGAGCAGATGACTTCCGGAATGCGCGGCAGCGCCGGTCTCAAAGATGCCGTCGGTGGTGCCAGCGCTAAGATGCGTGGTCGGTTCAACCGCCCCGAAGGCGACGAGCAACTCTGATTTCTCGCCCGTCCATTTGGGTGACCATGCGAGTCGTGAGTTCGTCGTGACGTTCAGTTCATGGTGATGGTGCGAGGATCGATTCTATCGCTCCATCGCTTGCCGCTCGGCACCTGGGCCCGACACCGTTCGACGACGGCGGTGGCTGCTCGTTCGGCCTCGTGCGAAACCGAGTTCGGATCACTGAGCTTCGCGTAGCGCAGGGTGGTGACGGCTGCGGCAAGTTCGTCGACAGGGCCTACCGCACGGTGATGCTGCATCGCTCGCGAGGCGAATTCCATGGGGGTTTCCGCCGGTGAGGGAACGACGCCGATGAGACGAAGGGCGTCGGTCGCGTCGTCCCACGCAAGTTCACTTCGTCCGACGGGGTCGCCTGCCACCCGTATCCCACGGCGCCACCGGGCAACGATGCGAAGGAGCGGGACCGCGCCGACGATCGCAGCGACACCGCCGACCGCCGCCACGAGTCGGAGCAGCAGGCTCCAGTTGCGCCCGACATCTTGATCGCCGGACGTCGTGCCGGCGCCGGCTGGCTCGAGAAGCAGATCGTCGGGATCAGGCTCTGGTTGGTCGGGGGCACCTGGAGCGGCGTTGGTGCCGCCGGTTGGGGTGGGAGCCGGGAGTGTGGTCGGGACCTGGCTGTCGCCGAGCTCTCGGTTACCGGCGTCGTTCTCGCCGAGCTGGGCCGGCGTCAGCCGGGCGAACGACTGGTTGTGGGCAGGCGCTCGACCCGGGGTCGGGTCGAGGACCACCCACCCGACGTCGGCGAAGAAGACTTCGGGCCAGGCATGGGCGTGTTCGCCCCGCACGACGTAGGAGCTACGGGCGGCATCCCACTCACCCCACGTGAAGCCAACGGCGACTCGGGTGGGGATACCGATCGAACGGGCCATGGCGGCAAAGGTCGAGGCGAACTGTTCGCAGTAGCCCTCACGCACGTCGAAGAGAAAGCGCTCAATGCTGTCGATGTCGTGGTCGAGGGCGATGTTGATGTTGTACGAGAAGTTGTTGGGGTCGACGAAGAAGTTCTGGAGCGCTACGACTCGCTCGTAGTCCGTCGAAGCGCGCTCCGTGATTGCCTCAGCAGCACGGGTGATGTCTGGGTTCCAGCAGCCGTCGATGGTGGTCTGACCGTCGAGGCATTCCTCTGGAAGCTCTGTGTGTTCCGCGACGAAGTCGGTATTGAGACCGTCGGTCGCAGTGGTCGGCAGCGCCGCCGGGTCGTACGTGGGCACCTCAGACTCAACGACGTAGGTGAAGCCTGCAAGGGCCCGCCCCTCGGACTCGCGTTTCACAACCAACGCGCCGGTCTCGACCTCGTACTCCAGTTCAACGTTGCCCGAGGTCAGTACGTTCGAGATCTCGTAGGCGGCCGGCAGATAGATGCCGCCGAGGGCCGTCGTGGTGATCTCTTGTCGGACGGTCGTTCGGTTCACGGTGGAGGCGATATTGGATGGCACCCGACCGCCGGCGTCATCGAAGCTGCTTGAGCGACGCCACTCCCGGCCGTTGAACTCGGTGAGGGCCATCTGGCGCCAGTAGTGACGCTCTGTGGGGTCGTTGACGCCCACCGAGAACATTTCACGCTCGGATTGTTCAAGCAGGCTGGCAATGATCTCAACGAGAGGGCTAGTGACCCGACGGGTCTCGGGTCCGTTGTCCCACTCGGACGGATCGAGAAGTTGCTCACCCGCATCTGGCAATGTGGGGCCGGCCACGACACCGATCACAAGGGCAACGCATGCGCCGACCACACCCGCCCGCATCGTTGACGAGAGTCCGGCCGCTGCGCCGGAGGCAACCCACACGTTGTCGCGAGCCTGGCGCGAGAGCCGCAGGCTCAAGATGACAGCGCCAACGGCAGCGGCGAAGAGCGCAGCGTGGACCACTGGATGGCTGCCATCGCCGAGGAGCACGGTGAACACGAAGATCGTGGTGGCTGGGATGACGGTCTCGGGCATCGACCGGAGTCGGAACGCAGACCAGTCGGCGAGTACCGCAGCCCACCAGAGCGCGAGGCCTGCCGTGGCGACGAAGCCCCGGAGGGGTTCTACCGGTGCCTGCTGGAGTTCAAAGGCGTTCCACGCCGCTTCGAGGTCGGAGCGCAACAGGTCCAGTGTCTGGCCAGTCGGGACGATCGATCCCGACGTCTCGGGAAATAACGCGACGTTGCCGACGACCAACATGGCAGCGGCGCTGACCACGGCCGAGATCCCCATCCCGAAACCAGCGCGTCGCACGACGAGTGCCAGGGCGTGAGATGCGACGACGAGGGTGACCAGGTCGGCACGCCAACGCAGGTCGACGAAGAAGCGAGCAAGGCCGAACGTGACGACGAGCGAGAGCGCGGCGACAGCGATCTCGGTTGCGACATCGGTGATTCGGCGAGGACTCACGATGTCCCCAAAGTTGAAGCCAGCCGCCCGAGTCGCCAGTGGGCTGCGAGTTGTCCCGGGCCGGTCAGGTGAATCCACTCGCCGGTGCTAACAGGACCTGACACCATGGTGCCCCACGAGTCGGCATCGAGCGTGATGACGATGGCCGCTCGGAGCCGCACGGCGAAGCGGCGGCGAACGGCGGCGTCCGAGGCGAGGATCGGGTCGGCGGAGATAGCGACGACCGTGCCGGCCCCGCCCGGGATGGCCGGGTTGATCTGTTCGGCACCGTCGTGAAGGAGAGCGAGGAACTCCAGCAGGGACTCAAGTTGCGGATTACCCGATACGAGCGGGGTCGAGCGGCCGTCGGTCGTCTCAATGCGCGTTGCGTCGCCCGCCGCGAGCACGGAAGCGGCGACCGACCCAGCGATCGACGTGGTGCGATCGAGGGCACGGGCGGTGTCGCCGGGGGGTCGCGTGTCGATCACGACCGAGAGGCGGCCGTGCCGGGGAGGACGGAACTGCCGCACTTGGAGTTCGTCGCCCCGTGCTGAGCTGGGCCAGTGAATCTTGCGGAGGTCGTCGCCGGGCACGTAGGGCCGCAGCCCGTCGAACTCTTCATCGCTGAGACCGAGCGATTGGCGGAGCTCCTCACCGAGCAGGGGGTCATCACCGGCCGGGATACGGACCGGCGGAAGCGCCTCGATCGGCGGGTGAATGATCAACCGAACCCGGGTGTCGATGCGGTGCCGCTTGCGCGCAAGCCCGAGTCCTTCGACGTCGTCGATCTGGATGGGCCCGAGGTCGAGCACACCTCGACGGGTAGTGGGCAGACGGTAGGCGCCGTGGACCGAACCGTTGCCGGCGACCGGGGCGAGCGCGAGGTCGACACCCCGGGTTCCGGCAACGGCGTCGAGCAGTCGCAGCACGGGAGACCGGCGGCCACCTCGGTTGATCACCTCGAGGTCGACGCGGGCTGGTTCGCCGGCCGGCACCAGCGGGGGAGTGATTTGGCGGACGACCGAAAGTCGGCTGGGTCGGAGTTGGCGGACCAGCACGGCAATGACCACCGCCGTGACCGCCGCGATCCCGACGACGAGAAACTCGATCGCACCGAATAGACGGCCGGATACCGTGAAGAAAGCCCCGGTGACCAATAACCCCCAGCCGGTGCGGGTCGGCACCTCAGCCCCCGCCGGGGCGGGGGACGGGAACGCCGTCGAGAATCTCCGTGACGATGTCGATCGGCCGTGTGCCTCGCATGCGACTCTCGGGTGTGACGAGCAGGCGATGGGGGATGACGTACCGGGCGAGCTTCTTGACATCATCGGGCGTGGCGTATGCGCGGCCCTCGGCTGCGGCGTGGGCACGAACGATCCGTTGCAGAGCCAGCACACCGCGGGGTGACATGCCGAGCGACAGTGCGGGGTGGCGACGAGTGGCGTCAGCGAGGTCGAGGAGATAGTTCTGCAGTGCCGGAGCCAGGTAGATGCGTTCGAGCGAGGTCGACATGGCGTTGATCTGGGCCGAGGTCAGCACCGGTCTGAGGTGGTCGGCGGGCTCACTGGTATCGCTGTGCGATTCGAGGATCTCCAACTCGGCGGCGCGGTCGGGGTAACCGATCTCAAGACACATCAAGAACCGGTCGAGTTGGGCTTCGGGCAGCACGTAGGTGCCTTCGTGCTCGATCGGATTCTGGGTGGCGATCACCATAAAGGGCGATGCCAACTGGTGCGTGACGCCGTCGGACGTGACCTGTCGCTCGGCCATGGCCTCGAGGAGGGCGGATTGGGTCTTCGGCGACGCCCGGTTGATTTCGTCGGCCAGCAACACGTTGCTGAACACCGGGCCCGGCCGGAACTCGAAGGTGGCGGATCCTCGGTTCCAGACACTCACTCCGGTGACGTCGGTCGGGAGGAGGTCGGGGGTGAACTGCACTCGACCGAAGCGGCCCTCGACGCTTCGAGCCAGAGCTTTGCCAAGGCTGGTCTTGCCGACACCGGGGACGTCCTCGACCAAGACGTGGCCGTCGGCGATCAGGGCCAACGCCATGAGTTGGATCACGGCGCTCTTGCCCTTGATCGCCGTTGCGATGTTGGCGGTGAGTGAGGAGAAGTCAGCGGCAAAGTTCGTGCTTGCTCCGCACGAGCCTTCGGTGTCGGGATCGCCCGCCGGTTGGTCGGTTGTCATCACGCGGCCTCCACCGTTGGTACTGCCGAGCCAGCGTAGAGCGTCTGACGTTTCTCTGGCGTTCGACATACGGTCCGTGGGGGCCGATCGGATGCGGCTCTACGATGCCGGTTGTGGAGCAGGTCCTGGCGGTCGATGTCGGTGGTACGAAGATCGAGGTCGGCATCGTCGATGTGGACGGGACGATCGTCGATCGGCGGCGTGCCCCGTCCACGGATGTCGCCGATGCTGAGGAACTGTTCGTTCGGCTGACGGAACTCATCGATGAGGTCGCGGCGTATACCTCGATGTCGTCCGTTCGTGTCTGCGGCGTGGGCTGCGGAGGCCCCATGCGGCAAGCTGGCGAGGCGGTGTCGCCGATCAACATCCCCGTGTGGCGAGACTTTCCACTTCGAGCGCGGCTCGCTGAGCACACCGGTCTGGTCGTGCACGTCGACAACGACGCGAAGGCGCTTGCGCTGGGCGAGGCCTGGAAGGGCAGGGCTCGCGACGTGGAGAACTTCATTGGCATGGTCGTGTCGACCGGCGTCGGCGGGGGCATCGTCCTCGATGGCCGGCTGCTTGACGGCAACGCCGGAAACGCCGGCCACATCGGTCATGTCGTGGTCGAACCCGAGGGCACCGACCTCGACACCCATGTGCAGGGCGTGTTGGAGGCCGAGGTAAGTGGCACCGGCATCGCAGCCCGCACGGGTCGTCCTGCCGCGGCGGCCGGCGAAGCCGAACGCATCCGGGCCGGCTTGCTCGTTGGGCGAGCCGTTGGTTCGATTGCTAATCTGCTAGATCTGCAACTCGCCGTGGTCGCCGGCTCGGTCGCCTTGGGTTTCGGTGACGCGTTTTTCACTGCTGCCCAAGCTGAGATCGACAGGGTTGCCGATCTACAACACTCGAAGGGCACGATCATTGCACCGGCCGAACTCGGTGCCGACGGTCCGCTGATCGGTGCTGCCGCAGTGGGACTCCGCAGCGAGGGTCACGACGTGGGGGTCCGATGAATCCGATCAAGACGATGGTGGTGGCGATCCGGGTTCTGGCCCTGCGCCCGTGGCTGTGGCCGACGGCGCTACGCCAGCTCCGCAACTTCGCCCCCGATGGCTGGTGGCGGCGAGCGCCGTTCATGCCGATCCCTGATCGAGCACTCCTTGAGTTCCGGGGCGCTACCCAGTACGGCGATCCGAACCATGCCGCCGAGCCCGACGATCTGCTCGCTTGGCTCGAGTGGTGTCGCGCCGAGGCGCGCCGGGTGGCGTGACCGGTCGGTTCGACGTCGAGCACGTCACCGCCGACGCGGCGACCCTTCACGAGTTCCGTCCTCCCGAGACGCCCCACCCGACGCTCGTCGTCGGTGAAGTCACAGCACCAGCCCTCGTACTCGGTTCGACCCAACCCGACACCCACGCCGATCCGGCCAGGGCCGTCGCCGGCGGGTACGAGATCGTCCGACGGCGGAGCGGGGGAGGATCGGTGTGGCTCGCCCCTGGCGCCCAGGTGTGGGTCGATGTGTGGCTCCCCGCCGGTGACCCGTGGTGGGACGACGACATCGCGCGAGCTGCGATACCGGTCGGAGAGGCTTGGCGCTCAGCGCTTGAGGTTGTTGGTCTCGGTGACGGCTTCCATGTTCACCGCGGTGGGGTTGAGTCTCAGCCGTGGTCGGCGCTCGTCTGCTTCGCCGGCATCGGTCCGGGTGAGGTCCTCGATGGTGCCGGACGGAAGTGGGTCGGTATCAGCCAGCGCCGGACTCGCGACTGGATTCGGCTGCAGACGATGGTCCATCGGCAGTGGTCCCCCGCCGACGCAGTCGATGGCCTTCTCGGCCATGAGGGACCCGATGCCGTCCTCGCTGCCGCTGTCGGGGAGATTCACGGTGCCGACGTGCTTGCTGCGCTGATTCCCGCGCTGGGCTGATCCCGAGCGACGCCGGGACGGCGTGGTCGTCGCCTGGGGAGCGGAAGGCGACGTGTCGCGCCCGAAAACGGAGCTGAGCCCTCCCCGTAGGGCACGAACAGGCGTTCGGGCCGGTATTTCGTGGAGGAAATGCTTGTGAGATGGAGGGAAGGGGAGTATTGTGGAGCGATATGGAGGACAAGGGGGATTCCAGGGGCGACCAGGTGCCCGTGGGAGATCCCGAATCCGAGCGTCAACCGACGCACCAGCACGCAGCCGATTCACATATCGGGAGGGGGAACGCCGATGGTCCGATTCGTGGGCAACTTCGAGCACACGCTCGACGAGAAGGGACGACTCATCCTTCCCTCGGCCTTCCGCCCGAAGTTGGCCGAGGGGGCCTTCATTACCCCGCTCGACCATTGCCTGGCGATCCTTCCGGCCGAGGAGTTCGACCGGATGGCGGATCGTCTGGAGTCGCAGGTTGCGGCCGGCGGGGTCGACGTAAACGCACTCCGACACTTCGCCTCCCAGGCCGACGAGGTCACACCCGACTCGCAGGGGCGGGTGCGGCTGCTTCCGCATCTGCGGGAACTCGTCGGGCTCGACCGCAACGTGATCGTGACCGGCGCGCTTCGTCGCATCGAGATCTGGTCTCCGGAGCGCTGGAACCAACTCGGTACCGCTGGTGCCGAGTCGCTGACCTCGGCCATCGAACGAGGTCACGGCCTCGGATGAGGCCCAAGACCGACATCTGATCTTCCCCCACATCTCCGACGACGACACGAAAGGACCCGACCCACAACCCCAGCGATCTCGACCATCTGCAGTCTTCCGATCAGCAAATGGAAGACCCGTACTCCGCCCGCTTGCCATTAGGACGACCGGGGAGACATCCCGGCGTGCGCTGCGGATCGGGAGACTGCAGACGGCCGAGATCATTGGCAACACAGGTGGGTCGCTGCAATGGCCGAAGACGACACCCCAACGGTAGGAAGCGGAGCACACGGCGATGCGACCAGTTTCGCCCACGTGTCGGTCATGCTCGACGAGATCGTCGAAGTTCTCTCCGAGGTGCCGGACGGCATCGTCGTCGACGCCACGCTTGGCGGGGCCGGCCATGCCGCCGCGTTATTGGCCGTAAACGACGGCATCTCGATCCTTGGTCTCGATCGCGACGAGATGGCCCTGGCCGCCGCTGGTGCTCGACTCACTGCGGAAGGTGAGCGGGTCGCCCTTCGCCACACCCGCTTCGACGGTCTCGCTGCGGCGGTGCAGTCGCTCGGCGCCGACCGGTTGTCGGGTGCTCTGTTCGACCTCGGAGTGAGTTCGCCGCAGCTCGATCTCGCCGATCGAGGTTTCAGCTTCCGGAACGACGGGCCGCTCGACATGCGGATGGATCGCAGCCAGGGCCGCACCGCCGCCGATCTTGTCAACACCAGCGACGAACGGACCCTTGCCGGGATCCTTCATCGCAACGGCGATGAGCGCCACGCCCGTCGAATCGCGCTAGCGATTGTCGCCGCCCGCCCGATTTCCTCCACTGGTGAGCTGGCCGAAATCGTGCGCGATGCCGTTCCCGCTGCGGCTCGCCGCCAAGCCGGCCATCCGGCCCGCAGGACCTTTCAAGCGATCCGCATCGAAATCAACGACGAGCTTGCCATTCTCGAAGACGCGCTCACTCAGGCCTTGGAGTTGCTTGCTCCGCAGGGTCGATGCGCTGTGCTGAGCTATCACTCTGGCGAGGACCGCATCGTCAAGCACGTCTTCCGCGAGGCCGCCGGCGAGGCCCCGCGGCCGCGACCCGATCTTCCCCCGCCACCTGGTCACGAAGCGTCGGTTTCGTTGCTGTGGCGCGGCGCTCGGCGTCCGAGTGACGCCGAGGTCGAGCGCAACCCGCGTTCCGAAGCAGCCCGCTTCCGTGCGGTCGAGAAACTCGGGGTGGTCGCCTGATGGTCGCTACCCAGCCCGTCCGTCGCCCAGCGGCACGCCCTGCCCGTCAGGCGCAGCCACGACAGGCTAACCTTCGCGTTGTCCGCTCGGATCATCGGATCCGGGTCGTCGGCATGCTTGGTACCGCAGTGGCCGTGGGCCTCTTCACCGTCTTGTTCGTCGTTGCCGCCCTCCACGCTGTGCTCGTGCAGACCCAGGCCCAGATCGACGCCCAGCGTGCCGCCAACGCCGCCGTGCAGGCCGAGCTCGCCGTCGTCAATGCCGATCTGGCTCGTGCTGATTCGCCGGAGGGTCTTGAGCAGTGGGCGATCGACGCTGGACTCGTGCTGGCCCCCGAGGTCGTGATCCTCTCGCCGGTTGCGCCGGACACGCTGGCCCCGCCGACGTCGGGCAACCCGTTCTCGGAGGCGGTGGGGTGAGTCCGGCGGGTCGCAGAGCGGGCCGAAGCCGCTCGAACACCTCGGCCCGTCCAACGGTCTGCCCGTACCGACTTCGTACGCTCTGCGCCCTCTTCATCATCGTGATCGGCGGGTTCGGGTACCGCCTTGCCGATCTCCAGCTGACGCCGGACCAGGCGCTCGCCGAGCCGATCAGTCGCACACTGCGCACGGAGGACCTGTCCGCTCAACGCGGGTCGATCGTCGATCGCCTTGGCCGACCGTTGGCCTACTCACGGCCTGCTCCGACGATCGTTGCGGACCCCCGTCTGATCAGTACGGAGCAGGTGCCTTATGTCGTAGGCCAACTCGCCTCCTTACTCGACACCGACCCCGAGGTCATGGCGCGTCGACTGACGAGCGACAGCCGCTTCGTGTACCTCGCGCGTCAGGTCGATCCAGAGATTGGCGACGCAGTGATGGTCTTGGGCCTTCCTGGGGTGTGGAGCTACGAGGAGCCGCGCCGCGAGCACCCCAACGGCGACTGCACGGGTCTCTCGCTGATGGGACGCGTCGACATCGACCACCTCGGCATCTCTGGTCTGGAGGCGATCCACGACGAAACCCTCACTGGAACGCCCGGTACCCGTGCCGTCGAGGTCAGCGCCGATCGCAGCGCCACCATCGTCGGTGGGCAACAGGTCCTCGAGCCGGCGATCCCCGGCGAAGATGTGGCCACGACCCTCGACCGCGACATTCAGTTCAAAGCCCAGGAGTTGATCGAGGTCACCGTCGAGCAGTTCGACGCCGATCTCGGCATGGCGATCGTCACCCGCATCGACGACGGCTCTGTGCTCGCAGCGGTTGGTGCGGTCGTCGACGAGGAGACCGGCCTCGTTCGGTGCACCTCGAACAACCTGCCGTTCACGCACACCTTCGAGCCGGGCTCGACGATGAAAATCGTGTCGGTCGCCGCCGCGCTCGAGTCCGGGGCCGTCGACCTCTATACCCGTATCGACGTGCCGGCGGAGAAGCCGTACCCGGTCGACGGCGGCCGGGTGTTTCACGTGCGGGATACGGGTCGCTACGAAGACCGTGTGTACACGACGCCCGAGATCCTGATCCGATCGTCCAACGTCGGCTCGTCCACGCTTGCCGAAGTCGCCGGCCCCGATGCCGTCTGGGACCTCATGCACGGCTTCGGCTTCGGGTCGGTGAGCGGCGTCGACTTCCCGGGGGAGAGCACCGGCATTCTCGAGCCCTTCCTCTCGACGGTCGCGTTGCCCACTGCTAGCTACGGCCAAGGCGTCTCGGTGACCGCCGCCCAAGTCGTCGAGTCGTTCAACACGGTCGCCAATGGTGGCGTTCGGCTCCCGCTTTCACTGACGAGTTCCGAGCTCGGAACCAAGACGAGTGAACGGGTGATCAGCGAGCAGACGTCCGACCTTCTCATGGACATGATGCAAGGCGTCGTCGAGCACGAGAATGGCACGGGCCCCAACGCTGCCGTGCGGGGCTACACGGTCTCGGGCAAGACCTCCACGGCCTGGCAGCCCTGCGAAGGCGGTGTCGCCTATCAGTGTGGCGAAGACGACCCCGACGGGCGAGACCATCACTACACTTCCGGATTCGCGGGAATCATCAGCAACGACCAGGGACCCCAGTTCTCCGTGTACGTCATGATCGACAACCCGAAGGGTACAAAGTTCGGCAACGAGGTCGCCGCCCCTGCGTTCGCCGAGATCGCTGCCTACACCGCCCGCCAACTCCAGATCCCCCAGGTCGCCTCGGGTGTGACCACGACTGCCGTGCGGGCCGAAACCGCCGTCACCACTACCACGACGACGCTCGCTCCGGAGTACCAGGACGGCTGAGGTGCGGCTCGACGATCTCTGCGTCTCACTGCCCACGGTGGTCGAGGCCGACCACTCGATTGTCGACATCGTCGACGTCGAAAACGACTCGAGGCGCGTTGGTCCGGGCCACCTCTTCGCCTGTGTTCCCGGCCAGACAACCGACGGCCATGACCACGCGCCAGCGGCCATCGAGGCTGGTGCCGTCGCCGCGCTTGTCGAACGTCGCCTCGATGTGCGAGTGCCTCAACTTGTCGTGCCGAGCGTCCGAGAGGCGATGGGCCCCGCGGCCGCCGCCGTCCACGGTGACCCGTCGTCTCACATCCCGGTCATCGGTGTTACCGGGACCAACGGCAAGACCACGACCGTTCGGCTGATCGGTGATCTGCTCGAACAACTGGGCGATTCTGCAACCGAGATCGGCACACTCACCAGCGTGCGAACCACTCCGGAGGCGCCAGAACTGCAGCGGACCCTGGCCGAGGCCCACCGGCAGGGTCACGCAGCGGTGGCGATGGAGGTCTCGAGCCACGCACTTGACCTGCATCGGATTGATGGCACTCGCTTTGCCGTCGGGGTCTTCACCAACCTTGGCATCGATCATCTCGATTTCCACGGCGATCTCCAGAGCTACGAGGCAGCGAAGGCTCGTCTCTTCACGCCGGAACTCACCGATCTCGGCATCGTTTCGACTGATACGGAGGCGGGTGAGCGGATCGCTGCAACCGCGAGAATCTCGATCATCCCGGTTGACACGACCGCCCGCACAGCCGCCTCCAACGGCCCGACCGGTAGCCAATTTCGTTGGCGAGGCTACGATGTGGCACTCCCGTTGGCCGGCCCCTTCAACGTCACGAATGCCGCATTGGCAGCTGAAGCCGTCGCCGCCATCGGGTACGACGACGCCGACGTCGCCGCTGCTCTCGGACGAGTGCGGGGCGTCCCCGGCCGTTTCGAGACTGTGCACGCCGGCCAAGCGTTCACCGTCGTGGTCGACTACGCACACACCCCGGACGGGCTGGAGGCCGTGCTCGCTGCGGCCCGGGAGATCACTAAACGGACGCTCATTGTCGTTTTCGGCGCCGGTGGCGACCGAGATCAGGGCAAGCGGCCCCAGATGGGCGAGGTCGCCGGCCGTCTTGCCGACCGGGTCGTCGTCACCAGCGATAACCCCCGAAGTGAAGCCCCGGACGCCATCATCGCTGCGATTGTTTCCGGCATGGACGCAACCCCGGAGCTCGTCGAAGTCGACCGTCGTCGCGCCATCCGCCACGCGATCGCCGGCGCCCGCGAAGGTGACGTTGTGCTGATCGCCGGAAAGGGCCACGAGACAACCCAGACAATCGGCGACAAGGTCCTCGAATTTGACGATCGCGTCGTCGCGCACGAGGAGCTCCAACGGCTCGGAGGTTTCGACGCATGACCCGTCTGCTCTTCGCCGGAACGATCGCAATGCTGATCTCCCTGTTCGGGACCAAGGCGCTGATCAACTGGCTCACCACCCATCGGATCGGCCAACCCATCCGCGATGACAGCCCCGAGGGACATCAGGTAAAGGCCGGCACCCCCACGATGGGAGGTCTGGCGATTGTTGCGGGTGCGACGGTCGGCTACGTCGTTTCTGACCTCGTCGGCGCCATCTACACGCGGACTGGCATCTTCGTGATGCTCGCGATCATCGGCGGTGGTGCGGTGGGGCTGGTCGACGACTGGATCAAGGTCGTGGCCGCTCGCAACCTAGGCCTGAACAAGCGAGCGAAGATGCTCGGTTTGTTGATCGTCGGTGTCGGGTTCGCATTCCTCGTGACCCGGTACACGAATGTGCCGACAACCCTGTCGTTCACCCGCTTCGACAACCCGGGCTGGGACCTCGGGCGCATCGGCTGGATGGTGTGGGCGTTGCTCTTGATCACGGCCACCACCAACGCCGTCAATCTCACCGACGGACTCGATGGGCTTGCCGCGGGTGCCGGAGCATTCGGCTTTGCCGCCTTCACGGTCATCGGGTTCTGGCAGTTCCGCCACGCAGACTTCTACGGAAACTCCCACGCGCTCGATCTAGCGGTCGTGGCCGCCGCAATGGCCGGGGGCATCATCGGGTTTCTGTGGTGGAACGCGGCGCCAGCCCAGATCTTCATGGGTGACACGGGATCGCTCGCGATCGGAAGTGGCCTCGCCGCACTCGCTCTCACGACCAGCACCCATCTCTTGTTGCCAATCATCGGTGGTCTCTTCGTGATGGAGACGGTCTCGGTGATTTTGCAGATCGTGGTGTTCCGCCGTTTCGACGGGAAACGTCTCTTCCGGATGGCGCCGATCCACCACCACTTCGAGCTCTCGGGCTGGCCCGAAACCACTGTGATCGTGCGACTCTGGATCATGTCAGGCCTCTGCACTGGCGTTGGCCTCGGCCTGTTCTATGCCGACGCGATCAACCTCGGGATTACCGCCTGATGGCAGCTCCGTCCCTCGACGAGGTACTCGCCTCGCCGGCGTCGGCGCTTCTCGTCGGCATGGGTGTGGCGAACCGCGCGGTTGCTGGCGCCCTCGCCCGTCGCGGCCACACAGTCGTGGCCGTCGACGACAACCCGTCCGACGAGCTACGTGCCGATGCAGATGTACTCGACATCACGCTCGGTTCGAGCGACGAACTCGCCGGTCTCGTCGCCGCTGCGGCGTTCGTCGTCACGACTCCCGGCCTCCCGGAGTGGCACGACGCGTTCACCATCGCCGACGTCGCCGGTGTGGCGCTCGTGTCGGAGTTCGATCTTGCGGCGGTCTGGGACGATCGGCCGATCGTCGCCGTCACTGGCACCAACGGAAAGACCACGACGGTCGAGCTCGCCGCCGCTGCGCTCGCTGCCGATGGTCGTGTCGCGGTGGCCGCCGGGAATACCGACATCCCGCTTGTCACGGCGATCGACGATCCGGGCACCGACGTCTTTGTTGTCGAGGCATCGTCCTTTCGACTTGCACGCGCCACCCGGTTCCGCCCGACCGTCGCCACCTGGCTGAACTTCGCGCCCGATCACCTCGACGTGCACCGCGACCTCGAAAGCTATGAGGCAGCCAAGGCGCATCTCTTCTCGCTCGCCGTAGGCGGCACCGTTGTCGCTAACACTGCTGATCCCGTCGTGATGCGCAATGTCCCGGCCGGTGCAACGGCGGTCACCTTCGGCGTCGGCGGTGATTGGTACCTCGACGGTGACGTCCTCGCCGGTCCCGACGGCCCGTTTGCCGTCACTGGGGAGCTCTGGCGGGCCTTGCCCCAGGACATCGACAACACGCTGGCAGTCGCAGCGTCGCTTGCCCCGCTGGGCGTGTCACCCGAGGCGGTTGCCCGGGCGGCGAGCACCTTTGCGCCGCTGGCGCACCGGGTCAACCCGGTTGGTGAGGTCGACGGACAGATCTACTACGACGACTCCAAGGCCACGACCCCCCACGCAACGCTGTCGGCTCTCCGCGGCTTCGACCGGGTCGTGTTGATCGCCGGCGGTCGCAACAAGGGCATCGATCTGACGCCCATGGCATCGGCACCAGACCGTGTTGTGGCCGTCGTCGCGATCGGTGACTCGGCCAACGAGATCGAGCGGGCCTTCGCCCCAGACACCCCGGTTGTCATCGCTAGCGATATGGGAGGTGCGGTTTCCGCTGCCCGTCGACTCGCCGCATCCAGCGTTCCTGTCCTGTTGTCGCCGGGCTGTGCCTCCTTCGACTGGTACCGCAATTACGGCGAACGAGGCGACGATTTCGCTTCGGCGGTCACTGCGGAGGCGGCCCAATGACCGCCACCCAGCCTCGAAGCAAGAAGGTCCAGCAGGGTGTTGCTCGTCGCCGGCATCCGACGGCCCG
>PBTQ01000083.1 GCA_002729125.1 Acidimicrobiaceae bacterium | reverse complement strand
ATCTCGGTTTCGATCGCTTCGGCGGCCGAATCGAGCGCCGTGGAATCCGCCGCCGCCACGGCGTCGAGGAGGGCGTGGTTGGCGGCGACAAAGGCGGCGGCGAATCGGATCGCGTCGGCTTTCGTGTCAGGCAGGTTGACGTTTTCCGGCGCAGGGCGGTGGCGGAACAGTCGGCGACGCGTAAAGCGACTGATCGGTTCGTCGAGCGAGTCGGCACCGATAACAGCGCTCGCCCGATCGATTACGGCCTGGCGGCCCTCGGCGAACACGGCTTCCGCAGCGAGCATGGCGGCGATCGTATGGGCGATCTTGGGAACTGGCTCGGCTCTCGGCTGACTCCGTGGCAGCATTGGGGTCATGACGACTGCCATTGCCACCTTCGGACGGGTGCTCACTGCCATGGTCACGCCGTTCGACGCCGACGGATCGCTCGACCTCGACGGTGCTGTGAAGCTGGCCACCTACCTCACCACCGAAGGCGGGAACGACGGTCTGATCATCGCAGGCACCACCGGCGAGAGCCCCACCCTCACCCACGATGAGCAGATCAAACTGATCGGTGCCGTGGCCGAGGCGATCGATGGGCCGGTCGTCGCCGGTGCCGGGAGCAATGACACGCGGGCCGCCGTCGAGCTCACCGAACGCGCCACCGCAGCGGGCGCCGCCGGTCTCCTCCACGTGACGCCCTATTACAACCGTCCATCGCAGGCCGGCCTGCTCGATCACTTCAAAGCGTGTGCTGCTGCCACCGACATGCCGGTGCTGCTCTACGACATCAAGGGCCGCACCGGTCGCCCAATCTCGATTGAGACGATGCTCGAACTGTTCGAGACCGTCGACAACATCATCGGGGTGAAAGACGCCAATGGTGATCCGGCCCAGACCGCCAAGCTCTTGTCGCTCGCCCCGCCTGACACCGAGGTGTACAGCGGTGACGACCCGCTCACCCTCACCCTGCTCGCCACCGGTGCCGTCGGCACGATCGGCGTGGCCACCCACTGGATCGGCAACGAGACCCAGCAGATGATGGACGCCTTCTTCGGCGGCGACATCGCCAAGGCGATCGAACTCAACCGCCTGATGACCCCGAGCTACTCCTTCGAGACCGGTGATCTCGCTCCCAACCCGATCCCGACCAAGGCCATGCTGCGGCTCATGGGGCTGCCGGCTGGCCCGACCCGCCCGCCGATGGGGCCCGAGCCGGAGTTCGTCGAGATCGAAGCCAAGGCCGTGCTCGCCGGTCTCGGTCGGAGCTGAGCGTCGGATGGCCGCCCCGGTCACGATCACGTTCCTCGGTGGGCTTGGCCAGATCGGCCGGAACTGCGCGGCCATCGAGACCGAGGGACGCATCGTTGTCCTCGATTGTGGCCAGATGTTCGGTGGCGACGACCTCCCGGGCGTCGACGCTGTCTTGCCCGATCTGTCGTATCTGATCGAGAACGCCGACCGGGTCGACGCGGTCATCGCAACACACGCTCATGAGGACCACATCGGCGCGCTGCCGTACTTGCTGACGCACCTGTCGTTGCCGATCTACGGCTCGCCGTTCACCCTCGGCATGATTGACCACAAACTCCGTGAGCGAGGTCTGCACAAGAACGCCGAGCTGCGGGCGGTGCATGACGGTGACCGACTCGACATCGGTCCGCTCGACTGCGAATTCCTCCCGGTCACCCACTCGATCCCCTCAGGCAACATCACGGCGTTCCACACCACGCAGGGCGTGATCCTGCACTCGAGCGACTTCAAGCTCGACCTCACCCCGGTCGACGGCCGCCGCACCGACCTCAGCCGCATCGGCGCCCTCGCCCACGATCCCGGCATCCGGCTGCTGATGGCCGACTCCACCAATGCTGATTCGCCAGGTGCATCCCGCTCCGAGACAGAGGTCGGGCGCAACCTTGCCTCGTTGATTCGCGACCAGGAGGGTCGTCGGGTCATCGTGGCGTCGTTCGCCAGTCATATCCATCGGCTTCAGCAGCTCGCCGATGCCGCAGTCGAGAACGATCGGGTGGTGGTCACGCTCGGGCTCTCGATGCGCCGCAACGTCAAGCTTGCCCGAGACGTCGGCATCCTGCGGATCCCCGACTGGGCACTGCGCGACGTCGAAGACATCGACGAACTCGATCCAGAGCAGACCTTGATCGTGTGCACTGGGTCGCAGGGCGAGCCTCGGGCTGCGCTCACCCAGATGGCAGTTGGCCAGAGCAAGTGGCTCAAGCTCGACGACAACGACACCGTCGTATTCAGTTCCCACCCGATCCCGGGCAACGAGGCTGCGGTCGCCTCCCTGCGCAACGGGCTCGCTCGGCACGGCGTCCGGGTCTTCCACTCGGGGATGGTCGACGTGCACACCTCAGGACACGGCAAGCAACAGGAACTGAAGACACTCCATTCGGTCGCGGTGCCGGAGTGGTTCGTGCCGGTGCACGGCGAGTACGCACATCTTGTCGCTCACCGAGATCTCGCCTACGACATGGGAATGCCGGCCGATCGAGTGGTCTTCTGCGAAGACGGGGATCAGATCGTGCTCTCTGATGATGGTGTCGTGCATCAGGGCTCCATCGGCGGCGACCACCTCTATGTCGACGGCACGGTAGGGGACCTCGGCAACACGGTGCTGTCCGAGCGCCGCACGCTCGGTGATGATGGGTTCGTCTCCGTCATGGTCCACGTCGACATGGAACGCGGCGAGATCGTCGCCGGCCCCGACGTGATCTCCCGTGGTTGGGTCGAACTGCCGGCGCTTGCCGGTCACGAGGCTGCAGTTGTCGATGCGGTCGAGTCTGACCTGTTGGCTGCGTTGAAGGATCCCGACAACGACATTGAGCGTCTCGGTCAGATCGCTCGCCGGGCCGCTGGCCGCACGGTCAACGATCGTACCCGGCGCCGCCCGATGATCGTTCCGGTCGTCCGCGAGGACTGACGTACTGGTTCCAGCGTTATCCACAGGGTACCCAGTGCTGGCATGAGGGCCTGTTAGCGTCGGATGCACTGTGGCCCCTCGACAGCGCAAGAAGCCCGCGTCCAAGAAGCCGGCGAAGAAACGGTCGTCGTCGACTGCGTCCGCCAAGAAAGCGTCCTCTGCAAAGCGCAGTCGCACCGCCGCCTCGCGTGATGCCCTCGGGTCGGTCATTGCCGACCATCGAAACGACGTCTGGGGGGTTGGCGCCTTCCTTCTCGGCGTGCTCTCCGCCTTCGCCGTGTGGCTCGGCAGTGCGGGGTTCATCGGCGAGGTCCTCGACGATGGCCTCGCCCTTGGGGTGGGCCTTACCCGGGCAATCGTGCCTGTCGCCCTCATCGGGATCGGTATCGGCCTCGTCATGGGTGGCAAGGACGACGACACCGACAGCGATCTCGATCGCCTCGCCCGCGTCGCCGTGGGCAGCCTGGGCACCCTGATTGCCGCAACCGGCCTTCTTCACGTCTTTCGGGGTCGGCCTGGCCTCGACGCTCCGATCGCTGAGGTCGGCGCCGCCGGTGGTGCTCTCGGGATTGCCGTCGGGGGCGTTTTGCACGCCCTCGCCGATTCTGCCGGCGCGGCTGTGATCCTGCTCGCCGTCGGCGTGATCAGTGTCATCATCGTTACGGGCTCGTCGGCCCGCACGGTTGGGGAGTTCGTCGCCAAGAGTGCTCGGATGATCCCGGCACTGTTCGGCCGCGCATTCCGGGGCCTCTTCGACGATCCGACCCAGCGCGAACAGGCTGCCGGTCGGCGCCCCCAGCCGGCAATGCCCAAGCCTGAGCCCGAGGTCGAACCCGAGCCCGAGATCGAGGCCGAGCCCGCGCCGAAGAGGCGGGCAAAGAAGGCCGAACCGGTCGCCGAGGCCGAGCAACAGTCGTTGCCGGTGCCGAAGGCGGTCGGCAACTGGAAGCTGCCACCGATGAGCATGCTTGCTTGCTCAGAGGAGCGTGACTTCGACAAGCAAGAGGTCGACAAACGCGGCGTACTCCTGCAGGAGACTCTCGATCAGTTCGGCGTGCCGACCACCTTGACCGAGTCGATCGTCGGTCCGACCGTCACCCGTTATGTGCTCGAACTCGGTGAGGGCGTGAAGGTCTCCAAGCTCGAGAGCCTCCGCAAGGACATCGCCTACTCGATGGCGTCGCCCGATGTTCGCATCCTGGCACCGATCCCTGGCCGCCGCGCGATCGGTGTCGAGGTTCCGAACTCCGACCGTCAGATCATTGCGCTCGGCGACATCCTCTCATCGGGGGAAGCCCACCAGGCCACCCACCCACTTGAGGTAGCAATCGGCCGCGACATCAATGGCAAGAACGTCATGGTCAACCTGGCCACGATGCCCCACGTGTTGATTGCCGGCGCCACCGGCGCCGGCAAGTCGTCGTGTCTCAACTCGTTGCTGACCTCGATCCTGATGCGCACCACGCCGGAGCAGGTTCGCATGATCCTGATCGACCCGAAGCGAGTCGAGATGGGCCAGTACGACAAGGCACCGCACCTGCTCACTGCACCCGTCACCGACCCGCGCCAGGCCGCCAATGCGCTCGCCTGGGCGGTGCGAGAGATGGAACGCCGCTACGACCTGCTCCACAAGGTCGGCTTCCGCGACATCACGGGCTACAACAAGGCCGTCGACGAGGGGCGCGTGCAGCCGGGACTGGGTGAGGTCGACGAGCACGGCGAGCCACTCGAGTACAAGCGCCTGCCGTTCATGCTCGTCGTCGTTGACGAGCTCGCCGACCTCATGATGGTCGCTGCGCGCGATGTCGAAGATTCGATCGCCCGTATCGCCCAGATGGCGCGTGCGGTTGGGATCCACCTGGTGATCGCCACCCAGCGACCGTCGGTCAATGTCATCACCGGCGTGATCAAGGCCAACGTGCCGGCCCGTCTCGCCTTTGCGGTTTCGAGCCTCACCGACTCGCGCGTGATCCTCGATCAACCGGGAGCCGAGCGGCTGGTCGGCAAGGGCGACCTCCTCATGCTCGGTCCGTCGTCCTCGTCACCGCACCGCGTGCAGGGCTGTTGGGTCGAGGAGGCCGAGGTCCGTTCGATCGTGAAGCATTGGATCGATCAGGCCCCCGACTTCACCGACGATCAATCGGTCGGCGACGCCACCGCAGCCACGGTCCCGGCTGGTGCTCCCCTTCCGGGCGCCGGAGGGGTCACCAACAAGCCGCCGAGTCTCGACATCACGGCTGCGCCACCTGCGGCCGATGAGGACGGCGACGAACTGCTCGGACAGGCGATGGAGCTTGTCGTCGAGACGCAACTCGGTTCCACCTCGATGCTTCAACGCAAGCTCCGGGTCGGTTTCGCCCGCGCCGGCCGCATTATGGATCTGTTGGAGGAAGCTGGGGTGGTCGGCCCCTCCACCGGTTCGAAGGCCCGTGAGGTGTTGATCACCCCAGAGGTGCTTGCTGCTCGCCGCGGCCAGGACTGAGGAGTCCCGTACCCGTGTTCCTTGGTCTCATCTTCGCTGTCGCAGGACTGATCGTCCTCGCCTTCGCCGCTGGTCACTTTGTCGCGGGTGCCGCTCGCATCGCAGCATTTTCAAAAGTCCCGCCCGTGGTCATCGGTGCGGTGCTCATCGGGTTCGGTACGTCGGCCCCCGAGATGGTGGTGTCCGGCATTGCCGCCGGTCGAGGCGACCTCGACATCGGTGTCGGCAACATCATCGGCTCGAACGTCGCCAATATCTCGCTCGTGTTGGCGGCTGCAGCCGTCGTCCGAGCCATTCCGGTCGACTCGGCGACGCTGCGGCGAGAGGTGCCGATCTCGGTTGCGTCGGTGCTCGTGTTCGCCCTGCTGGTGCAAGGCGAGATCACCCGCCTCGACGGCGGCCTGCTCGCCGCCCTGATCCTCGTTTTCCTCGTCTTCGTGCTCCGCAGTTCGTCATCGAGCGATGTTTCGTTCGCGGGCGACGTCGGCGAATTCGTCGGTGACGAGCCGGTCGTGGTCGGGAAGGAAGCCGCCCGGACCCTTATCGGCCTTGTGTTTGTCGTCGGGTCGTCGTACTTCATCGTCGACGGGGCAGAACGAGTTGCGAACGCCCTCGAGCTCTCCGGGGGCTTCGTCGGCTTCACGCTGGTTGCCCTCGGCACGTCGGCGCCTGAGCTCGTCACGAGCGTTCAGGCAGCCCGACAGGGCGAAACTGAGCTGCTCGTCGGCAACCTCCTCGGCTCCAATGTGTTCAACAGCCTTGCGGTTGGCGGCATCATCGGCCTCGTTGGCCCTGGGCCGGTGCTCGACACAACTCTGGCCGAGACGGGCTCAATCCTGATGGTGGTGATCGTGATCACCAGCGCGGTGTTCATGCTCATTGGAAGATCGGTGGGCCGGAACAAGGCCTTCGTCCTGTTCTTCCTTTGGGTGGCGTCGATCGTGGTGCTTTCCGGCGGCGACACGGCCGAAGCGGCGTTTACCGTTCTTCGCTAGCCATCCGCCGGCATCTCGTCACAAAGACACGTCCGAGGTCGCTCTCGCGCCGACGGCTACGGTCCTCGGGATGGATCCCCGCCTCGCTGTCTCGGTTGACCGAGCTGAGATCACGGATGTCGTCCACCGGTACTGCCGGGGGATCGACCGACGTGATTTCGACATCGTGCGGGCCTGCTTTCACCCCGATGCCACCGATCGTCACGGTGCCGAGTCCCGCTCACTCGACGACTTCGTCGCGTGGGTCGACCGGCTGACTGACCGCTATCGCATGACACAGCACCTGATCGCCGGTGTCGTGGTCGACCTCGCCGGCGACATCGCCGCAGTGGAGTCCAATGGGGTTGCCGTCCATCGAAGCGACGACCCATCGCCACATCTCAACCTCGTCACGGGTTTCCGCTACCTCGATCGATTCGAGCGTCGTGATGGCCGATGGGCGATCGCCGAACGCACGGGTGTCGCATCCTGGTCACTTCCGATCACCGCCGATCGATGGTCGGACGCCCCGGCCGACCATGTCGCCGGCCGTCGGGACCATGACGACCCGCTGTATTCCCTCCTCGGGAGCCTGGGCACCGACCTCTAGGCTGGGATGACCATGGGCGAGCCGCAGACCTACTTCCTCGAGACGCTCGGCTGCCCGAAGAACCAGGTCGACTCCGACAAGCTTGAGGGTCGCTTTGCCGCTGACGGCATGACGCCGGTGGACTCGCCCGATGAGGCCGACATCGTCGTCGTCAACACGTGTGCCTTCATCGACGAGGCCCGCGAGGAGTCGGTTGACACGATCCTGAGCCTGAGCGACCAGCGTCGCGAGGGCGCCAAGCTCGTCGTCACCGGCTGCATGGCCGAACGCCACGGCGACGAGATCGCCGAGTCGCTTCCCGAGGTGGATCAGGTTGCACCGTTCGGCATCGACATCACCGGATCCACGGCGGTGTCGGTCAGCCTTGGTCCGACCCGTCGGGCCCCGGACTTTGATCTGCTCAATTTGCCCCGCCCGGCGTCGGCCCGTCCATGGTCCTACGTCAAGATCGCCGAGGGGTGTGATCGAGCGTGCGGCTTCTGCGCGATTCCGACCTTCCGGGGCCCGCAGCGCAGCCGCTCGATCGATCAGATCCTCACTGAAGTCGACGAGCTACAGGCTCGTGAGATCGTGCTCGTCGCCCAGGACCTGGCGGCCTACGGACGCGACCAGGGAGTGGGGGAGCGTTCGATCATCCCGCTCGTCCAGCAGATCGCCGACCGGGTCGATCGGGTTCGTCTGCTGTACCTGTACCCGTCGGACCTCACCGATGCGCTCATCGACACGATCTGCGACACCGGTGTGCCGTACTTCGATCTCAGCCTTCAGCACGTGTCGCCGCCGCTGATGCGCCGCATGCGTCGTTGGGGCGATGGCGAACGCTTCCTTCGCCGTATCGCCGACATTCGGGCCCGCGAACCCGAGGCGGCGTTCCGGTCGAACTTCATCGTCGGCTACCCAGGAGAGACCGAGGACGATCACGATGCGCTCCTCGACTTCGTCGAACACGCCCAACTCGACTGGTGCGGCTTCTTCGCCTACTCGCCCGAGGCCGGCACCTACGGCATGGAGCTCGATGGCGAGATCGATGCCGGCCTTCGCGATGAGCGGCTTGCCGAGCTCCGGGAGCTTCAGGACGACATCACCGGCGCAAAACGTGACCTTCTAGTGGGTTCGGAGGTCAGAGTGCTCGTGGATGAGACAGGAATCGGCCGGAGTCACCGCGAAGCCCCCGAGATCGACGGCGTGATCGTCGTTCCCGACACCCTCGAGGTCGGGGAGTTCCACGACGTTGCGGTCACCGCCACGATGGGCCCCGACGTGGAGGCATCGTGAGCGAACCCACCACTGAGCCCCGCGAGGTCGGCATCACCCACCCGGCCAACCTGCTCACGCTCACCCGTCTCGTCTTTGCCCCCCTGCTCTTCTGGTTCGTGCTCGACGCCGATGCCAACCGGGGTGCGTCCTGGGCAGCGTTCGGTCTCGGCATTGCCCTGGCCGTCACCGACTTCTTCGATGGTCGGGTCGCTCGTCGCTCGAATGTCGTGAGCCGAAGCGGCGCCTTCCTGGATCCGCTGGCCGACAAGATCGTCGTGATCGGTGGCGCGTACTGCCTGGTCTACGTCGAGCGGTACTGGTGGGTGCCGGTGACGATCATTGCGTTACGCGAGCTCGGCATCACGGCCTATCGCAGCCGCTGGGCGCGGGAAGGGCTGGCGCTGCCGGCCCGCACCTCGGCCAAGTACAAGACCTTCGTTCAGGCGCTCGCGCTCATCCTCGCAGTGATGCCGACACTCGAGGATCACGACACCGCGATCGCCGTGTCGTTGTGGGTTGCCGTTGGTTGGACGGTCTGCAGCGGGGTGCAATATCTCCTCGATGGGCAAAATGCCCTGAGCATCACCGGCGACTGAGGCTGGAAGCCTCCGACCATCCGCTCGGAGGAACACACGTGAACGATCTGGTGGAGGCAGCAAGTGAAATGTGAAGTCGTGGCGATCGGCACCGAGTTGCTGCTCGGCCAAATCGTTGACACCAACTCGTCCTATATCGGCGAGCAGCTCGCCATGGTGGGTATCGATTCCCATCATCAGACCAAGGTCGGCGACAACCACGATCGCATGGTCGCAGTGCTGCGGCAGGCACTTGATCGCAGCGACGCCGTGATCTGTTGCGGCGGGCTCGGGCCAACTCAGGACGACATCACCCGTGCGGCGATCGCCGAGGTCATGGGGGTCGAGCTGGTGCGCGACGATGCGATCATCGAACGGATTAGGACCATGTTCGGCAGCCGCGGTCGGTTGATGCCGGAGAACAACCTGTTGCAGGCCGATGTTCCGGAGGGTGCCTCGATCAACCCGGCGATGCCCGGCACCGCTCCTGGACTCATCTGCCCGCTGCAGGACGAGTACGACGACAAGGTTATCTACGCCGTCCCCGGGGTGCCGTGGGAGATGAAGCAGATGCTCGCCGAGGGGATCCTTCCGGATCTTCAGCGACGTGCCGGCTTCACTGGCGTGATCCAGAGCCGTACCTTGCGGACGTGGGGCCAGAGCGAGTCCGGCCTCGCCGAGCAGCTCGACGCGGAGATCCGTCGCCTCGACGAGGTCGGTGGAGCCACGATCGCCTTCCTTGCCTCGGGGTGGGAGGGTCTGAAGGTTCGGATCACCGCAAAAGCCGACACCGAGGAGCAGGTTGCAGAGATCCTCGCCGACGAGGAGTGCATCGTCCGCGAGATCGTCGGCGACGAGATCATTTTCGGCACCGACGACGACACCATGGAGTCGGTCGTGCTGCAACTGCTCCGGGATCGGGGCAAGACCCTGGCGGTGGCTGAGTCGCTTACGGGGGGCCTCATCGGGTCTCGACTCACCGGCATCGCTGGGTCGAGCGACGTGTTTCGCGGTGGGGTCACACCCTACGACCGGGCGCTCAAGCTCTCGCTCCTGGGGTGCCCCGACGTGCCTGCGGTCAGCGAGGAGATGGCGCTGGCCATGGCGGAGCGGGTCTGTGTCGTCCTCGGCGCCGACGTCGGCGTGGCGGTCACGGGCGTCGCCGGTCCTGCACCGCTTGAGGGCAACGATCCGGGCGATGTCTGGTTTGCCACCTGTATCGATGGTGTGACCGAGGCGCACTTCCTGAAGATGCCCTTCGATCGCGAGCGCATCCGCCAGTTCACCTGCATCATGACCCTCAACAGCGTGCGGAATCGCTTACTGGCCGACGGCTAAAGAGTCGTCGCCCGTCCCAGGCCTTGGAAGCCGCCAGATCCCGTGGGGTTGCTGTGGAAAGAACGACAGGGTCCGCTCCTCGGACAACACGAAGCCGAGTCAGCGGGCCACGGCCTGGCTCGCGGTGTTCTCCAGCAGGATCGCCCTCACGAGCTCGTCGATGTCGTGGTTGGCGAAACACCAGTCGACGGCGGCACGGCCGGCCTCGGTGGCGTAGCCGTGGCCCCAGTGGTCGGGGTGGAGTGTCCAGCCGATCTCCAAACCCGGCCAGTCGCCTCGTTCAGGGAGGTGCGAGCCTGCTCGGCCAATGAACGCCCTGGTTTCTCGACGTTCGAGCGCCCACTGGCCGGTGCGGCGCAGCGCTCATTGGCCTCGCCACAGTGCAAGGTGAGTCCAGGCATCCTCGCGTGAGAACGAGACCGGGACGTCGAGCGACCGGCAGACTTCGGGCGTGTCGAAGAGCATGAAGTACGCCTCGACGTCGTCGTCAGTGAAGGGCCGCAGGCGAAGCCGGTCAGTTTCAAGCGTGGGGCACTCGGACATGCTCGTCAGTCTCGCGCTTCACCTTTCCACGATGGCCGTTTTCGTGTCCGTTGTCTGCGCAGGCCAACATGTGCGCCGACCCCAGATGAGGAGCCCCATGAAGTTCGGAATCGGATTCGCAAACACCGGCCCGTTCGCCGGTGGACCCGGCGCCGCCATGCTCGGCCAGGCCGCCGAGGCAGCCGGGTTCGACTCGGTCTGGACGGTTGAGCATGTCGTCTACCCGGAGGGCTACGAGTCGACCTACCCGTACGCCCCCGACGGCAAGATGCCCGGGTCAGGCGACAACCCGATCCCCGACCCGCTGGTCTGGCTGGCCTTCGTCGCCGCCACCACGACCGAGCTCGGCCTCGCGACCGGCATCTCGCTGCTGCCCGAACGGCACCCCGTGACCTATGCCAAGGAGGTCGCCACACTCGACAACCTCTCGGGCGGTCGCCTGCAGCTCGGTATCGGCATCGGTTGGCTCAGGGAGGAGTTTGAGGTGCTCGGCGTGCCGTGGGAGCGTCGAGCCGCCCGCACGGAGGAGTACGTCGAGGTGATGCGGGCGCTCTGGGCGGCCGACAACGCCAGTTTCGACGGTGAGTTCGTCACCTTCGAAGGCATGAGTTCCAACCCGAAGCCGGCCAACGGCAGCGTGCCGATCACGATCGGTGGCCACAGCCGTGCCGCCGCTGAACGGGCCGGTCGCATGGGCAACGGCTTCTTCCCAGCGAAGGGCGACATGGCCGAACTCGCCGAGATCGCCCGCACCACCGCCGAGGAGCACGGCCGAGATGGCGCCGCCGTCGACATCACCGGTATCCATCCCGGACTCTTCGGCGACGACATGGCAGGAGCCGTGGAGGAGGCCGCTGCCTGGGGTCTCGATCGTCTGGTCGTGCCCTCGTTCATGTTCTTCCAGAACCCCGAGGAGTCGATCGCGGCGATGGGCGAGAAGATCGCCCCGTTCGTCGACTGACGCTCCGTCAGTTCGCCGGACGGTGCAGCGGGCGGGAGTGATCCCAGTCCGCAAGCAACGAACGCAGCGCCGTGATCAAGATCAGCGGCACATCAAGCATCGGGTGATGACCGGCGGTCGGGAGTTCGATCACTGGGGCGACTCGACCGAGCTGTTCGTACATGTAGTCGCCGATGTCGGGGGTGACGAGCCCGTACTCGCAGCGCAGCAACGCCACCCGACAGGTGACCTCGGCGAGCAGCTGCGCCGGCTCGGCTCGACGCGGGATGAAGATCGTCGGGTCGAACTTCCAGCCCCAACGGCCGTCGTCGAGCGGGGTGAGGGAGTT
>PBTQ01000082.1 GCA_002729125.1 Acidimicrobiaceae bacterium | reverse complement strand
CCGCCACAACAGATGCCGTTGACGGCAGTGATAACCGGCTTCCACACGTCTTGGTGCCAGGAGGTGAAGTGGACGTCGAAATCCTCCATCGACTGGCGGTAGCGCTCCATGCCCACGCCATCGGTGGCGAGTTCGCCGACATCGACACCGGTCTGGAAGTCACGACCTTCGCCGGTGTGCACGATCACGCGGACGGTCGGATCCTCGTTGAGCTCGGTCCACGCCTCGGCGAACTCGTCTCGCATGGCGTTGTTCATCGCGTTGCGCACGTCGGGTCGGTTATTGATCAGCCAGCCGACCGGCCCGTGTCGCTCGATGATCAGGTGCTGGTAGCTCATCGGGGGGTCTCCTTCCAGGCGACGCCGTGGTAGGGATCGGGCTCGCGCGGCAGGCCGAGGACCTGCTCGCCGAGGACGTTCTTGTTGACCTCGGTGGTGCCACCCTCGATCGTGTTGGCCCGGCTTCGGATCATGCCCTTGGTCGCATAGGGCATGTCGTCGAGCCAGTCGCCCTCCCAGGCGATCGCCTCCATGCCGGAGAGCTCGCAGGCTGCGAGCTGGAGTTGCTGGTTGAGGCGGCCCTGGTGGACCTTGCCGATCGAGGCGCCGGGGCCGGGCGTGCCGCCGGCCTTGACCGTGGCCCGCACTCGGGCGTTGGTCGATTGGCGAATGTGTTCCTCGGCATGAAGCCTCATGAGATGGTCACGGGTCACGGGATGATCGATGCCGAGTTCCCGATAGGTGGCGAGGAGGCGGTCGGCGCCGGATCCGCCGATGCGGTCGACGCCACCGGACCCGGAGCCGGCGACCATCTGCCGCTCGCCGGCGAGGGTTGCGCCGGCGACCCGCCAGCCATCGTGGACGTACCCGACGAGATTGAAGGCTGGCACGCGCACCTCATCGAGCCACACTTCGTTGAAGTCGACTTCGCCTCCCATGTGGCGGAGCTCGCGCACGTCGACGCCGGGAGCACGGAGGTCGACGAGAAAGTACGAGATTCCCCTGCGCTTGGGCGCATCAGGATCGGTGCGAGCCAGACAGATCGCGAACTCGCTGTGGTGCGCCCACGTCGACCAGACTTTCTGGCCGCTGAGGACCCATTCATCGCCGTCGAGTTCGGCCTTCATCGAGAGCGATGCGAGGTCAGATCCAGCTCCGGGTTCGGAAAAAAGCTGGCACCAGCGTTCTTCGTTGCGGACGATCGGTGGCAAGAAGCGGAGACGTTGTTCTTCGGTACCGAACGCGAACAATGGTGGTGCCGCGTTGTGGAGTCCGAGGGGGTTGAGGCGTCCGAGGTTGAGTGGCCCGATCACGTCCTCGATGGCTTTGGCCTGTTCGACGGTGAGATCGAGGCCGCCGTACGCCACCGGCCAGGTTGCGACGGCCATCCCCGAGTCGGCGAAGGTTGGGTACCAGGCCTCGTAGTCCGACCGAGGTCGTACTGCACGAATGGCGGCGCGGCCGCCGACGGAGGCAGCGTGCCAGGCCTCGGGGACGTTGGCCGTGACCCATGCTCGTGCGGCGGCACGGATCGTGTTGTGATCGTCGGTGCGGCTGACCCCCAAACGCATCTTGTATACATTATGCGATATGGGGGACCCGATGAAATCGTATCCAGCAGCGATCGACGGCCTTGTCGTCGAACACAACGGTGGGGTGTTGGCAGTCCGCTTCGATCGGCCCGATCGTCGCAACGCGTTGACCGACGAGATCGTGCTCGGTCTGATCGACATCGTCGACGCTGCGTCGTCGGCCGAGTCCGTTCGGGTGATCCACATCACCGGCACCGGCGAGCACTTCTGCTCCGGCTTCGACCTCTCGTTGCGGGGCGGCGGCGGTGACAAGCCCCGCGCAGGCGCCACCCAGCGGCAGATGCGTTGGCACATCAATCGCCTCGTGCCGGCGATGCAGCAGTGTCAGACGCCGATCGTCGCCTCGGTCAAGGGGTGGGCGATCGGCCTGGGAATGAACATCGCCCTTGCGAGCGATTTCGTCGTGGCAGCTGACGACGCCCGATTCTGGGCGCCGTTCGTCGACTCGGCATTCACTCCCGACTCGGGTGGGTCATGGCTCATCCCCCGCCTGGTCGGCATCGCCCGAGCCAAGGAGATGATTCTGCTTGGGAGAAAGGTGTCGGGCAAGGACGCAAGCGACTGGGGTTTAGTACACAGCGCAGTACCAAACTCCGAACTCGAGGAGGCCGCCGCAGCACTCGTCGCAGAACTGGCCGATCGGCCCACCGTCGCTCTTGGCCTCGCAAAGAAATTGATTCACGGCGCCCCCACCTCAGAGTTGGAGCCACACCTCGCCCAGGAAGGACTTGCGCTCGAACTGTCGAGTCGGTCCGAGGACTTTCACGAGAACAGTCGAGCTCGGCGAGAGAGCCGGGATCCCGACTTCACTGGCCGCTGAAGCGGACCGACCTAGAACGCAGAGCAGCCCGGCCATCGGTCTCTGCAACCGACAGCCGGGCCGCTTCAGCCCTCAAAATCCGGCGGCTAGCGAGGCGATGGACGGAAGTCGTTGCGACCAGTAATACAGACCGGGTCGCCGTTGGATCGCTCGTAAGGGATCGGCTGCGTGCACGGGAAGCTGAAGTCAAGCGTCTGAATGACGTTAGGCATTGAACCTTTGCCCTCTTCGATGCTTGCCGGGATCATCGCGCTGTGGTCGACGGGGCCAAGGGCGTTCATCGCCGCCACGATGTCATCGCGAGTCGGGTTGTCCCCGGCGTCATAGATCCCGCGAGCGGCGGTCCGGACGATGTTGCAAACCGAAACCGACATGCCGTACGACGAGTCCCCCGGGTCATTCCAGGAGTGAAGGGCGCCGACCGTGTTGTTGTCGTTGTAGAGCGCAGCGCACATCTCCTGCAGAGCTGTTGGCTGGTAACCCTCGGAGCGGTACAGGCCGGTGTCTCGGAAGTCGATGATGATCGCTCCGTTGTACAGATCGCCAGATGTCGCGCTGTTCGCAATCTGGCCGGAGACGAGCTCGCTCGCCTGACTGTTGAAGTCGCTGGCGAAGAACTGGACATCGCCGGGCTGGAAGCCCTGGCTGACCATCTCGTCGATGTAGCCGGGCGCCGTCAAGATGCCCATCACGTTGAAGAAAGCGGTGATCTCGGCGTTGCGCATGTTGGTGACGGACTCAGATACGCCTTCGGTGCAAATCGTGCTGCCACCACAACCAATGATGTCGAACACGACCTCGAGCCCGGCGTCGCGCAGCACGTTCACGAGGTGCTCCTCAACGTCTTCGGGCTGACCCGCCGTGTCGGGCGCTGCCACGCCAACGACGTCGTCGGTGGTCAACAGACCGGAAGCCAGCAGGTCTTGCGCTGCGAACCGGAGGTTCTCGGAGTTGGTGTTCGAGAGGCTGAAGAGTCGTCCGCCCGAGCGCTCCATGAATTCGTCGGACTGGCCTTGGGTGGAGATGAACATTGTCTCGTTCTCTTCGACGATGCACAGCGTGGCGGAGCCCTGGAAGCCGGAACTGTTGAGAATGAAGACGGCGTTGTAGTCGTCGGTAGCCCGCAGGCAGGCAGCATTGCGCTCCTCCTGCGTGGTTGGACCAAACAACGACACTTCGATCGTCTCGAGGGAGAGCATGCGGCCTCGGATGCCACCGCACTCTTCGTTGAGATGGTCGACGTACACCTTGAACATCTCGTTCATGTCGCCAACCGGAATGCCGAAGCCAATGTTGACGGCGTCCTCAAGGCGCGACTTGATATGCACGATCGAGATCTCGTCGGCCCCGATGCCGTCGTCGGTGTCGACACGATCCGCAGCGGCGTCGTGAGCGACGCAGTAGCTGTCAAATTGGGTGAACGGGTGGTCACTGCGATCGAACCCGGCCTGGAAGTCGGCGAAGACCCCCCCACGAGGATCGACGTAGATGTTCGGCTCATCACCGTCGGTGGCCTCGCCACCGGCGTCGTCGTTAGTGGCACCTCCGGAGCTCGAGTCGTCACCGGCGTCTTCGGCACTGTCGTCGCTAGCGTCGTCGCTAGCGACTTCGCCACCAGCGTCGTCGCCGGCGTCTTCGGTTACCTCACCACCGCATGCCGACGCCAGCAGCACCAGTCCGAGCAGGACGGCGAGCCACGCTCGCACGTTAAACATATTCATTAGAACCCCCTCAGGTCACGGGCCGGTTGCACCCGGCTCGACACAACTGTGGTCGGGGCGGTGGTGTTACACAAGTCACAACAGTTTTGATCTGAGTCTCCAAGCCCGGCCATGATGGCGGAGCCGGGGGGGAAACGATGACGGATGGCTATACGGAGGATGCCGCTGCGCTAGCGGCTGCGGTTCTGGACGAGGAGGCTAAGCGTCAGGCCGAGCAGGCCAAGCGCGAGGCCGGTGTTGTGCTCCCCGACGATCTTCTTCCCGGCGTTGGGGAAGAACCGATGTCGTTGCGCGAGGCCTTCGTCGTCGGAGGCAAAGGGATGGCGATCCTGCTGCTCCTGCTCAACCTCGTAGACGAATTGCCGCGCACGATCCGTGTGCTGGCCCCCGACATCCAGCGCAGCCTCGGAATATCAGACACCGTCTTGTTTGGTGTCTTCGGTTTTGGCGGTGTTGCGCTCGTGCTTGGCACCGTGCCGATGGCTGCACTTGCTGACCGGATCCGCCGAGTCGCGCTCATCCCGATCATGTCTGGGTTCTGGGCGGTGGCGACGTTCCTCTCAGGCTTCGTTGTCAACCCGTTCCAGCTGTTTTGGGCGACCGCAGCCACCGGCCTCGGTCAGGCTTACCGCATTCCTGTGTCGAACTCGTTGATCACCGACACCTATCCGATCCAGGCTCGGTCCCGGATCTTTGCGTTCGAAGGGGTCGGCCGACCGATCGGCCAGCTACTTGGGCCGCTGCTCGTCGGCGGCATCGCCGTGTCGATCGGCGGCGATGACGCATGGCGGTACGCCTTTTTCATCCTCGCTATACCGCCGGTGTTGCTCGGCCTCGTTTCGCTGCGACTGCGGGAACCGGAACGCGGCCGTTTTGAGCAGGACGCAGTCTTGAGCGGTGAAGACGCACTCGATGTCGACGAACTCGAGCCGTCAATGAGCACGGCGTTCGCCCGGCTACGAAAGATCCGGACGTTCTACGCGCTTGCGACGGGCATTGGTGTCGTTGGGTTCGCGCTGATCGTGGTGCCCGGTCAGTTCAACCTTTTGCTTGACCGCAAATACGGGCTGGACGCACTTGAGCGAGGCATTGTCGAGTCACTGATCTGGCTCGGATCGCTTGTCTCGATCCCGATCGCGGGCAGGGTGTTCGGGCGCAAGTTCCGTGAGGACCCTGATTCGGTCGTACGCATCATGGGCACCCTTATCATGGCGGCGGGTCTGCTCTATCTGGTCGTGCTTCCGGTCAAGACGCTCGGTTTGTTGATCTTTGGTCTCGCGCTCGCTCAGGCGCTGATCTCCGCCGCGCTGGTCGCCGCTCCGATGATCATCGCAGCGGTTTCGCCGTACCGTATTCGAACCCAGGCATTCGCGCTCTTGCCCGTCTTCATCTTTTTGATGGGCGGCTTCTTTGGCGGTCTCCTGGGTGGACAGATCTCCGACGTCTACAGCAATCGCACGGCCATGTTGATCCTTGGCCCGCCCGGCGCGTTGCTCGGAGGCTGGCTGATCCGGCGCGGCGCCCATCACATACGGCGCGACATCTCGCTTTCCGTCGAGGAACTTCTCGAAGAGCAGGAGGAGGCCCGAAAGATCGCGACCGGCGACGACGAGGTCCCGGCGTTACAGGTCCGCAACCTCGACTTCAGCTATGGCCCGGTCCAGGTGCTGTTCGACGTGTCCTTCGACGTGGCACCGGGCGAAGTCGTCGCACTGCTAGGGACGAACGGGGCCGGCAAATCCACCTTGCTCCGGGCGATCTCAGGTCTCGGCATTCCTGACCGAGGGGTGGTCAGACTCAACGGCCGAACGATCACCTACGCCGAGGCCGAGACCCGCTTCCGGGTGGGGATCGTGCAACTCCGCGGTGGGGCAGGGATCTTCCCTGGTCTCTCCATCGGTGACAACCTGCGGGCCTCTCTTTTAGGGATAGAACTCGAGCCTGACGAGATTGAACGCCGGGTCGATGCGGCTGTTGACCGCTTCCCAGCGTTGCAGGGCAGACTAAACGAGAATGCCGAATCACTTTCCGGCGGCCAGCAGCAGATGCTTGCGCTTGCGATGACGCTTATCCAGGAGCCCGAAGTCTTGCTGATCGACGAGCTGAGCCTCGGCCTTGCTCCGGTGATCGTCCAAGAACTGCTCGGGGTGATCGAACAACTCAAGATGGAGGGGCAGGCGATGGTGATCGTCGAGCAGTCGCTCAACGTCGCGCTCGCATTCGCCGACCGGGCGGTATTTATGGAGAAGGGTCAAGTCCGTTTCTCCGGCCCGGCTCAAGAACTCGCCGAGCGTGGCGATCTCGCCCGGGCCGTCTTCCTCGGAGGTGAGGGCGGATGATCGAGCTGCTCGGGATCGAGATCAGCCAGCAGGCCCTGCTGATCGGCATCGTCACCGGTCTGGCCTACGCCGCGTTCGCAGCCGGGTTCGTGCTGATCTACCGGTCGACTGGGGTGCTGAACTTCGCTCACGGAGAGATGGGCGCATTCGGACTCGCCGTGTTCGTGCTTCTCATCGCGAACTACGGGCTGAACTGGTGGCTCGCCTTCGTGCTCGCCATCGCCTCATGTGCCGCAGCCGGCGCAGTTGCAGAACTAATTGTCGTTCGTCGGTTGTTTGATTCACCCCGCTTGGTGTTGTTGATCGCGACGATCGGCATCGGCCAGATCTTGCTTGTTGCCCGCACTCTCTGGATCCCCGATATCACCACCGGCGGACCTGTCCCTACGGCCTTCACAACACTCTGGGAACCGACCAACGATCTCCGCCTTCAGGCGCGCGAGATCACAGTCCTTCTAGTCGTGCCAGCGATCGTTGCCGCCCTCGGGCTCTTCCTCACCCGGACGCGCTTCGGTCTCGCAGTCCGAGCGTCGGCCAGTAACCCCGATACGGCACGCGTCTTCGGTACCTCGCCCCGTCGGGTCTCCACGATCGTGTGGGCGATCTCTGGTGCGTTCGCTGCTACCACAGCGATCCTCATCGCCCCGTTCAGCGGTGTGCAGGCGGCCCTCGTCGACGACACCGGACAGACACTCGCTGAGGTGCTCCTGCTTCGAGTCTTGATCGTCTCGTTGCTGGCACGCATGCGATCAATCCCGGGGGTTCTAGCGTCGGGCATCGGAGTTGGCGTAATTGAGACGATCGTCAAGGGCAACGTCGCCACCACCAACCAGACCATCGTTGACGTATTCATGCTCATCGCTGTGCTTGTCGTCGTGTTGTGGCTCGCACGGTCGCAGCGCGAAGAGGGCGGATGGACACTCTCGCCTCGGGCGAAGCCAATTCCAGACCGCCTCCGCAGTGTGTTCTGGGTCCGCAATCTCAACCGCATCGGCTTCGTAGTGCTGTTCGGAGCGCTCGCCGTGCTCCCAGCATTCGCCACTACCAGCGCCGGGCTTTTTACTTGGTCGGTCATCCTGATCTGGGCCATGGTCGCTCTTTCGATGACAGTTCTTACCGGCTGGTCGGGCCAGTTGTCGCTCGGTCAGTTCGCGTTCGTTGGCGTCGGTGGCATGAGCACGTTGGCTTTCACCAAAGGCCATGACCTTCCAGTGCCGTTCGATTTGTTTGATATCTCGGTCACGCTGCCCTGGGGTGCGGCGATTGCGCTGGCCACATGCGTCGGGGTGTTCGCCGCCGTGCTCGTGGGGCTCCCTGCGCTACGGGTGCGGGGGCTGTTCTTGGCTGTTGTCACCCTCGCCTTTGCGGTCGCCGCTGCCCGCTGGTTGCTGGTGCAGGATGCCTTTACAGGTGGAACCTCGGTGCCGCGGCCGGTCACGCCGCCAGATGTGTTGGGCATCGACTTCGGCGAGAGCCGGCGGGCGATGTACTACCTCTGCCTTGTTTCACTGGCCGTGATGGCGTGGCTTGCGTCGCGGATCCGGGCCACTGGTGTCGGTCGGACCTTTATTGCCGTGCGCGACAACGAGGAGATGGCTGCCGCATCGACGGTCTCACCGACATCGGTGAAGCTGTCGGCCTTTGCGGTGTCGGGCGGTATGGCGGCGTTTGCCGGTGGTCTGTTCGTCACGGTCTCCCCGAGCCTCGACCCCAAGCGGAACTTCGCCGCTGCGGAGTCGTTGCAGGCGATTGTTGTTGCAATCATTGGCGGACTCGGCTCGGTCGCCGGTCCGATCCTCGGGGCGCTGTGGGTTCGCGGTATTCCCGAGATCGCCCCAGATGGGCTTCGTGACCTCCAGAACCTCCTCACAAGCAATATCGGATTGCTCGTTTTGCTCGTGTATTTCCCGGGTGGCCTGTTGCAGATCTTGTACGCCGCTCGTGATGCTCTCCTTCAGCGAGCCGAGTCCCGTCTGCCGGAAGCGACCCCGACCGCTCCCGTGGCGGCAGTTGCTAGGTCAGCGCCAAGCCGCGGCATCCGCGCTCCGGTCGTAGGTGATGCACCGGCAGTGAGCACCGAGGACATCGAAGTCCGGTTCGGCGGCAACGTTGCGGTCAATCGTGTGTCGTTCGAGGTTCGTCAAGGCGAACTCGTTGGTCTCATCGGCACCAACGGTGCGGGTAAATCGACTTTACTCAACGCCGTGAGCGGCTTTGTGCCCTCGACCGGTTCGGTCTTCGTGAATGGCATCGATGTCACGAACATGGCTGCGGCCAAGCGACATGAGATCGGGCTTGGACGCGGCTTTCAGGCTGCCCGTCTCTATCCCGAACTCACCGTGAGGGAATCGCTTCAAGTCGCGCTTGAAGCCCGCGAACGCTCGCTGTTGGTCCCGTCGATGCTCGGCCTGCCGCCTTCGCCAGTTCGGGAACGTCGCAAGTCCGCCGAGGCAGACGAGATCATCGACTACCTCGGGCTTGGTCGCTATGCCGATCAGGCCATCGGAAACCTCTCGACTGGCACCCGCCGCATCGTCGAGCTTGGCAGCCTGCTCGCCGTCGACGCCTCAGTGCTCCTTCTTGACGAGCCAACCGGCGGTGTTGCCCAACGAGAGACCGAGGCCTTCGGCCCCTTAATCAAGCGCATTCAGCAGGAACTCGACGCTGCCGTGGTCGTCATCGAACATGACATGCCGCTCGTGATGAGCATCAGCGATCGGGTTTACTGTCTCGAAAGCGGCATCGTGATTGCTGAGGGAACCCCTGACGAGGTGCGCGAGAACGATGCCGTGATCTCCAGCTACCTCGGCACCGACGAGCGGGCCATCCAGCGCTCCAACAGCTAGTGGCAGTCAGTCGGGCCTGGGCTGATCGAGGAAGCGGTCATCGACATCGACCGTCGATCGGGTGCGCGGCCCCAAAAGCTTGGCGAGCAGGTGGACGCTCGCCGTGGAAGGCGGGTACGTCGCTGGTTTGTCGTCGCAGATGCACACCTCGAGATCTTCGTTGATCGCATTTTCGTTCGGTTTTTGAACCGTGCGACCGATCGACGCCGAACCACACCATCGTCCGGAGGTGGCGGTACAACGCAATGCACGGTGTACCGCCAGCGGTCATTGAGTCACTCCGCCAGCAGGTCGCCGGTTCGGCCTCCCTCACCCAAACGGCCTGACCGCACGTCGACGGAATCGAACCCACCGACCTCAGGTTGCGCACCGATCGGGGATCAGTGTGTCACGGGCGGTGAACCGGCCCACGAGGGAATTGACAAGTGCGTCGTTTGACGTAGCCTCGGTCTCGCATCCAATCCTGGGAGGGGTACCTAATGCAACGCCGACTCTGGCAACTTCTCGCTGTCCTACTCGCCTTTACTCTCGTTGCCGCTGCGTGCGGCGACGACGATGACGACACCGCCTCCGGCTCTGAATCGGCCACCGAGGACGCCGCCGCCTCTGGCTCTGACTCGGCCACCGAGGACGACGCCGCCTCGGACTCGGGCGGGGCCTCCGACGTCACCGCTGGATTCGTGTATCTCACGGAAACCGGTGACGCGGGCTGGACCTACGCCCACGACAACGGTCGTCAGTTTGCCGAAGAGCAGACCGGCGCCACCATGTTGACCGTCGAGAATATTCCCGAGAACGGCCCCGATTTCGACACCGCCGTGCGCGACTTCATCGATCAGGGCGCCGACGTCATCTTCGCCACCTCGTTCGGGTACATGGACGCAATGGAGGCACTCGCTGACGAGTTCCCCGACGTCGCCTTCGCCCATGCCACTGGTTACAAGTCCAACGACACGAACTTCGGTAGCTACTTCGGCCGGATTTACCAGGCCCGCTACCTGACCGGCCTCGCCGCCGGTGCAGCGAGCGCAAGCGGCAACATCGGCTATGTCGCCGCCTTCCCGATCCCCGAGGTGATTCGCGGTATCAACGCCTTCACCCTCGGTGTCAAGGAAGCCAACCCCGACGCCACTGTCACCGTGAACTGGACCTTCACTTGGTTCGACCCGGCTGTCGAAGGCGACGCCGCCAACGCGCTCCTCGAGGGTGGCGCCGACCTCATCGCTATGCACCAGGACTCCACCGCTGCCGGTGAGGCCGCCGAAGCCGCCGGTGCCCGCTGGGTCTCCTACAACAGCGACATGAGCGCCTATGCCCCCGACGCCTACCTTGCGTCGGCTATCTGGGACTGGGGCCCCTACTACGCCAGCGTGATCGAGGCCGTTGCCGACGGTTCCTTCGCAGGCGGCGCCTACTGGGGCGGCATGGACGACGGCATCGTGCAGATCGGCAGCCTTGCCGACGATGTGTCGGCTGAGACCACGGCACTCATTGACGATCGCGCCACCGCCATGATCGCCGGCGAGTTCGACCCCTTCGCTGGTCCGATCAATGATCAGGACGGCAACGAAGTCATCGCCGCCGGCGTGGTGCCTGCCGACGGTGACCTGCTTGGCATGGCTTACTTCGTCGAAGGCGTCATCGGTTCTGCCGAAGGGTGACCGTTCCCGCCGTCGAACTCGACGGCATCTGGAAGCGGTTTCCCGGTGTGATCGCCAATTCCGGGG
>PBTQ01000081.1 GCA_002729125.1 Acidimicrobiaceae bacterium | reverse complement strand
GGGCGATCAGCCCGGCGGTGATCCACGCCGGTGTTGCGAGCACGACTCGATCGGCGGGGAACCGGGGGTCGCTGGGGACAACGACCCACCCAGCGCCGTCCCGCTCGATGGCGATCGCAGTCTGGCCGAGACGGACTCGTGAGCCGAGTTGCTCCACGAGCGTGTCGACGATGCGACGGTTGCCGCCTTTGACCCCGTTGAAGATGGGACCGCCGGCTGCGGCCTGGGCGGCGGCGACCTGGACCTGGAGGGCATCGCGCAGCGAACCACCGGCGCAGGCGGCTGCGAAAAGTTGGGGGGCGCCGGCTTCGATCGAGAGGCCGTCGGCGTTGCCGGCGTTGATGCCGCCGAGTAGCGGATCGACGAGGCGTTCGAACACCTCGTCACCGACCCGTGGGCGCATCACCTCACCCACGGAGGCGTCGTGGGTTAGGGGATCGTGTTCGATGTCGACTCGGGCTGCCAGGTCGGCGACGCCCGCTTCGCTGATCAGGCCGGTCGCAGCAACGGCGTCGGGCTCGAACGGCACACCGAGGACGGACGGCGTGGGGATCGACCGGAGCGCACCATCGGCCCAGATGAATGCCTGGGCGCCGGTGGGGGCAACGAGGTCATCGCCCAGTCCGAGTTCGTGACACAGCTCGACGACCTCTGGCTGACGACCGAGAAAGCCGTCGGCCGCCATGTCGACGGGGAACGGCAGTTCGGCACCGTCGACGAAGCCCGAGTCGATCTTGCCGCCCGCTCGTTTGGCGGCTTCGAGGACGATGACGTCGAGCCCTTGGCGGCGAGCCTCGTGGGCGGCGGCCAGGCCAGTGATGCCACCGCCGACGACCACCACGCGCTCGTTCACGAGCGAACGGTGCCTTCTTCGTGCACGACCTTCACGATCTCGGTGAGGACGTCGGGGTCCATTGCCGGCATGACGCCGTGGCCGAGGTTGAAGACGTGACCCGGATGGCCGTCGTTGAGGCGAAGTACATCCCGAGCGGCCTCGCAGGCGAACTCGGCCCCGGCGAACACGACCGTGGGGTCGAGATTGCCCTGCAGTGCCTTGCCGTGGCCGACCCGCTCGCGAGCGGCATCGAGCGGGACCCGCCAGTCGACCCCGACGACGTCGGCGCCGACCGCACTGATCTGGGGCAGGAGCTCGCCGGTGGTGACGCCGAAGTGGATCTTCGGCACGCCGGTGTGGGCGATGGCGTCCATCACTTTCTGGCTGTGCGGGAAGACATAGCGCTGATACTGCGCCGGGCTCAGGGACCCGGCCCAGGAATCGAAAAGCTGTATCGCCGATGCGCCGTTGTCGATCTGGCTCTGCAGTGAGCTGATGGCGATGTCGGCGAGGCGATCACAGAGGGCGTGCCACAGTCGCTCATTGGCGAACATCATCGCCTTGGTGTTCGCGTAGTCGCGCGAGGGCCGACCCTCGATTAGGTACGAGGCGACGGTGAATGGTGCGCCGGCAAAGCCGATTAGCGGGCGATCGAGCCCGGCCACGAGCTGCCGGACGGTTTCGAGCACGTAGGGCGTGTCGGCCTCGGGATCTAGCGGCCGCAGACGGGTGAGGTCGTCCTCATGACGGAACGGCCGCTCGACTTCGGGACCGACGCCCGGTGTGACGGTGAGCCCGAAACCGACGGCGTGGGCCGGCACGACGATGTCGGAGTAGAGGATCGCAGCATCGACGTTGTAGCGACGGACCGGCTGCAGCGTGATCTCGGTGGAGAGGTCGGGGTCGGCAATTGCGTCGAGGATTGTTCCGGTGCCGCGAATGGCGCGGTACTCGGGCAGCGAGCGACCCGCCTGGCGCATGAACCAGACCGGCACCCGGTCGTGGGGCAACCCGCGGCAGGCCTGGATGAAGGGGTGGTTGTCGAAGCGCCCCACAGGGACGGCAGATGATGCTGCGCCGGTCACGCGGCCGAGGTTATCGATGGTCGGTGACCGAACCGGGAGGTGGGCGGCCGGTACCGTTCGGTAGATGGCCGCCCGACCCGCCCGTGTCGCTGGACTCCTCGTGCTCGTCGTGTTGACGACGGCGTGCGGCACCGTGTCGGTCGAGGTCACCAGCGAGACCGACGTCGGTAAGGTCGGGGTGGAGACCACCCTCGCACCGGATGATCCGCCGGTGACGCAGACGGCGCCAGCCACGACGACCTCGACCACCACGTCGACGACCAGCACGAGCACCACGACCACTGCTTCGACCGTCGCACCGACGATCCCGCTCGAGTACCACGACACCGGGTACGCCGTCTTCGCCCTCGCAGGCGACCTCGAGGTGCGCATGCCGGTCAGCCGCTACGAGACAGTCGGCTTCCATGAGTCGGGTCACGATGGAGCGTTCCAGCTCGAGGTGGTCAATCTCGACGACTGGACGACCCTTGCGTCGCGCGGCCGGGGGACGGGCTCTCGAACCGCCGCCGACATAGTCACCCGTGCCGACGAGCCGGTGATGGCGCCGATCGATGGCACGGTGATTCGAGCCGGCAGCTACACGCTTTACTGCGATCACACCGACAACTTCGTCGTGATCGAGCCCTCCGGTCGATCGGGTTGGGAGCTCAAGATCTTTCACTTCAGCGGGTTGCAGGTCGGAGTCGGCGACGAGGTGATCGCGTCCGACACGATGATCGCGACCGGTGGCCGGATTCTGCCGTTTGTGTCCCAGGTCGACGAGTTCACCGCCGAGCCATCGAACCCCCATGTACACATCGAGGTGATCGACACCTCGATTCCGGACCGCCCGTCGTCGGGCGGTGGCTGCTGATTCAGCTGGCCGGTTCGACGATCGATCGGAGACCGGCGCCCTCGCTCGTGGCGAGGACGCGCTCAGCCGCCAGACGGCCGGCCACACAGGCATCGGCTCGTTCGCCGGACGCAAGCAACTCGAGTTGGGTGTCGTCGGGCTCGATGACAATCGCCGGGGTACCGGTACTCCGAATAGCGGCGAGTTCGTTGTCGAGCTTGTTCGAGAACCACGAACGCTCGGGATCCGAACGCCACGACCGGGTATCGGGGGTGGCGGTCTTGACCGACGAGATGATCACGAGGTCGAAACCGAGTGTGGTGACCAGGTCGGCGTTCGTCGACGAGTGGAGTGCGCCGTCGACGTACGAACGACCGCCGATGCGAACCGGTGTGTAGAAGGCAGGGATCGCAGCCGAGGCCTGGGTTGCCTTGCCGACCGTGCCGGTGACGTCGTCGCGGCCAAAGACGATGCGGCGACCGTCGTTGGTGCGCACGGCCACGATCCAGGTGGGACGCTTCGGCCAGCCATCGGGAAGGAGTTCGTCGATACGGGTTGCGATCGAGGCGCCGGAGCGCTTGCCTTCGGGCAGCAGGCCGTAGGTGAATCGGGCTGGGTCGATCTTCCATGGCGGGCGGATCGAGTTGAGGGTCATGCGCGGCGCTGACGGTAGTGGGCTGCGCTCGATCTCGGGTTCGCTGTAGGGCGTGACGACCCGGTTGACGATGGCGTTCCCCTGGGCGCTGAGTTCGTGGCCGAGGTGGCGGGCCTCAGCATCGATCGGGGAGAGCCCCGCTCGCAGTGCGGTGGCAGTGAATGAACCGGCGGACGTGCCGACCACCAGTTCGGCATCGCGGCTGTCAAAGCCGGTGTGTTCGGCGATTGCAGCGATGACGCCGCTGTGGAAAGGGTCGCCCTTCGCGCCACCGGCACTGAAGACCATTCCAATCGAGACCATGGGCGAAGGCTACCGATACGCCTCTCCTGACCGCTCCCTGGACGGTCGGATCGCGATGGCATGCCGGTAGCATTGGACGCCCCCTCGAAGGAGTTTTCGTGGCAGAACGTCACCCCGAACTCGATGCTGAGCAGGCCCATCTCGATTGGGCCTACGCCTGTCTTGACGAGGCGCGAGAGCGCGCAGCTCGGGTCACGCAGGGGTACGACCCGCAGCGGGGTGGCACGGAGCAACACCGCCACGAACGCGAGTCGATCGTCGAAGGCGCGGTCAACCGTCTGACCCAGCTCACCCTCGGCGACCGCTCCCTGGTCTTTGGCCGGATCGATCCTGCCGGCACCGGCGAGCGGTTCCACATCGGGCGTCTTGGGGTATGGGATCGCAACCAGGATCCGGTCGTTGTCGACTGGCGGGCGCCGGTCGCCGAGCCCTTCTATCGGGCCACCGGCCGTGAGCCGATGGGCATTGAGCGGCGCCGTCATTTCGCCACCCGTGGTCGCACCCTTCTCGGTATCGACGACGAGGTCTTCGGTGAGCTCGCGTCGGCCGATGGCGAGCGCGAGATCAAGGGTCAGGGCGCGTTGATCGCCGCGATCGAGGCGTCTCGCACCGGGCGTCTCGGTGACATCGTCGCCACCATTCAGGGCGAACAGGACGAGATCATCCGGGCGCCGATGCCCGGTGTGTTGTTGGTCCAAGGTGGTCCCGGTACGGGCAAGACCGTCGTGGCGCTCCATCGCGCCGCCTACCTGCTCTACACCCATCGGTTTCCCCTTGAGGGGCAAGGTGTGCTCGTCGTTGGCCCCAACCGATTGTTCCTCGCCTACATCGAGCAGGTGCTGCCGTCGCTTGGCGAAGCAGGGGTCGAGATCGCCGTGCTCGGCGATCTTCTTCGGCCGAGGGTTCGTATCGACGGGCTCGCTGCCGAAGCCGTTGCTGCGGTCAAGGGCGATCTGCGCATGACTGATGTGCTGGCGCAGGCCGTGAGCGACCGGGAGCGGCCGTTGCGGGCCGATGTCGCCATCGGCTTCGGCATCCATCGCCTCAAGCTCACCGTCGCCGATTCTCGCGACATCATCCGAGATGCCCGTCGTCGATCGAAAGGTCACAACGCAGGCCGCAAGATCGTCGAGGAGTTGGTCTTCGCCAAGCTAGCGGCGAGTGCCCGTCGCCCGGTCGAGGCCTCCGCCGTGCGCGGTCAGCTCCGGTGGGCGCTGCCGGTCCGCGAACTGCTTGAGTGGATGTGGCCGGTGCTAACGCCGGCGCATCTGCTGCACGACCTGTTCGGCTCCCGAGCGCTGCTTCGCTCCGCCAACCGCAAGGGTCATTTCACCGACGAGGAGATTCTTCGCCTCCACCAGTCACGGGCCCATCACGCGGATGACGTGGTTTGGCACTTCAACGACGTACCCCTGCTCGATGAGGCACGGGCGCTGCTCGGGTATCGCCCGGGTAAGCGCGACGAGGATGCGCTGCGGACCTACGGCCACATCTGCATTGACGAGGCTCAGGACCTCTCCCCAATGGAGCTGCGCATGATCGGTCGCCGTTCGCTGAACGGGTCGATGACAGTCGTAGGCGACATCGCCCAGGCCACCAGCGCGTGGGCCAATGACGGCTGGGACAACGTCCTCGCCCAACTTCCACAGAAGCGCGATATCCAGCGTCGGGAACTTTCCATCGGGTATCGCATCCCGGGTCCGGCAATGTCGCTCGCCAATCGGGTGCTTCAATACGCGGCGCCGGGATTACGGCCACCTCAGCCTGTCCGCAACGACGGCGATCCGCCCAAGATCGTTCGAGCCGAACAGCTCGACAACGCCCTCGTCGGCGCCGTCCTTGCTGAACTCGAGGCGGTCGACGAGGGCAACGTTGCAGTGATCGTGCCTGACTCTATGGTCGACGAGATCCGCAGGGTATTCGAGGCACAAGAGCTGTCTATCGGGGGGGCCAATCGCCACGGGCTCGATCAGCGTGTCACGCTCGTTCCGGTGCGGCTCGTGAAAGGGCTCGAGGTCGACTCGGTGGTCGTCGTTGAGCCGGCGCGCATCATCGATGAGGAATCCCAGGGCATTAGGTCTCTCTACGTTGCCCTCACCCGCGCCACCAAGCGAGTGGCCGTCGTGCATAGCTCGCCGCTGCCGGGCATGCTGCGAGGGTGACCTCGATCAACCCCAGCCAGCACTCCTGCTGGCGAATCGGGGCTGGGAGTGCAACGCCGTCGGGATCGTCCGGGTCTGAGCCACCGAGATCTCGATGAACCCAAAGGCGCCGAAGAACCTCGCTGTTTATCTCGGTTGGGTCTCACTCTTGCAAGATCTCGGTTCGAAGATGGTTGTGCCCATCGTGCCGCTCTACCTGACGCTCGCGCTGGGCGCATCGCCGCTGGTCGTTGGCGTTGTCGACGGGCTCGCTGCGGCGACTGTCGTGTTCGTCGCCCCTTTTGCCGGTCGGCTCTCTACCCCGGCGCGGTCACCGGCGCTCGTTCGCCTTGGTTACGGAATCTCGTCGGTGACCAAGATCGCACTTGTCGTAGCGAGCTCGTGGCTCACTGTCCTGGCTGTGCGGATGGTTGATCGGGCGGGCAAGGGTGTTCGCGACGCACCGCGCGACCTGATCCTGGCAGCAAGCCGTCCTGACCGGACGGCCTCTGCGTTCGGTGTCCAACAGGCAATGGACAAGCTAGGCGGTGCCATCGGACCTCTCGTCGGGATTTTGGTCTACGAGTCGTTCGACGAGTCCTTCGACGCCGTGTTCGTCTTGGCGTTCGTCCCCTGCGCGCTGAGCGTTGGGCTGCTGTTCCGACGGCTGTCGACTGATGGCTCTGGTGCGCCGGCCAGATTTCAAGGTGTGGTTGGGTTAGTTCAGCGGCGTCGACTTACTTTGCTGGGGTTCGGTGCCGCCGGCACTGTCCCCGTCGCCCTTCTGATCGTTCGTGCGGTTGAACAGGGTGCGGGTGTCGCGACCGTCCTCGGCGCGTTTGCGCTCCTGCGGATGGTTACTGCGGTGGTTGCGGTGCCAGGTGGTCACCTCGCCGGTCGGTTCGGTGCTCGTTGGGCGGTCGTGCTTGGTCATCTTGTCTTGCTTGCTGGTCTTGGCCTCGCACAAGTGTCATCTTCGCCCGCAAGCCTCTGGGTCGTGCTTGCTCTCATCGGGGCGTCCGATGCGTTGCTTCGGGGGCCAATTAAGGCTTGGCTCATAAGCGAGGCCTCGACCGGGAGCCGAGCTGTTGTATTCGGCATGTGGAGTGGAGTAAGGGCAGCCGGTGGCCTAGTGGCTGGCGTCCTGGCGGG
>PBTQ01000080.1 GCA_002729125.1 Acidimicrobiaceae bacterium | reverse complement strand
GCCGAATCTGCTCGATGGCGATCGCCGAAGGCCTGCCGGCCACCGCCGTCGTGCTTCTCAGCTACCCCCTCCATCCGCCGGGCAAGCCGGAGCGCCTGCGCATCGAGCACTTTCCCGCTCTCGCCGTGCCCTCACTTTTCGTCAATGGCGACCGTGATCCGTTTGGCACGCCCGCCGAACTCGCTGAACACATCCCCGCCATCGCCGGGCTGGTCGATGTCCACTGGCTCGAGGGGCAGCGCCATGACCCCAAGCCCGTCTTCGACGACGAGATCATCGAGGTGGTCGGCCGGTTCCTCTCGGGCCTCTAGCCTCGAACCGATGCTGGATCGGATTGAGAGCCTCGAGAACGAGCTGCGTGACGTCGAGATCCGCCTGGGCGACCCGGCGGTGCAGTCTGACCCGCGCCAACTCGCCGATCTCGGCCGCCGGTTCAAGCAGCTCGAGTCGGTCGTTGCCGTGGCCCAGCGGTTGCGGAGCGCAGCTGACGACATCGTGGAGTTCAGGGAGATGCTGTCGGCGACCGAGGGCGACGATCGCGACCAGATGCGGGCCGAGATCGAGCGGCTCGAGGCCCAGGTCGTCATTGACGAGGAGCAGCTGCGGGTCCTGTTGTTGCCTCCCGACCCCAACGACGGCCGCAACGTGATCCTCGAGATCCGGGGTGCGGCCGGTGGCGAGGAGGCCAACCTCTTCGCCAAGGACCTCTTCGACATGTTCGAGTCGTTCGCCAAGCGGCATGGCTGGCGCATGGAGGTCATGTCGGCCTCGCACAGCGATCTTGGCGGCTTCAGTGAGGTCACCGCCATGCTGTCGGGCGATGCCGTGTGGACCCGGATGAAGCACGAGGCCGGCACCCACCGGGTGCAGCGGGTACCCGTCACCGAAAGCCAGGGCCGCGTGCACACCTCATCCGCCACCGTGCTCGTGATCCCAGAGGCCAACGAGGTCGAGGTCCAGGTCGATGACAACGACCTTCGCATCGACACCTACCGGGCGTCGGGCCCGGGCGGTCAATCGGTCAACACGATGGACTCTGCCGTGCGCATCACCCATCTACCCACCGGTGTGGTCGTGTCGATGCAGGACGAGAAATCCCAGCTCAAGAACAAAGACAAGGCGCTGAGGGTGCTGAAGAGCCGCCTGCTTCAGCTTGAGCAGGAGAAGGCCGATGCCGAGGCCGCCGCGCTGCGTGGCTCTCAGGTCGGCTCGGGTGACCGCTCCGAGAAGATCCGGACGTACAACTACAAGGAAAACCGGGTCACCGATCACCGCATTGGTCTCACGATCCACAAACTCGATCGGATCGTGGCCGGTGAACTCGATGAGATCAGCGATGCGTTGATCGCCGAGGAGCGCCGCCGGCAACTCGAGGACGACGAGTGAGCGACAACGATCCTGAGGCTGCGGACCTCGAGGGCACGGTCGCCTGGTCCGAGCTCCTTGCGGAGGCCACCACTCGCTTCGACCGGGCAGGGCTCGAGTCGCCGGCAATCGACGCCCGTCGCATCGTCGAGGAGGTCACGGGCAGCGAGCCGAGCGAGTTCCACGGCGTGCTCGACGCCCTTGTCACCGTGCGCGGCATCGCTTCGTTCGACCGACTGGTCGCCCGCCGCGAGGCCGGCGAGCCCCTCCAGTACGTCGTCGGCCGGTGGGGATTCCGTCACCTCGATCTCATGGTCGACCGTCGGGTGCTGATTCCGCGGCCGGAAACCGAGGTCGTTGCCGGGCTTGCGATCGAAGAAGTCGTCGCTCGAAGCGGCGCTGGACGTGAGGTGGTTGTCGCTGATCTCGGCACCGGATCCGGTGCTCTCGGCTTTGCCATCGCCACCGAGTGTGCCGCCGCACGCGTGCTTGCTACCGACCGGTCTCCCGATGCGCTCGCCGTGGCGCGGGCCAACCTCGCCGGGCTCGGCCGGGCCGCCGGCCGGGTGAGTCTTCACGAGGGCTCGTGGTTCGATGCCTTGCCGGCGAGCCTGCGTGGCGCGATCGACGTTCTCGTCTCCAACCCGCCGTACATCGGCGACGATGAGGAGCTTCCCGCCGTCGTGCGCGAGTGGGAGCCCGCGGAGGCGCTGCGGGCCGGTCCCGTCGGCGACGAGGCACTGCAGACGATTCTTCAGGGGGCTGACGAGTGGGTGGCGCCGGGCGGTGCCGTCGTGCTCGAGATGGCCTCCGATCAGACTGCAGTGATCGCCGACCGGTTTCGCCAGGCCGGTTGGCAGGCGTCGATTTACGGCGATCTCGCCGGACGCGACCGCGCCGTCGTCGCCCGAAAGCGGAGCTGAGGGCGAGCCTCGGGCCTAGGATCACGGCGTGCGCATCGCTGTTGGTTCTGATCATGCCGGGTTCCACCTCAAGCAGGAGCTCGCCGACCACATCCGGGCGTCCGGCCATGAGATCGTCGACTGCGGCGCCGACTCCGACGACCGGGTTGATTACCCCGACTTCGGCGCTGCGGTCGGGCGGGCAGTCCGCGATGGCGATGCCGATGCCGGTCTGTGCGTCTGCGGCAGCGGCATCGGCATCGCGATGGCAGCCAACAAGATCGACGGCATCCGGGCCGCAACGGTGCACGACGTCACGAGCGCCCGGCTCACCAAGCAGCACAACGACGCCAATGTCATCTGTATCGGAGAACGATTGACCGGTCCCGAAGTCGCGAAGGACTGTGTCGATGCCTATCTGGCTGCCGAGTTCGAGGGTGGCCGGCACGAGGGTCGGGTCGCCAAGCTCGACGCGCTCGACGGCGAATCCGCCTGGCGGGACATTTGAGCGTTCTTTCGGTCGCCGACCCGGCTGCGGTGCAGCGGCACCGATACGCTTCTCACGTTCCACTTTGGAGGTGACACCATGCCGTGGCCCAGCAGCGCCGACGACCCCGCCCTGAAGCTCATCCGCGATGAAGAGATTCGTCAGAACTCGACCATCCAGCTGATCGCCAGCGAGAACTTCGCCTCGCTCGCCACGATGGCGGCCACCGGGTCGGTGCTCACCAACAAGTACTCCGAGGGCTACCCGGGCAAGCGGTACTACGGCGGCAACATGGTTGTCGACCAACTTGAGGACCTCGCCCGTGACCGCATCTGTGAGGTCTTCGGTGCCGACCATGCGAACGTGCAGCCCCACGCCGGCGCCATCGCCAACATGGGCGTCTACCAGGCCCTCCTCGAGCCGGGCGACACGATCCTCGGCCTCAGCCTCGACCACGGCGGCCACCTCACCCACGGTTCGCCGGTCAACTTCTCCGGTCTGCAGTACAACTTCGTTAGCTACGGGGTGACCGCCCGCGACGAGCGCATCGACATGGAAGAGGTGCGCGCCAAGGCCCATGAGCACAAGCCCAAACTCATCGTCGCCGGCGCTACCGCGTACCCGCGCATCATCGATCCGGCGCCGTTCCGTGAGATCGCCGACGAGGTCGGTGCCCTGCTCATGTTCGACGCCGCCCACATCGCCGGTTTGATCGCCGGTGGCGTGCATCCCAACCCGATGCCGTATGTCGACGTCATGACCTTCACCACGCACAAGACCCTCCGGGGCCCGCGCGGTGGTTGTATTCTGAGCCGTGCTGAGCACGCCGCCGCCATCGACAAGGCCATGTTCCCGGGCCTGCAGGGCGGCCCACTCGAGCACGCCATCGCCGCGAAGGCCGTCGCTTTCGGCGAGGCTCTCGACCCGTCGTTCAAGGCCTATGCCCAGCAGGTCGTCGCCAACGCCACCGCACTCGCCGAGGCGCTTGCCGGTCATGGGTTTCGCCTCTGCTCGGGCGGCACCGACAACCACCTGCTCCTCGTCGATCTGCGCACTTTCGATGCCGACCTCACCGGCAAGGAAGCCCAGGCGGTGCTCGACGATGCCGGGATCAGTCTCAACAAGAACACTGTGCCGGATGATCCTCGCTCACCGTTTGTCACCTCGGGCGTGCGGATCGGCACCCCGGCGGTCACGACGCAGGGCATGGGCACCGAGGAGATGGCGGTCGTCGCCGACCTCATCGCTCGTGCACTGTGCAATCGGGACGATGCCACCGCCGTCGCTGGCGTGAAAATGGAGGCGAAGGCGCTGTGTGCCCGGTTCCAGCCGTACCCGGAACTCGGAACCTGATCGAGGCCTGAGGTCAAGGACGGTCACGTGCCTTCGTTCTTGGCGTACGTCATCGTTGGTGGTACTGCAGCGCTGGTCACTTTCGTTTGCGTTCCAATCATGATCCGGTTGGCGCCGCGCCTCGGCGCCGTGGTCCCGCCTTCCGAGCGCCACGTACACACCAGTCCCACTCCAACGGCGGGTGGAGCGGCCATGATTCTCGGTGTGATCGTGGCGACGGCTATCGCCGCCGTACACCCCGAGTTTTCTGAGGTGATGGAGGCGCGCACCGAGATGGTGGGCGTGGTCGTCGCTGCCTGCGTGATGTGGAGCGTCGGGTTCGTCGACGATCTCCGGGAGATCTCGGCGCCAGCGAAGATGGCAGGGATGGTCCTCTCGGGCAGCATCCTGTCGCTTACGGGCGTGTCAATTCTCGTGTTCCGAGTGCCGTTTTTCGACCTGCTCGTTCTCTCTGCCGACTGGTCGTTCTTCGTCACGGTCGTTTGGGTGATCAGCATTGCCAACATCGTGAACCTGGTCGATGGCCTCGACGGCCTTGCTGCGGGCATCGTGGCCATCGCTGCGGGAACCTTCCTGCTTTACGCGCTTCGGCTCGGCGATGAGGCGGTGTTGGACCCGGGGAATCCCGGTGGCCTGTGGGCGGTGATCGCGCTCGGGTTGTGCCTCGGATTCCTGCCCCACAACGTGTATCCCGCCCGGATCTTCATGGGTGATGGTGGAGCGTTGCTGCTCGGCCTCCTGATGGCGGCATCGACGATGAGCGTCGGTGGCCGAACCAGTGCGGAGTTCTCCGGCCAGGCGTTTTTCTTCTTCGCCCCAATCTTCATCCCGCTGGTGATCCTCGGCATACCGATCCTCGACACGCTCTGGGCGATCCTGCGTCGCGCAATCAGCCGCCAGCGGTTGTCGACTGCCGACAAGAAGCACCTACATCACCGTCTTGTGAACCTCGGGCATGGACACCGGCGTGCCGTGCTGATCCTGTGGGCGTGGACGGCGCTGCTGTCGGCGATGGTGCTCTACCCGACCTACACCGGTGATGGCGATGCGATCGTTCCGATCGGTATCTTGGCGCTTGCGCTTGGCCTATTCTCGGTGCTCCACCCGCGTCTTCGCCCGGTGACACCGCCTCAGACTGAAGAGACCGTCGTCGCTGACGAGTAGTGGCTCAGATCACCTCGACGGGGACACCGAGCGGTAGCCCGATCCGTTCGACAAGCAGGTTGATGTCGTCGTTGTGAACGCGGATACAGCCCGACGAGACGTTGGTGCCGAGGCTGGACGGATCATTGGTGCCGTGTATGCCGAGTTGGCCTTCGCCGCCGGCAAATTCGGTGAGTACCTCGGAGTAGCCCGACAGGCCGTAGGCGTAGGTCCCGTAGACCGAGTTGGGGGTCGGCGGTTGGAGCAACTCGGTGGTGTAGTAGCGGCCGAGCGGGGTGGGCGCGTCCTCGCGAGCCACACCGACCGTGGTCTCGAAGATCGGGACCCCGCGTTCGGACAGCACCAGCACGAAATCATCGAGTCGGACCTGGATTTTGTAGTTGTGACGGGTGAGGAGGACGTCGGCGCCGCTGACCCAGCCGACGTTCCCGTTGGGTCGGGTGGGCAGGAGCACTCGGTAGCTCTCAAGCCCGTCGAACTCCTCAACGAGGAAGACAAGCGGGCCGCCGCTTGGGATCGGGTTGTCGAAGGTGAAGAGGACGTCGGCGCCACCCGGGGAGCCGGTGACGGTGACCGTCGAGATGGTCGCTTCGGCGACGAATGACAGGCCTGGAAGATCTTCGGGTGGGACGTCGAATGGGTAGGGCGAGTTCTCCTCGGCGGGGGCGACGGTGTCGCTGTCGCCCACTGGTTTGGCGGTTGTGGTCGTGGTGGTGCGCGGCCCGCCCGGGGCTAGTTCGAGTTCGGTGCCCGCCCACTCGTCAAGCAGCGAGCGTTCGGGTTGCGCGCAGGCGGTGAGCCCGAGTGCGCTCGCCCCAAGCAGGAAATGACGTCGCTGCATGGTCACGACGGTACCGGCCCGGACCCGTCGAGCGGAGACAGGTCAGGCGTCTTCCGGATTCAATTCCTCGAGTTCGGCACCCGCCGTCTCCGGGAATCGGGTGAGTACCAGGAGTGCGACGAGGAGTGGGCCGATGCCGAGCAGGGCGATCGCTGGCGCAATTGCGTCCCAGTGATCCGAGAGCCAACCGACACTCACGAGTCCGAGTGCGCTGCCAATTACACCAGCGGTGACGATCAGGGCATTGGCTCGGCCGCGATCATGGGTGCTGAAGAGTTCAGGGCCGTAGACCGCCATCGCCGGAACACCGACGGCACCGATGATATTTCCGGCAAGCCTGGCCGCCCACATGGCGGGACCGGCGAACACGAACGAGAGCGTTATGCCCGTGACGCCGCTGATGATTCCGAGCGCCGCCGTCTTGCGGCGGCCCCATGTCTCGGACAGGCGCCCGCCGATCAACACTCCGATCCCGATCGGCGTGGCGGTCACGAGCGTGAAGACCGTGATGCCAACGCCGCTGAAGCCGCGCTCGTCACGCAGGAATTCGTTGTGAAACCCACTCGCCGGGGCCGCGAAGAGGGCAAGCAGCAGCAGACTCGTGCCGAGAAGGCCAAAACGGATCCGACGTCGCTCTCGGTCGGCGTCGCTCAGGATGATCTGCTCCTCGGCATGTTCGGCAAATCGTCGGGTTTCCGGTAGGCGCCGCCATGCCCACACGATGACGACGATGCCGAGGGCCGAGAGCAGGTAAATCGCTCGCCAGCCTCGGACGGAGAGATCGGCGAGGGGCAGAACCCACACCGCCATACCGGAACCGAGCCCGGCGCTCATGGTGAGCACAGACGCAGCCCACGCACGGCTGCGAGCCGGCATTTACTCCACCGCCATGATCGCGATGAGGATGCCGAGCGCGGTTGAGAGGCCCCGGGCAAAAAGCTGGGTGCCGCCGAGCGAGACCAGATTGGGGGAGAGCCCCCCGAGGAAGGTGAGCACACAGCTCGACACGCCGGTGAACAGCAACAGCGGCCGTCTTCCGCGGCGGTCGGCGAGGAACGACATGATCAAGGTGATGAGCACCCCGAATCGCACGATGCCGAACACGACGCCTTGGGCAGTGTTGCCCCGCCCGAACTCGTCGACCGCGAACGAAAGCGTCTGGGTGAGGACGGTGCCGAGGTAGCCATCGACGATCTGCACGGCGCACAGCAGGCCGAGGGTCGATGCGGCGCGCGCTGACAGGCGATCTGGTGGTGCCCACCAGTACGAGAACTGTTCCTGACGGTTGGCGATCGCTCGCCGTATGGGCCAGGTGAAGAGCCAGCCCCACACGGGGATCCCGAGCCGGTAGGTCGTTGTCTCGACGACTTCGTTGCGTCCGTCAGGTCGAGCGGTGGCGTTGATCGTGCGTCGATACGAGCGGAACGGACCCTCTTCGAGACCCCATTCGTCGGTGCCGGTCGCTCGTTCGGTGACGATGTCGACCCGAGGCTCCCGCCGTTCGGCGAGTTCGGCATCGGTGCACTCGAGATGCATTCGGATGACGGTCACGAACTCTGATGCTACGGCCCGTATCCTGACGCCCAATGGAGTCACCCAACCTGCAGGATGATCCTCGGGCTGAGCATCTGTCCGCTGCCGCCCGGCGCTTGCTTCGTCGTCCCCGCCCGCGTTACCGCGGCGTGCTTCATCGCTGGGCGGCTTCGGCCTGCATCCCGATCGGAATTTGGACAGTGATCGCTGCCGACGGCACCAAGGCCTCGATCGCTATGTCGGTTTTCGCGGCCGGTGCGCTCGTGATGTTGGGGGCCAGTGCGATTACCCATTTTCGCGATTGGCCGATCGAACGGGTCGAGATGCTGGTGCGACTCGATCACTCGGCGATCTTTGTCATGTTCGCCACATCGGCCACACCGGTCGCCCTCATGGTGATGGACGGCAACCGCAGCGTCACCCTCCTCGTGTTCGCCTGGTCGGGGGCCACCGCGGGAGTGGTGCTGGAGTATCTGCCGTTCCACCCTCCTCGCGGGCTGGTGAACGCGATCTTCTTGACCTTCGGCGCGGGCTTCCTGCTCTTCTTGCCGTGGCTCATCGACGGACTCAGTAGCCCGCAGCTATGGCTGCTGTTGGGTGGAGCGCTGCCCTATGTGATCGGGGCCCTCATCGTCGGGTCCCAGCGGCCGGATCCGTGGACCGACGTGTTCGGCTATCACGAGATCTGGCACCTCCTCGTGGTGCTCTCCGCCGGTCTCCACTACTGGCTGGTGATGGATCTCTCCGGCGTAGTCTGAGCGCTCGGCGCATCGGCGCCGGGTTCACATCGTGAAGGTACGGGGCCAGTCGTCGGTGCGGATCACCGCGTCGCTGCCGCCGTCGACGAAGACGACCGAGCCACAGGCGAACCGGGCCGCAGGGGAGAGCATGAACATGATCCAGGCGGCGATGTCGTCGGGTTCGGCACGACCGGTGGGCACGGGCAGCTGAGAGGTCAGCGGACCGAAGGTCGGGTCGTCGTCACCGCCTTTGAGCAGTGGGGTCTGCACTGCGCCCGGTGCGATCACGTTGAGACGGATGTCCTGCCCAACCCACTCGTCGGTGATCGATGCCCGACGGCACCAACGGGTGATGGCGGTCTTGCTCGCCCCGTAGGCGATGGCGGAGTTGAAAGGTGCCCCCGCTTCGGTGAGCACACTGTCGATCGTGGCCCGGTCATGGCCGAGGAAGGCGTCGACGAGTTCATCGGGGAGGTTGGGGGTGAGCGTGGTGGAGTTCGAGCCGATCTGGACGACCGAGGCCGCGTCGGACGCAGCGAGGGCCGGACGCAGCCCGTCGAGCAGCGCTTCGCTGCCGAAGTAGTTGACCTCTGCGATCAGGTGGGCATCAACTGGGGGCCCGAGGCCGGCACCGGGGACCAGCCCGTCGAGCACGCCGTCGCATCGGTCGAGCACTGCCGCGACGGCGCTTGCTCGGCCCTGATCGGTCGAGAGGTCGGCGGCGACTTCGGCACCGCGAAGGTCGATGCCGATGACGGTGTCGCCGGCTGCTTCGAGCATCGCCCGAGTCGCGGCGCCGATCCCTGATGCCGATCCACTGATTGCGATGGTGCGCATTGGCTGAGTCCCCCTTGGTGCAGTGCACGATGATCGTTCCGGTGGGCCAGACTGGGCAAATGGATCACACCATCCGTCTCGCTCGGGCCCACCAGGACGGCGAGCGCATCATCACGCTGTGCACGGCGAACATGGCGGCGCCGGTTCCCTCTTGCCCCGACTGGGATGGTGCCGGGCTGCTCAGCCACCTCACCCGGGTATGGCACATGCTTGCGATAATCATCGAAGAGCGGCGTGAAGGGTTCCCCGGCCGGGACGACTTGCCGCCACGCCCCGCTGAAGGGGGGGAAGCCGCCGGTGCGCAGGCCGCCCTCGATCGGGTGATCGCCGCCATGGCCGCTGTGGAGCCGGGTACGTCAATGTGGTCGTGGGGCACGACCCAGTCGATCGATTATTTCCATCGTCGGCTCCACCTCGAGAATCTCGTGCACCGTGTCGACGCCGAGCAGATGGCCGGCATTCCCAGCGAGATCGACACTGATGAAGCGGCTGACGCTGTCGCCGAACGCTTCGAGGAATTCGTGCAGGCCCGCCTCGAGCGCCCATCGGGGTCATTCCACATTCATCGCACCGATGGTGACGGCGAGTGGACTGCGAAGGTCGAGGACGACCGCATCGTCATCGCCGAAGAGCACGCCAAGGGTGATGCAGCGGCGAAGGGCACCGGCCCGGAACTCATGCTCGCCATGTGGGGCCGGGCGCCGGTCGACTCGCTACAGGTCTTCGGTGAGGCATCCCTCGTCGAGGAGTGGTTCGCTCTCTGTCGATGAGCGACGATCGCCCAACCCCCATGGGCCTCGCCGGAGGTTCGAACCTCGACCAGCTGATGCCGGTCGTGCTGTTCTTCGTTCTTTTCAACACGGTCGGCATCATCTGGGCCGTGATTGCCGCCACCGCCTGGTCGATCAAGGCGGCGGCCGGCCGCCGTAACCGCGGTCTCGCGATCGGTTGGTGGCTCCCGAGCGTCACGACCTATCTGCTCGTTCGGGCCGTCGTCACTATTGCCGCCGACCGCGAGCTCATCGAATTCGGTATCAGTACCGAAGCGGTGTACTTCGGCATCGGATTCGCGACGAAGTTCCTGATCGGCATCGCTGCGGCCGTCACCGTCCTCATTGGCAAGCCGCTGCTCTCCTGGGCGATCCCCAAGGCGGTTCGGATCCCGCAGGAACTGCTCGTCGACCCCCGCTACACCCGGACGATGGCCAATGCCTCGTGGGTGATCGTGTTCTACGAGATCCTTTCGGCGATCTGGGATGTCTGGCTGTTCAACAACTCGGGATTCAACCTGTTCTTTCTTGCCCGGAGCGGCACCAACTTCGTGTTTGCGTTCATCTGCATCACCGGAACGTTGATTTATGTCGATCGTAAACTCGAGCCCATCGAGAGCTACCCGGGCCTAGAGAAGATGCTCGAAAACGTGGGTCGCTCGTGACTCATGGGCCGCTCGTCGTCCTGCACGATCATCTCGACGGTGGGGTCCGTCCCTCGACCGTGCTCGACCTCTGTCACGCGGTCGGTGTCGCCACGCCGGCCGACGATGCCGCGGCGCTCGGGGAGTGGATGACCATCACGCCGGGGATGGAACTCGTCGATGCATTCTCCCGGTTCGATCTGGTCAACGCCGGCCTGCAAACCGCCGACGCACTTCGCCGGGTCGCGCTCGAAGGCGTCGAAGACCTTGCGGCCGACGGTGTGATCCACGCCGAATTCCGGTTTGCTCCGCTGTTGCACACCGCCGCCGGGATGACTCCCGCCGAGGTGATCGCGTCCGTCAGCGCCGGTCTCGACGAGGTCCACCGAACCATCGGGCTCGACGCTCGCATCATCGCCGTGATGATGCGCAACCAGCCGCTCGACATCTCGATGCAGGTTGTCGAGGCTGCGATCGCCGCCGGTGGCCGCGTCGTCGGGGTCGACGTGGCCGGTATCGAGCCCGGCTTCCCGGCCGAACTGCACCGCCCTGCCGTCGAGCGCGCTGCCGAGGCCGGACTCGGCGTGACGATCCACGCCGGCGAGATGGACGGTCCGCACCAGATCGCGAGCGCGCTCACGTGCGAGCCGTCCCGGATCGGGCACGGCTGGCGCATCATCGACGACTGCACCGTCGAGAACGGTCGCATCGTTGCGCTCGGCGAGACCGCCGCCGCCCTGCGGGCCTCCGATGCGCACCTTGAGGTGTGCTTGACCTCCAACGACTGTCTCGGTCAGTCGGTTGCCGAACATCCGGTGCGGATGCTCGCCGACGCCGGCTTCCGTGTCGGCCTCAATCCCGACGATCGAACGATCACCACCACCACATCACGCCGCGAGTTCGAACTCGCCCGCAATCTGCTCGGAATGACCGACGTCGAACTCGCGGCGATGAGCGAGCGGGCTGCCGTCGCTGCCTTCCTGCCCGACTCCGACCGGGCTGCGCTCGTCGAACGGGTCCGAAGCGGCTGGGACATTGCGGTGCCCCGTCTCGTCCATCTCGCCGAGCGCGAGGTGTGGGAGTCGTGCCGTACCTCCGGCGTCTATCTGCCGACCGAGTTCGCCCGCGATGGCTTCATCCATCTCTCGGGGTTGCATCAGGTGCTCACCCCGGCCAACCGCTTCTACGCCGGTCGTCGCGACCTCGTGGCGCTCGTCGTCGACGCCCACCTGATCTCGAATGCCCTCGTGTGGGAGCCCGGCACCGGCACCCAGGAGTACTTCCCGCACCTGTACGGCGCGCTCGGGGCCGATGCGGTGCTGGCGGAGATTCCGTTCCCACCGGAGACCGACGGGTCCTTTTTGTTGCCACCCGACCTCGTGAAGGTTGTGCGGCGCTGAGTCAGCTCTCGGTGTCGCCCAGGATCGGCGCCATCGGGTCGACCCCGAACTCTCGGAGCATCTCGCCGTAGTCGGCGCCTCGGCGCAGATTCTGGCCGCCGTCCACGGCGATGTTCTGGCCGGTGAGCCACGCCGACTCCGGGCCGACCAGGAAGCGGACCATCTCGGCGATGTCGTTCGGATCGCCGATTCGGCCGAGCGGGATCAAGGGCATGTAGTCGTCGAGGAGCTTGCCGCCACCGGTGATCGGTGTCATGAGCTCGGTGCCGACAATGCCGGGCTGGATGGAGTTGACCCGGACACCGAACTCACCCATTTCGTCGGCGGCGATTCGGCAGAGGTGGTCAAGCCCGGCTTTCGCGGCCCCGTAGGCGCCGAGACAGCGGAACGGATCGGAGCCGGCGTGGGACGAACAGCCGATGATCGAACCGCCGTCCTCCTGGCGGGCCATCTGGGTGCCGCCGTGCTTGATGCACAGGAAGGTGCCGATGTAGTTGAGCTCCATCGTGGAGCGGATCGTCTCGACGTCGCTGGTGGCGAGGGGACCGACACCCGTCGAGCCACCGGCGCAGGCGAAGAGACCATCGAGCCGTCCGGTCAGTTCGGTAGCGGCGGCCACGGCGGAATGGACCGAATCCTCATCGGTGACATCGGCGACCACGTGGGCGACGGTCGTGCCGTCGGCAGCGCCCGCCTTGATGCGTTCGACCGCAGCGATGAGCTTTTCCTCGGTGCGTCCGCAGATCATCACGTTGGCTCCGTCGGCGGCGAGCTTTGCGGCCGCTGCCTCGCCGATGCCGCTGCCACCACCCGTCACGAGCACCGAATAGCCGTTGATGGAACCCATGTCTGACCCCTTCTGCAGATCGGGTCCGACACTAGTTTCGTCGTACAACGACGACTGCATCGCCCCGCGCGTCGAAGGTGACGCTGCAGCGTTTGGGCCTTAGCGTCGGCGCTGTCCCGGCGGTCAGCGGCGGCGAACGGCCACAGGAATCACGACCGCTCGCTCTTCCTCGTCCGAGGCGGCGAGGTCGACCTCGGCATCAAGCACCCATTCGTTGAACCCGGCCGGGTCACACAACGTCTGGGTGGCAAAGCCGGTGTCGAGATCGATCTCGCACCACTGCGCCGCCCGAGCGTCGGCATCGATGTGGATGTGGTCGTGTTCGGCCCAGTACGCCCCCATGTCGTCAGGGAGTTCTCCCTCGCGATGGTGGGCGAGCTCGGTGACGACGCGGAACATTTCGTTGCGCACGAGCACCGTGAACGCCCGCTTGTTGGCGGTGAACGATGCGAGCGGTGGGGCCTCCATCGGGGCGCCGTCATCGTCGGGGTTGCGGAGCTTCTCCCACTCGTCGAGCAGGCTCGAATCGACCCGACGAATCATCTCGCCGAGCCACTCGGTGAGATCGTCGAACTCCTCGGACTCGACGTCGACCGGTACGGTCTGCACCATCGCCTTGTAGCAGTCGGTGAGATAGCGCAGCACGGCACCCTCGCTGCGCTTCAGGCCATAGCGAGCGATGTACTGGTTGAACGTCTCGGCGTGCTCGAGCATGTCGCGCACAACCGACTTCGGCTGGACCCGGTCGCGCCCAACCCACGGGTGATGCCGGGCGAAGACCTCGAACGCCGGTTCGAGGAAGTCGGCCTCGGGCTTGGGCCAGGTGACCTGTTCGAGCTGCTCCATGCGCTGCTCGTACTCGACGCCGTCCCGCTTGAGCTCGGAGATCAGGGTCTCCTTGGCCTTGTCGAGCTGGGCGAGCAGAACGACCATCGGGTTGTCGAGAACGGACTCGATGACACTCAGCAACTGCCAGGCGAAGTCGGGTGCCTCCCGATCGAGGGCGTCGATCGCTTCGAGCGCGAACAGCGACAGTGGTTGGTTGAGCCGGAAATCATCTTGCAGGTCGAGATTGATACGAACCGGACGACCCTTCTCGTCGGGTTCATCGAGCGCCTCGAGCACCCCGGCCTTGATCAGCGAGCGGTAGACGGCGATCGAGCGGCGGACGTGGCTGCGCTGGTTCTTGCGGGTCTCGTGGTTGTCGACCAGCAGGTTGCGCATCGCCGCACAGCCGTCGCCGGGTCGATCGAGCACGTTGAGCATCATGGCGTGGCTCACCGCAAAGCTGCTGTGCAGTGTCTCGGGTCGGCCCTCGCTGAGCCGAGCGAGGGTGTTGCCGTCCCAGTGCGCGTAGCCCCGCTCCGGAGGCTTGCGCTTGACCAGCTTCTTCTTCTTTTTCGGATCGGTGGCGGCCTTGGCCTCGGCCTTCTTGTTTTCGACCACGTGCTCAGGGGCCTGCACGGTCACCGAGCCGGCGGTGTCGAAACCGCGGCGACCGGCCCGACCGGCGATCTGCTGGAACTCCCGCACCGACAGCACTCGGACCCGACGGCCGTCGTACTTGCAGAGCTGGGTGAAGAGCACCGTGCGAATCGGGACGTTGACACCCACGCCGAGCGTGTCGGTGCCACAAATCAGCTTGAGCAGGCCTTGCTGGGCGAGCTTCTCGACCAGCAGCCGGTACTTCGGGAGGAGCCCGGCATGGTGCACCCCGATGCCGGCGAGCACGAAGCGCTTGAGGTCCTTGCCGACGGGCGTGTCGAATCGGAACCCACCAATGGCGGCTTTCACCGCCTCCTTTTCGTCCTTGGAGAGCACGTCGAGGCTGGTAAGACTCTGGGCCCGCGAGCTCGCCTCCTTCTGGGTGAAGTGCACGATGTAGACGGGTTGCTTGCCGTCGTCGAGCAGCTCGCTGATCGTTTCGAGGAGCGTGGTCTCGCGGTACTCGAAGTCGAGCGGCACGGGCCGATCGGCGCCCGAGACGAGCACGGTCCCGCATCCTGTCCGCCGGCTCAGGTCCATCTGGATCTCTGTGGTGTCGCCGAGGGTGGCCGACATCAACAAGAAGTTCGGGCGCCGAAGTTCGAGCAATGGCACCTGCCAGGCCCACCCTCGATCACGGTCGCCGTAGTAGTGAAACTCATCCATCACGACGAGGTCGACATCGGTGTCGTTGCCCTCGCGCAGGGATCGGTTGGCGAGAATCTCGGCGGTGCAGACGATCACGGATGCATCGCTGTTGACGGCGGCGTCGCCGGTGACCATGCCAACGTTGTCGGCCCCGAGCGCAGCGACCATCTCGAAGAACTTCTCGCTCACCAGCGCCTTGATGGGCGCCGTGTAGACCGCACGCTTTCCCTGGGCGACCATCGCGAACGCACCGGCAAGCGCAACCATCGACTTCCCGGATCCGGTGGGCGTGGCGAGCACGACATTGTCGCCACCGAAGATCGAGATGATCGCTTCCTCCTGGTGCGGATAGAGCTCGAGGCCGCAACCCTCCGCCCATTCGAGGAAGGCGAACAGCAGGGCGTCGGGGGAGGTGTCGTCGGGGATGTGATCGAGCAGCGACGACTCAGGTAAAGGCAAGGTGGGATTCCTTCAGGCCGAACACGAACGCGTTCGGCATCTCAATGTGGGGCTCGTCGGTGAGCCGCTCGAGATGGTCGACCCGCTGCCGGAGCCGATCGAAGAAGGTGCGGATCTCCAAACGGGCCAACGAGGCGCCGAGACAGAAGTGGGTGCCGAAGCCGAACGAGATGTGATGGTTCGGCGCGCGAGTGAGGTCGAAGGTCTCGGGGTTCTTGAAATAGGCCGGATCCCGATTCGCGGCACCGTACGCCAGCAGCACCTGTTGGCCCTTGCGGATGGTGCGGCCATGGAGCTCGACATCTTCGGTGGCGGCACGGCAGAAGTTGTGGACCGGGGTGACCCAGCGAATGAACTCTTCGGTGGCGACCTCAATGTCGGCACCGTCCTTGAGGAGCCGCCACTGGTCGGGCCGATCGGCGAGTTCGAGCAGGGTGCGAGCGATGACGGTGCGGGTGGTTTCGGCGCCGCCGTCGAGCAACAGCAGGCAGTCCGAGATGATCTGGTCGAGCCCGAACGCCTCACCGCCGACTTCGCCGCCCGTCTCGGACTCGACTGTGACCCACTTGGTCATCACGTCGTCCATCGGGCAGCCGTCGGCGATGTCAGATTTCTTGGTCTCGTAGAGCTCGGCACAGGCACCGGCGAACTCTATGGCCGAGATGATGCCCTCCTCCTCGTGGTAGCGCGGGCCACCGCCGAGCGCGATCGTGGTCTCAGACCAGTGCTGGAGCTTCGGCCACATCTCGGCCGGAAAGCCGAGCAGGAGGCCGATCATCTGGGCGGGGAGGGGAGCGGCGAGTTCGGCCACGATCTCCCCTCGGCCCCGCTCGAGCACGGGATCGAGGAGGGCGTCGACGGTGTCGCGGACCTCATCGTCCCACTGGTTTACAGCCCTCGGCGTGAATCGACGCGAGACGAGGTTGCGGCGGGCAACGTGGAGCGGATCGTCGGCGCCGATGATCGAACGGTCCGCCGGAATGTTGGGCCGGTAGCCGCCCTTGTCCTTGTCGGAGTTGATGAAGACGTGCTTGTTCTTCTCGATGTCGACGATGTCGTCGTAGCGGGTCACCACCCAGAGTTCGTTCGTCTCGTCCCACATGACGGGCTCGTTTTCCCGGAGCCAGGCGTACTTGGCGTAGGTGTCGCCGTCGACGTAGAACTCGCCGTCGAGGATGTCGAGGGGGCGGGGATCGATTGGCTCCATGCCCCGACTCTAGGAGGTAGGCAGGGTAGGGCCGAAACGGCGGAACCGTCCTCCCTGCATGATCGATCTGTCCTACGCTCGAACGAGCATCGCAAGGGAGTCCGATGGACACGATCAGCCTCGCCGCCGCAACGATCCTCACCGGGCTGTCGGCTGGCCTGCTCTACGGGTGGCGGGTCTCTGTCATCCCGGGAACACGCCGAACCTCGTCGCACGCCTATGTCGAGACGATGCAGGTGATCAACCGGGTGATTTTGAACCCCGCCTTCTTTCTTGTCTTTCTTGGCGCGCCCGTGGCGATCGGCGTCGCGACGGTTGTTTCGTTCGTCGACGACGCCAACGCTCGCGCCGGGCTGCTCGCCTTCGCGTTCGTGCTCTACCTCACGACGACGGTCGTCACGACGGCGGTTGGCAACATCCCGCTTAACGACCAACTCGAGGCCTTTGATGCGAGCGGGGCGACCAGCGACGAGATCAACACGGCTCGTGTTGGGTACGAACATCCATGGAACCGCTGGCACGACGTTCGCACGGTGAGTTCGGCGTCCGCCTTTGTGTTGTGTGTGCTCGCGGCGTTCGTCGACGTGAGCTGACGTGATCGACGCACACCTTCACGTCGTCGACGTTGCGTCGGTGCAGGTGGAGGCCCATCTTGCACGGAGCGGTGCCTGGTGGGAGCGGGTCGATCCGGCTGCCGAAGCCGTACTCGAGCGGGTTCACACGGCGGGCGTCGAACGAGCTGTCTTCGTGCAGGCGATTGCCGCCCACGGCTACGACTGCTCCTACCTCTTGTCAAATGCGCGTCCCGGCGTGGTGCTCGTCGGTGCCGTCGATCCGTTCGGGCCCGACCCGGTCGCCGCCCTCGACACCCTTGCCGATGCAGGGATCGACGGGCTGCGGCTGTTCTCGATCCGGTCGCCTCGACCCTGGCTCGCCGGCGATGTCGGCCGAGCACTCGTGGCGAGATGCGTCGAACGCCGGGTCCGTCCGAGCGTGTGCGTCCTGCCCGACGAGATCTCGGCACTCGTCGAGCTCGCTTCGGCGTTCCCCGACACCGAGTTCGCCGTCGACCATGTCGCGTTCGCCGCTGACGATGAGCAGCTCGCCGTGCTGGCCGCGCAGGCAAACCTGTGCCCGACCGTAACGGCGACATCGCCGGTGTCCGTCGACACTGCGATGCGATGGTTCGGGACCGGTCGTCTGAGTTGGGGGAGCGATCACCCCCAGCATGGTGCCGACTACCCGACCCCCGTCAACCTGACCGCCGCCGGGCGACTTTGGTTCGGCGGCACGGTCGACCGGTAGCGTTCGGCGCCATGAGCACCGAACGTCCCTTTCGAGTCCTCGGCCTTCAGCAGATCGCGATCGGCGGTCTCGACCTCGGTGCGCTGCGCCACCTGTGGGTCGACACGCTTGGCGTCGAGAAGGCCGGCGACTACACGAGCGAGTCCGAGAACGTGCAGGAGGACATCCTGCGGCTCGGCTCCGGTGAGCACGCAGTCGAGATCGACTTGATGCAGCCGCTCGACCCCGAGTCGCGTCCGAAGGTGCACGATCCATCGCTCAACCATGTCGGCCTGTGGGTCGACGATTTGCCCGCAGCCGTTGAGTGGCTCACCGAGCACGGCATGCGCTTCACGCCGGGTGGTATTCGCCCCGGTGCGGCCGGTCACGACATCGTGTTCGTGCATCCCAAGGGCAACGACGAGTTCCCGCTGTCGGGGGAGGGCGTGTTGATCGAGCTCGTTCAGGCCCCCGATGACGTCATCGCAGCGCTCGGCTGACATTCCGCCAATCGGCCGTCTCGACCCGACCGCGTGCGGTCTCAGCGTGCACCGGCTCACAGGTCAAACAGAGCTGCAACGCAAAACGGCCCGGGCCGAAGCCCGAGCCGTTTCCGGAAACAGGTGATCGGAAGCGCGTCGATTAGTTGAGGCGCTCGACGATCATCGCCATGCCCTGGCCGCCACCGACGCACATCGACTCCATGCCGATGGTGGCGCCGGAATCCTCCATGCCGTTGAGCAGGGTGGTCATGATGCGGGCACCGGTCATGCCGAAGGGGTGACCGAGGGCAATCGCACCGCCGTTGGGGTTGAGCTCGTCGAGGTCGATGCCGAGTTCGTCGGCCGAGCCGAGGACCTGGACGGCGAAGGCCTCGTTGATCTCGACGTGATCGATGTCGCCGATGCTCATGCCGGCGCGGGCCATCGCCTGCTTGCAGGCATCGATCGGGCCGAGACCCATGATCTCGGGGTTGAGGGCCGAGACGCCGCTGGACACGATGCGAGCGATCGGGTCGAGACCCATCGCCTTGGCCTTGTCGGCGCTCATCACAAGCACGGCGGCGGCACCATCATTGAGTGGGCAGGCGTTGCCCGCAGTGACGGTGCCGTCGGGACGGAACACCGGGGCGAGGGTCGAGACCTTCTCGAGCGTGGTGCCGGGGCGGATGCCGTCGTCCTGCGACACCACGGTGCCGTTGGGAAGGGTATACGGGGTGATTTCACGCTCGAAGAACCCGCGAGCGAGGGCAGCCTCGGCGCGATTCTGCGACGAAACGCCCCACTCGTCTTGGCGTTCACGGCTGATGCCGGTGTGCTGCACGACGTTCTCGGCGGTCTGGCCCATCGCGATGTAGATGTCGGGCACGCCGGCGGGCGGCTGCCACCCGTCGGTTCCGCCGGCGGAACGCTCCTTGGTGCGGGTCTCGGCGTCGGCGAAGATCTCGTTGTGCGGGCCGGTGTCGGCAGCGCCGTGCATGTAGCGGCTGACGGTTTCGACACCACCGGCGACGAAGCAGTCGCCTTCACCGGCCATGATCGCGTGGGCGGCCATCCGGATGGTCTGCAGCGACGATGAGCAGTAGCGGTTGACGGTGACGCCAGGAAGGTCGAGACCCTGCTGGGCGGAGATCACGCGGGCGATGTTGTAGCCGCCCTCACCGCCGGGCTGACCGATGCCCCAGATGACGTCTTCGACCTCGTTGGGATCCATGTCGACCTTGCTGAGCACGTCGCTCAGGGTGTGGGCCGACATGTCGTCGGGACGGGCGTCGACCAGCGAGCCCTTGTTGGCCCGACCGATCGGGGTACGGGACGTGGACACGATGACGGCGTCTGCCATGGCTCCTCCTCAGGGGATCTTGTGAGTCAACGTTAACAACTGACGAGGGTGGCGCGTTAGCCCTTGGTTCGGAGAAGGATTCGGCGGTGCCGACGACCTGACGTATCGTCTGCACCCATGAGTGCGATCGACGTCGACAAGAACTGGCAGCTCCTGATCAACGGTGAATGGGTCGACCCTGCCGCCGGCACGTACGACGTCATCGATCCAGCCACCACGAAGGTCGTCGGTGGCGCACCGGAGGCGAGTGTTCAGCAGGCCGAGGACGCTGCAGCGGCAGCCAAAGCGGCGTCCACCGCCTGGAAGAACACGTCGCCCGCGGAGCGGTGCGCCGCAATCGGGCGTCTCGCCGACGAGGTTGCGAAACGTTCGGCGGATTGGGTGCCCACGGTGCAGGCCGAGACGGGTGCGCTCAAGAAGATCACCGAGACGCTGCAAGTCGGTGGTCCCGCGGTCGACCGCTTCCGCTACTACTCGAACCCAATCGATCTCGACGAAAGCCTCGCTCCCGTCCCTGTCGCAAAGGGGCCGCTGGGCCCGGCCGGACTCATGTCGGCCCGGGTGAAGCACCAGCCGGTTGGTGTCGTCGCCTGCATCACTCCCTACAACTTCCCGGTCACCAACGTGGCCGGCAAGATTGCGCCGGCGCTCGCCGCTGGCTGTACCACCGTCATCAAGCCGGCGCCGCAGGATCCGCTCGGCATCTTCCTGCTTGGTGAGGCGATCGACGCCGCTGGCTTCCCGCCCGGTGTGGTCAACATCGTGAACGGCGCCGGCCCGGAGGTCCCGGCGGCGCTCGTTGACACCAGCAATGTCGACATGATCTCGTTCACCGGCTCCACTGGTGTCGGCGCCAAGATCATGGAGAACGGCGGCAAGACCATGAAGCGGCTTCTCATGGAACTCGGTGGCAAGGGTGCTGCGATCGTCACCGAGGATGCCGACATCGGCGTCGCCGCTCAGGCGATTGCCACCGTGTGGGGCTTCCACAGCGGCCAGATCTGCACGGCACCGACCCGCGTGATCGCCCACAAGGACATCTACGACCAGCTGGTTGAGACCCTCAAAACGTTCGCCGGGTTTATGTCGGTTGGCGATCCCAACGCCGACGGCACGATCGTCGGGCCGGTCATCACCGAACTTCACCGTGATCGCGTCGAGACGTTCATCAAGAGCGGCACCGATGCTGGCGCCACTCTCGTCGTTGGCGGCGAACGTCCTGAACTCGACGGTTACTACATCGCCCCCACACTGCTCGCCGACTGCACCCCCGACATGCATGTGGTGCGGGAGGAGGCGTTCGGCCCCGTGATCGTGGTGATGCCCTACGAGGACGACGATCACGCTGTCGCCCTCGCCAACGACTCCGACTACGGCCTGTACAGCTACGTCTTCTGCGGCGACACGAACCGTGCGTACGGGATCGGTCAGCAACTCGAGTCGGGCAACGTCGGCCTCAACGTCATCCAGCCCCACATGGAGGCCCCGTTCGGTGGCTTCAAGATGTCGGGTGTCGGTCGCGACCGCGGCAAATGGGGGATCGAGGCCTACAGCGAGATCCAGTCGATCAACTGGATCGGCTGACCGCCCCTGCCGGTAGCGACCCGGCCGCCACAGCGCGAGCGGTTGGCGGGTGCAGGATCTTGAACCGCGGTGGCGCGGTGGGAGAGGATCAGTCCGTGCAGACACCCCCACTCGATGGTTTCCGTGTGATCGAGGGGTCGGCCTTCGTCGCCGCCCCATCCGGGGGCATGACCCTCGCTCAGCTCGGTGCTGATGTCATCCGTTTCGATCACATCGGCGGTGGGATCGACTATCGGCGTTGGCCGCTGACCGACGCCGGCGAATCGATTTATTGGGCTGGCCTCAACAAGGGGAAACGCTCGATCGCTGTCGACCTCCGCAGTGATCGGGCGAAGGACCTGCTCTCGGGCCTCGTTGCCGACGCAGGCAACTTCCTCACCAACTTTCCGGCCCGCGGGTGGATGTCTCACGAGGCGCTGTCGGCGCAGCGACCGGATCTGGTGATGCTCGCTATCACCGGCAACCGAGACGGCTCCACCGCCCTCGACTACACGGTGAATTGTGCGGTGGGGTACCCGACGGCGACCGGACCGGTCGGTGAGCGCGAGCCGATCAACCACGTGATGCCCGCATGGGATCTCATCTGCGGTCAGACCGCAGCCCTCGGCATGCTCGCCGCTGATCGCCACCGAACCCGGACGGGAGAGGGGTCATCGATGTCACTCGCGCTGTCCGACGTCGCCTTCGTCGCCGTCAGCGCGCTCGGCCATGTCGCCGAGGCCCAGATCAACGGCACGGAACGAGAGCGGTTCGGCAACGATCTCTACGGTGCGTACGGCACCACCTTCACCACCGCCGACGGCGTCGTCGTCTATGCGGTCGGCATCTCCTCGAAGCAATGGTCGGGTCTCCTCGAGGCAACGAACGCCACGGAGGACGTCGCTGCGATCGAGGCCGAGCACGGGGTCAGTTTCCGCGATGAGGGCGAACGCTTTGCTCACCGGGAGGCGATCACCGCCGCCATCGCTCCGTGGATCGCTGCTCACGGCATCGATGAGGTCGCCGCTCGCTTCGACGATCTCGGGGTCTGCTGGGGCCGGTACCAGACGTTTAAAGAACTCGTTGCCGACGACCCACGGGTCTCGACCGAGAGCGAACTTTTTCGAAACGTCGACCAGCCGAATATCGGCACCTATCTCACGCCCGGGTCGCCCGTTGCGTTCGACGGCAAGCTCCCGGTCGAGCCGACCCCTGCACCTCGCCTGGGGGAGCACACCGAGGCCATCCTCGCTGATGTACTCGGTCTCAGTGCTGCTGAGATCGGGTCGCTGCACGACGATGGCGTTGTCGCCTCGTGAACGACGACAAGCTTGAGTGGGTCTTCGCTTCGGGCGACAACCAGCAACTAGCCGATCGCTATGACCGCTGGTCCACCCAGTGCGACGCTGACCACGATGGGTGGGAATGGATCGGCCCGGCGAAGGCGGTAGAGCTGCCGCTTGCGCTCGGCAAGATGTCGACGGTGCTCGACGCCGGATGCGGCACCGGCCGAGTCGGTGTCGAACTTGCCGCCACCGGTTGGGATGGCACGCTCGTTGGCGCCGACCTGTCGACCGGAATGCTCGCTGTTGCCGCCGAGACGGCCCACTGCGAGCGGCTGGTGCAGGCATCGCTCACCGAACTCCCGCTTGAGGACGGGTGGGTCGATGAAGTGATCGCAACCGGAGTCTTCACGCATTGCCACGTTGGACCCAAAGCGTTTTCGGAGGTGCTTCGAGCGGTGCGGTCGGGTGGTTGGGCGGCGATCACCTGTCGCAACGAGTTCTGGGCCGAGCCCGAACCGGCCGCTGCCGATCAGGAGGCAGCCGGTCGCTGATTGCTGCACGAACGCACGGCGCCGGAATCGTTCCACCCCGGCAAAGACGACCAGGACGATCTTCTACGGTCGGTCGTGATCTGGCAGGTCTGCTGACACGCGCAACGGGTGGCCCGGAGGGCGCCGGTCGGTTTCCATCTGAGTGGTTCAGATTTTCACTATCCGTCCAAGCGCTATGAATATGTAGCACTATCTCTCGAATAGATGTTAGTTAGCGCTAACAATTATCGCCGAGCCCTTCACCAGCGCATCGGTTTTCCGTAGGTTCTCCGTAGTGCTTATCGAGGAACCAAGCGCTTCGCTAGGTGGCGGAGTGGCGGTCCTCAGAGAAGTGAGATCCCCCATGCTCGACATCATTGAAACCGAGGTCACCGGTCCCATCGGCCCCACCGGCTGGATGGAGGTGGCGAAATGCACCGGCAAGAGCGAGCTGTTCTTCGCTCCGTTTGCAGAGCGACCGGAAGCTCGTGTCCGCCGAGAGGCGAAGGCAAGGGCCATCTGCGAAGGCTGCGAAGCTCTAGAAATGTGCCAGACCTACGCACGCACCAACCGCGAACTGGGCTTCTGGGGTGGCGAGTCTGAGTCGGAACGGTCCGACGCCGGCTTCCCTCCAACCACACCGATCATCGGTCGCAAGCGGGTGGCCGAAGAGCGAGCCCGTTCCGCAATGGCGCAGGCCTCCTGACCCGAGCCAGGATGGGCGAGTGAACTCGCCCTGTTGCTCGCCCCAGCGCGAGTCAAAATCCCCCACGACGAACCGTCCGTCCCCCACGGACGGTTCGTTCGCGGTCGTGCCCGCTTCCGATGTGGTCGACATCCTGGCGGGATCGTTCCGGATGGGAACCGCCGACGACCGCTTCCCGGCCGATCAGGAAGGCCCGGTTCGCAGCGTCGACGTGCCGGCATTCGCCATCGGTGGGGCACCCGTCACCAACGCCGAATTCACAGCATTCGTTGAAGCCACCGGCCTCGTCACCCTGGCCGAATCCGACGGATGGACCTTCGTTTTCGCCGGCCTGTTACCCGATGATTTTCCCCCGACCCGTGGTGTTGCCGGAGCCGAGTGGTGGCGAGCGGTCGAGGGGGCCGACTGGCGCCATCCGACCGGTCCACACGCCGACCTTGACGGCCTGGATGACCATCCCGTGGTGCACGTCAACTGGTTCGAGGCCCAGACCTATGCCGAGTGGGTGGGGGGTCGCCTTCCGACCGAGGCCGAGTGGGAGAAGGCCGCACGCGGTGGCCTCGACCAGGCCCGTTACGCCTGGGGCGACGAGTTGACGCCCAGTGGCGAACACCGCTGCAACATCTGGCAGGGCACGTTCCCCACCGAGAATGCACTCGACGACGGCTGGTTGGGTACGTCACCGGTCGGGAGCTACGAGCCGAATGGGTTCGGGCTTTTCGACTTCGCCGGAAACGTCTGGGAGTGGACCTCGGACTGGTGGGACGACCGGGCTGAAGCCCGTGCGATGCGCGGCGGCAGTTATCTCTGCCACGACTCGTATTGCAATCGCTACCGGGTGGGTGCCAGGAGTTCGAACACGCCGGATACACCGACGGGCAACCTCGGCTTCCGCGTCGCCTGGGATCGTTAAAGCTCGTCGCGGTGAGGAGGGTCGGCGCCGACGCGCTGGACCGTGACGCCTCATGCGGATGGCGAACGCAACAATGTCGCGCCACTCGGCGAGCGCAACGGTGGCCAGCGCGCCCGGCGTGTGGATGCCACGCTCCCAGAGTTGGGTGAGGACGCCGCCACAGAAGGCGTCGCCGGCGCCGACGGTGTCGGCCACCGGGACACGGTCGACAGCGACGGTCGCCGGGCCCTCAGCAGTGATCGTGGTGACCGAAGAACTCGAGGTCATCAGCACAGCGGCAACAGCCCGGTCGAGAAATTCGCCCGCGCAGTCGGCTGGATCACGATCCGGCCAGATCCAGGCAAAGTCGTCGTCGGAGCCCCGGAACAGTGAGCAGGCGGCAACCCACCGGTCGAACCACGGATCCCACTGCCGACGACTGAGCGGTTCGATGACTTAGGGTCGAGCGTTCGGATCAAGCGACACGATGCCGTCGATCGTCTCTGCAATTTCGGCGAGCACCGAAGCGGCCGGCCCACGAAAGATCCCAAGCGTGCCTCCGTGCAGCGGGTGCGGCCCACCCTCCAGCAGGCCCGGATCGGGTATCTCGACGAGCCGGTCGGCGGTGCCGTCGCCGTGGAAGCGAAACGTTGAAGGATCGCCGATGACCTCGGCCCGGCAGGTCGCTTCGTCGCGTCTTTGGGTGAGGTGGAGATCGACGCCGGACGCCTCGAGGTGAGCCCAGATGGCGTCGCCGTGCTCGTCGGTCGAGACGGCCCCGAGAAACGCCGTCGGTGCGCCGAGTCCGGCGCAGGCGACCGCCGTATTCATCGGGCCGCCCCCGAGCACCGCATGGGGGACGAGATCGACGAGAGCCTCTCCGGCCGTGATGATCATGCCGATGCCCCAGCAGGTCCGTTCGCGATCAACGGACGATCCGGATCGCGGCGGGCACGGCCTCGAGCACGGTGTTGCCGGTGGTGATCGGCTCGCCGTCGCCCCAGACGGCGGCCTCGGCGGTGATCTCGATCCGATGGCCACGATGGGTGTGCACCTTCGGATGGTCGAGATGGGTGCCCTTGAACACCCGATTGAAGAACCGGAGCAACTCGATACGGCCGACCCCGTCGACGACGGTCACGTCGAGGAGGCCGTCGTCAGGGTCGGCATTGGGGCAGATGTGCATGCCGCCGCCAAACCAGGCCGTGTTGGCGACGGCGATCATCACGGCGTCGTGTGCGTGTTCCGTGCCATCGACGGTGATCGTGGTGGGCCGCCGTTTGAGACCAGGCAGTTCGAGCACGGTGGCGACGGTGTAGCGGCTCTGTCCTTTCGGCCGACGCAACCGGTTGGCTCGATCGTTCACATCTGCGCTGAAGCCGGCGGTGGCGACCGATGCGACCCAGCGATCGCCGACGCGAATCGCATCGATCGGGTCCGGGTCGCCGAGCGCAACAGATGCGGCCTCGAGCGGACCCTCAGGGATACCCGGGAGCGCCCGGACAAAATCATTGCCGGTACCGAGCGGCACCACGCCAAGGATCGCATCGGTGCCGGCGACGGCCTGTACGGCCAGGTGGACCATGCCGTCACCGCCGAGCACGACGAGTCGCTCGGCACCCGCGGCGACGGCATCACGGGCGTTCGTCGCAGAGGTGGCGGCATCGGCACCGGAGAGATCAATGACGTGCCCGCCGAGCGAACGGAGTCGGTCGAGCACCTCGGTCGCGGTACCTGCCGCGCAGCCTCGCCCCGCCTCCGGGCTCACGAGGACGTGGATGTCGCTCACAAACCGAGGTAGCGGCCGCCGTCGACGGCCATGGTCTGACCCGTCATGTGACGGGCCATGTCAGAAGCGAGGAAGACGGCAACCGGCCCGATGTCGATTTCGGGATCTCCGATACGGCCGAGTGGGGTGCGCGCCTCGAGACGGGCCTGCAGAGTCGGGTTGGCCTGGGTGGCGGTAGTCATTGCGGGCGTCCAGGCAACCGGGGCGATCGCGTTGACCCGGATGCCGTCGGGTCCCCACTCGCGGGCGAGTGATTTGAGCAGTCCTCGTTGAGCCCCTTTCACCGTGGCGTAGACCGGCAGGTTGCCCGAGCCCTCCATGCCGGCCGGTGACGTGAGCAGGATCAGCGTTCCGCGATTGGCGGCGAGGTGCGGATGAGCAACTCGGGCGAAGAGGTACGAAGCAGTGGTCGACGTCGCGATCTGGGCGGTGATGACATCGGGATCGACCGCCTGTACCGGGCCAGGTGGACCCGGCGGGGAGACTGCGTTGTGCACCACAACGTCGAGCCGGCCATGCGCATCGATCGTGTGCTCGATCGCCGCCATTACGTCGGTCTCGAGGGTGACATCACACCGCACGAAGCTCGCCTCATAGCCTCGCTCCCGAAGCTCGGCTGCGGCAGGTTCGCCGTTCTCGGCCCGGCGGGCTGCGATCACGACCGCCGCTCCTGCATCGGCGAGGGCGCGGGCGATCCCTTCGCCGATGCCCTGGCCAGCGCCGGTCACGATCGCGACCTTGTCGGCGAGTAGTCCGGTCATCCCGGCATCCAAAGGCCGCCATCGACCACGAGCGACGATCCGACGAGCGGAGCAGCGGTGCCGCTCGCCAGCCACGCGATGATGGGTGCGATGTCGTCGGTGTCATCGGGGACCCGACCGAGGGGCGGATCGTGGAGGGCGTTGTCAGCTGCGATACCGGCTGCATCCTGCGCAGCGAGGAAGGCGTGGGGGTCGAGTGTGACGCTGTGGGCGGTGATGCCGTCGGCGCCCCATGTCTTGGCCAACGACTTGGCCAGCAGACGAATCCCTTCGCCCAGCGATGCCAGTGCTGTGTACTCGGCACCGCCGGCCGATGCCATCAAGGGCACGAGCACGACGAACGTGCCGCGGTTCGCCGCCAAGGGTTCATGCACTTCGCGAGCAAGGTCGATCACCGCTCGCAACGGGCGATCACACGCCTCGTTCCACTCGGCCAGGCCCAGGTTGGTGAGACGACGAGGCGTGCACGCTGCCGTCGGGTAGTCCGCCCAAACGACGAGATCGAGTGTCTCGGCACCGGGTGCCCGCTCGATCTCCCAGCCGGACAGGCCGGCGGCGATTCGGTCGGCGACGCCGGTGCCGACGATCAGCGCTCGTCGAGCCATGTTGGCCAATCCTCGGTGGGGCTCAGCGACCACTCGGGGTCGCGTTTTTCCATGAATGCCTGGACGCCTTCTCTTGCATCGACGGTGCCCATCAGATGGAGGTGGAGGTCCCGTTCGAGTTTGTTGATCTCGTCGGGTCCTGGTGCTGACATCCAGAGCAGTCGCTTCGAGACCCCGACCGAGACGGGTGCGGTCTGGGTGGCGATCTCGGTGGCGAGCGCCATCGCTCGGGGAAGTACCGCGTCGGCGGGCAGGGCCTCGGCGGCGAGTCCCCATTCGGCGGCATCGGTGCCGCGGAACATCCGACCGGTCAACAAGAGTTCTGTCGCCCGGCTGTGGCCGACTAGGCGGGGGAGGGTCCAGTGCGCGTGGGCGTCGGGCAGGACGCCTCGCCGGTTCTGCACGATGCCGAGTTTTGCCTCCTCGGCGACGATGCGGAGGTCGCACTGCAGTGTCATCGTCATGCCGATCCCGACAGCGTGGCCGTTGATTGCGGCGATGACCGGCTTGCGGCACTCCCAGGGATGGAACAGGTCGAGTGGGTCGGACGAGAACGTTTCCTTGGTGGGTGTGGCGAACGCGCCGGAGCCCTTCGAGAAGTCGGCGCCTGCACAGAACGCTCGTCCCGAACCGGTGACCACGACGACCCGGATCGAGTCGTCGGTATCGGCGTCACGGAGTGCAGTCGTGAAGGCGGCACTCATCTCGCTCGAGAACGCGTTCATCGTTTCGGGCCGGTTGAAGGTGACGACGAGCACGCCGGGATCGTGGTGTTCGATCAGGACGGCGTCGGTCGAGTCGGTCATCGGCGAAGACCGTACCCCCGCCCGTTGGGCCGTGCGGAACCGGTACGTCACCAACCCGGCAACAAGGCAAGCGGCTCCGGACTGACCGGCGCCCTCGGCGCAGTGAGTCTGGAAGTTTCCTGAGCTGGTCAGGCCCGGTTGGTGGCTTCCGGGCCGAACAGACGACTCGAAGCCCAGACGCCGATCGAGCCGATGATCGAGGCCGCGGCCACGCCGTACCACGCGGTGGCGGTGGGCAGGTCAAGCTCGAAATAGGTGCGGCCGAACGGGCTCGCCATCACGAGGGCGTAGCTGGCGGCCATTGCTGCGGCGAGACCAAGCTTCCAGGGCTTCAGTGGCCGGCTGATCAGCACGAGGATCGTAAGCCCGATCGCCAAAAGGGTCATCGTGGCAGCGGTGCGGGCCTCAGCGAGCGAGATGTCGTCTAGGCGGCGAACCCACTCGTACAGGCCGTAAGTGACGGCACCGGCGACGGCGCCGGCAGGAAGCGAGAAGCGGAGCACCCGCTCGAGGAAGCCCGGGCGGACGAGCGACTCGTTCGGCGCAAGCGCCAGGAAGAAGCCGGGAAGTCCGATCGAGAAACTGCCGATCAGGGTGAGCTGGCGAGGCAGGAACGGGAACGGCGAACCGGCGATGCCAACCAGCGCCGTGAGCAGGACGGCGTAGGCGGCCTTGGTGATGAAGAGGTTGGCGACCCGCTCGATGTTGTTGATCACTCGGCGCCCCTCGGAGAGCACACGGGGGAGTGTGGCGAAGCGATTGTCGAGCAACACCAACTGGGCAACGGCTCGGGTGGCGGACGACCCGGCACCCATCGCAATGCCCATGTCGGCGTCCTTGAGCGCAAGGACGTCGTTGACACCGTCGCCGGTCATGGCGACCGTGTGACCGCGGCTTTGGAGTGCGTGGACCATCGCCCGCTTCTGGTGCGGAGTGACGCGGCCGAAGACCGTGGTGGTCTCGAGTTGGTCGGCGAGCTCGTCTTGGTCGTCGGGGATCTCGCGAGCATCGACCCACGCGTCGGCGCCGTCGACTCCGGCCCGACGGGCGACTTCGGCGACTGTGGCGGGATTGTCGCCGGAGATCACTTTGAGTTGGACGCCCTGCTCTTTGAAGAACGCGAAGATCTCGGGAGCATCGGGTCGCACGGTGTCCTCAAGGAGCACGAGGCACACCGGTGTGCGGCCCGGCGACAGTTCCTGGTCATTCCAGCCCTCGTCAGCGCGGGTGACGAGCAGGACGCGGAGACCGGCCGCTGCGGCGTCAGCGGCTCGAGCCTTCTCCTCGGCGTCGCCTTCATCGAAGAGGATGTCGGGCGCGCCGAGATAGAAGGTGCCGCGATCACCGAACTCGGTTGCCGCCCACTTTCGGGCTGACGAGAACGGGAGATTGCGGGTGACCTCCCACCCCTCGGGTGCCGCGTAGTGGGCAATGATCGCCTGCAGGGTGGCGTTGGGCGACGGGTCCGATGCCCCGAGCGCCCCGAGCACCTCCGCGGCGTGAGCCTCGGACGTATCGCCGACCGCCTCGATCGATGACAGGCTGATCTCACCAGTCGTGATCGTGCCGGTCTTGTCGAGGCACAAGGTGTCGACCCGGGCGAGCAGCTCGACCGAGGCCAACTCCTTCGCCAGCGCCTTGCGGCGGGCGAGGGCGATCACCCCGGTGATGAAGCTGAGGCTCGTGAGCAGCACGAGGCCGTCGGGCACCATGGCGACCGCTGCGGCAACGGTGGCCTGGAGCGCATCTTGCCAGACGATTGCGTCGTCGCTGAGCTGGCGGAGCAGCAACAACACCGACGCCGGCGGGATGATGAACGTGAGCCAGCGCAAGATGATGTTGACCCCGCGTCGCAGTTCGCTGCCGGCCATCTCGAACCGTCGTGCCTCCTCGGAGAGCTTGGCGGCGTAGGAGTCGGCACCGATGTGGGTCGCTCGGTAGAAGCCCGAGCCGGCCGACACGAACGAACCCGACAGGACTTGGTCGTCCTCGTGCTTCTCGACCGGGTCGCTCTCGCCGGTGAGCAGCGACTCGTCGAGTTCGAGGCCCAAGGCGGCGAGCACGTCGCCGTCGACCACAACCTGGTCGCCAGGGCTGAGCTCAAGGATGTCGTCGGCGACAACCTCGCTGATGCCGACCTCGACGGTGTCGCCGTCGCGTCGAACCCGGGCCTTTGGAGCCGACAGCACGGCAAGTTCGTTGAGCGTGCGCCGGGCCTGAAGTTCCTGGACGATGCCGATCACCGAGTTGGAGACGATGACGCCGGCGAAGAGCGCGTCGGCCGGATAGCCGGCAATCAAGATCAGCACGAAGAGGGTGCTGATGATGCCGTTGACCGGTGTGAGAACGTTGGCCCGGATGATCTGACCCAGCGAGCGGACCGGTGCGTCGGGGACATTGTTGACCCGACCACCGGCGACTCGTTCTGCGACATCGGCGGCGGTGAGGCCGTTGATGGTCGTGGTCATGCGGAGACTCCGTCGTCTTCGTAGACGTAACCGTCGGTGGCCATCGTGAGCCGATGCCGCGGCCCCGCGACCGTGGCGTCACCGGTGTCGTAGCCGGCGTCGCCCTGCCACATCACGACCGGGAAGTCACCGCCCGACGCGACCTTGGTGGCGTGGTGGCGGGCGGGGCGTTCGTCGAGAAATTCGAGCAGCGAGACGACCGTGTCGTGGCCCGTGAGGGTGTTGAGCGTGACCCAGGTGGGTGGCACGATCTCGATCTCGCCGTCGTGATGCTTGGCCAGCACTGCAGCCGGGGTGGCCCACGACATCTCGACGATTTCGCCGTCGTCGATAATCACGTCGTCGTCATCGACCCGGGCAGCGAAGAACCAGGTGGCGTAACGCTTCGGCGCGATCGCCGGCGGGATCCAGTAGGCGAACACGACCATCTCGTGGGCCTCGACCCTCAAGTGCGCCTCTTCGGCCGCCTCGCGGATGGCGGCGTTGCGGGCGGCGTCGACGTCCTCGTCGGCCCCGTCCCAGTCCCCGACGTCGACCTTGCCGCCGGGGAACACCCACATGCCGCCAAACGCGATCTTGGAGTTCTTGCGCAGCATCAGTGTCTCGGGGCCCTCTGGCCCGTCGCGCAACACGACGACCGTGGCGGCCGGCATGGCCGGCGTGTCGCCGGTCTCCTTTGCGAACCTCGCCCAGGCGGCGTGTCGCTTTCGATCGGTTTCGACACGGTCCTCGGCGCTCATCGTTTCCGAGGATACCGGTGTCAGCGGACCAGGTTGATCGGGCAGGGGGCGCCGTCGACCCCGTCGACATGCACACCGATACCTCGGCTGAGGAGACCGCTCTTCATCACCGTCACCTCGACCGGGAGTCGGGCAAGATCATGGTCGATCAAGACGACGATGTCGCCGACCTGTGTCCGGTGGTAGGTGTCGAGCCTGCGGCCGGTTGCACGAGTGTCGACCGACACCTCGAACTTCTTGCCTCAACCGTACGGCTCGAGCAGATCGACGATGGCCGTGCCGCCCTTCCGGGTGATGTTGGCCACGGCGGTCTCGGTGACATCGAGTCGCATGGCGGTGTGAACCTTTGCGGCTTTGCGGAAATTCCTCTCTCACCCTCTTGCATTGGGCGAACATATGTTCGATACTCGCGCGATGGCAACGGGCCACGCTCGAAACCTCGCCGTCGAGCTCGACGAGCGGGCGGATTCGGCGACCCGTCGCGCCGAGCTTCGGCTCGTCGGCGAACGGGTCACGCCGATGGCTCTGGCGCGCGAGCAGACCCTTCCGGTGCTTGGTCCGCTCGCTCCGCTGTTCCCCGAGGGTGCGTTGCGGCGGGGGAGCATCGTCGGTATCCGGGGCTCGGGCGCCACGTCGCTGGCGATGGCGGTCGCCGCAGGTCCGTCGACCTCGGGGGCCTGGACGACCGTCGTCGGCGACCCCGATCTCGGGCTGGCCGCTGTCGGTGAACTGGGGGTGGCCCTCGAACGCCTGTTGATCGTGCGGCCCGAGCCCGGCAACTGGTCCTCGGCACTCGCTGCACTCGTCGGTGCCGTCGACGTCGTCATCGCCGCCCCCCGGCACCGCATCAGCGACATTGATGCCCGGCGCATGGCGGCCCGGCTGCGGGAGCGGGGCTCGGTGCTGATCCACGTCGGCGATCGTTGGCCGGTCGGTGCCGACGTGCAGCTCGACATTGCTGCCGGCGAATGGGAGGGGCTCGGCGACGGCCATGGGGTGCTGCGGTCGCGGCGCCTCGACATCCAGGGCGGCGGTCGGGGGTCGGCGTCGCGTCCCCGTCAGCTCGAACTCCTCGTGCCTGGGCCCGGTGGGGCGGTGGCCGCACTCGCCGCGTGAGTGCGCCGGTCCGCACCCTCGTCGCCTGGTGTCCCGACTGGCCCGTCGTCGCCACCGGTGTCGATTTCGCCGAGCCGGTGGCGGTCGTGTGCGCCAACCGCATCGTGGCGGCCTCACCCGGTGCCCGGGCCCAGGGGGTCGCCCGGGGGATGCGGCGCCGTGCCGCCCAGGGTCGGTGCGCCACGCTTGCCCTTCACGAACGTGACGAGGCCCGTGAAGCTCGACTGTTCGAGCCGGTCGTCGCCGCACTCGACGACATCACTTCACGGGTCGAAGTCACCCGGCCCGGCACGTGTGCGCTCGTGATGCGGGGGCCATCGCGCTATTTCGGCGGCGACGCCGCCGTCGCCGACCTCGTCCACAAATGCCTCACCGAGGTCGTCGCCGAACGCACCGAGGTCCGGGTCGGTGTGGCCGACGGCCCCTTCGCCGCCGAGCTCGCCGCTCGCGCAGCCAATCCCACCCGTCTCGTCCCGGGTGGCGAGGTCGCCGGGTTTCTCGCTCCGATGAAGGTCGACGTCCTCGAACGCCCAGAGCTGGTCGATGTGCTTCGCCGTCTTGGGGTGCGCACGCTCGGAGCGTTCGCCGACCTGCCGGCGTCCGACGTCCTCGCTCGTTTCGGCTCCGACGGGCTCGGCGCCCATCGCCTTGCGTGCGGG
>PBTQ01000079.1 GCA_002729125.1 Acidimicrobiaceae bacterium | reverse complement strand
GGGCCGCCTCGTCGATGACCTGAGTCGGGTCGAGGCTGGGGCGGCTCATGCGGCGGCTCCGGCCTGGAGCGCGCTGATGACCGCAACGTTCACGATGTCGTCGGCACAGCAGCCACGGCTGAGATCGTGCAGGACCCCGTCGAGGCCTTGGAGCAACGGCCCGAACGCATGCGCACCACCGAGGCGTTCGGTGATCTTGTAGGCAAGGTTGCCGCTGTCGAGGTCGGGGAACACGAACACGTTCGCCCGGCCTGCGACCGGCGATCCTGGCGCTTTGGTCTCGGCCACGGCGGGGACGAAGGCCGCGTCGAACTGCAACTCGCCGTCGACGGCGAGATCGGGTGCGAGGTGACGAACCCGTACCGTCGCCTCGACGACCTTGTCGACTCGCGGGTGGGTGGCGCTGCCCTTCGACGAAAACGACAACATCGCCACAGCTGGCTCCTCCCCCGCCAACTGGACAAAAGTCGCCGCCGACGAGATCGCCACGGAGGCGAGCTGATCAGCGGTCGGGTCGGGCAGCACGCCACAGTCGCCATAGACGAGTGGGCGGCCATCGGGCAGAACGAAAAAGAACGAACTACTCACGACCGAGACGCTGGGCGCAACGTCAAGCACCCGGATACCCGCACGGATGACATCGCCTGTCGGACGAGTGGCCCCGGCGACAGCGCCGTCGGCCCAGCCGCTCTTCACCAGTGCGGTGGCGATGGTGAGCGGGTCATCGATGTCGAGCGGCCGATCTGCCCATGGGCCATCGGTGACTGCAGCGAGCTCCGCGACCAGCTCGTCGGCCTCGGGGTGCGCAGCATCGGCCAATGAACCGAGGTCGCGCCCGATCACGACGGGTTCGGCAAGGCCATCGTTGCGCAGCCGAGCGGCGGCCTCGTGTACGCGCGGGTCGTCGTCAGCCAGCACGATCCGACGCGGCGCAGCCGCCGCCCGTTCGTACCAGTCGTCGAGGACGCCCACGGCTCGACTCAGCGGTCGCCGGCGAGCCAGGCTGCGGCGCGTGTGAGCACCTGATCGGCCTTGGCATGCATGTCGGCGATCACGGCCTCGCCGGCGATGAGCGGCGGCGAGAAGACCAGCATCGTTGCTCCACGATCGTCGGGGCGGATCAACAGGCCCGCCTCCTTGCACATTGACAACAACACGCCCTGTTGGAGGGCGAGGGCGTCAGGTTCGCTGAGGTCGAGGCCGCGCTCGCGGCTCGCCATCAACTCGAGGGCGTAGAAGTAGCCGGTACCACGAACCTCGCGCACGATGTCATGGCGTTCGACGAGGGACTCGAATCCCGCTCGCATCGTGTCCTCATGGGACCGGACGTGCTGCATGATCTGCTCGTCATGCATCGCCTGGATGTTCGCCTTAGCAACCGCTGTAGCGACAGGGTGACCGCCAAAGGTCGAGCCGTGGTTGAACAGGCCGACCTCGGACTCCCAAATTTGCTCGAGGAGCGGCCGCCGCACGACGACCCCACCAAGCGGCAGATAGGCACTCGTGACCCCCTTGGCGAAGGTGATCATGTCGGGGACCACCCCGAAGCGTTCACTGCCGAAGAAGTGACCGAGGCGACCGAACGAACAGATGACCTCGTCAGCGCACAGCAGCACGCCGTACCTGTCGCAGATGCGGCGGAGTTCCTGCCAGTAGCCGTCAGGGGGCACCAGGCAGCCACGACCGTTCTGGACCGGCTCAGCGATGACCATGGCAACTGTTTCGGGCCCCTCGGCGAGGATCATGTCCTCGACGGCCGTGGCGCTCGCAAGGGCGTCGGCGGTGTCGCCGTGGGTGTTGCGGACGTGGCGTGGGCCGTCCCACAGCATCGGCATGAAGTGCTTACGGAACTTCGGCACGCCGGTGACCGCGAGGGCGGCGATAGTGGTGCCGTGGTAGCTCCATTCACGAGAGATGACCTTGTAGCGACTCTCGTCGCCACACGCGACGTGATAGTTGCGGGCGAACTTGAGTGCGGACTCAACGGCTTCGGAACCCGACGACACAAAAAAGACGTCCTCAAGGTCGCCAGGAGCGACTTCGGCGATCATCGACGCCGCCTTGCTCACCGGCTCATGCGTGAAGCCCCAGTTCGGATAGAACGCCATGCGCTCCATCTGCTTGCTTGCCTCGGCGGCAAGGTCACTCCGGCCGTGGCCGAGGTTCGTGCAGAAGAGCCCGGCGAGACCGTCGAGGTAGCGCTTGCCCTCGGAATCGGTGACGTAACAACCGTCGGCGTGATCCATCACGATGAGGTCGTCGGCGTTCCACGCCGTCCCCTTGGTAAAATGCGGCACGACGTGCGCCTGTGATGTCTCGCGGAAGTCCACTCCTGCGCCCCCCCTCTCGAATGAGGCGAGCGTAGCCTCCCCTCGTTAGAGGGTCTAGCGGTTTGGACAGATTGGCTAACGATGCAGTCAGGGAATCAACACCGGTGGTTTCGGCGCCAGCACGCTCAGATCGTGACCACCGCCTTGCCCGTGACCTGACGATCTGCGATCGCCTGGATCACGGCCGCAGCCTCCTCGAACGGACGCACCGACTCAACGGGTGGCGACACCATGCCTTCGGCGGCAAACTCGAAGACGGCAGCCATCTGGCGCTTGACACTCTTGGGGTCGCGCATCAGCGATGCCCCCCAGTGCACACCGACGATCGAGTAGTTCTTCAACAGCGCGTGGTTGGTGGGCGCATGGGCGATACCGCCCACGAACCCCACGATCAGCAAACGGCCATCCCACGCCATACATCGGCGAACCTGGTGGAAGGCGTCGCCACCGACGGCATCCCAGGCCACATCGACCCCGCCGCCACTCATCTCCCGAACCGTGTCGACCCAGTCGGGAGTCTCGCGATGGTCGACGACGTGCTCGACGCCGAGACTGCGAACGAGCGCGGCCTTCTGCTCGCCTCCAACGATTGCGATCGGAACCGCACCAGCGGCGAGGGCAAGGTGGATGCACGCCGTCCCGGTACCGCCGGCCGCACCGGTGATCAACACGGTCTCGCCGGGCTGAAGCTTCGCCCGGTCGTGGAGACCGAACCACGCCGTGCCGTAATTCACCGGGATCGCCGCCGCTTGCGCCGGCGATAAAGCGTCGGTCGGGTAGGCAAAGCAAGAGCCGGCGCCCACGATGTTCTGCTCACGAAGTCCGCCGCCGAGCACCGCAACGGCCGTGCCGACCTCGAGATCGACGCCCTCTCCGACCGCCGAAACCACGCCCGCGATCTCACCGCCAGGCGTGTAGGGCAGCCGGGTCGGGACCTGATACTCACCCCGGCACGACAACACGTCGGGAAAGGTCAAGCCGACTGCGGCCGTGTCGACCAGGACCTGCAATGGCCCGGGCTCACCAGGTGCGTCATCCTCCTCGAGCTGGAGGACGTTGAGGGGATCGCCGAGTTCGTGTGAACGCCAGATACGCATGGCGGCGACGGTAGCCGCCGAGGCGGATCAGCCGCGAAGTACTGCGCCGGTCTTCTTCACAACCTGATCGATGCAGGCCTGCCGCACATCGGCCACATCACTGTCGGTGAGGGTGCGGTCGGTGGCCTGAAAGCGCAACCGGTAGGCGAGCGACCGAGCGCCTTCGTCGATACCCGGACCTCGGTAGACGTCGAACAGTTCGACATCGCTAAGGAGAACGCCACCGCCCTTGCGAAGGCTCGCCTCAATCCGGCTCGCAGCGACATCGTCGCCGACGACGAACGCAAGGTCGATATCGCTCGACGGGAACTTGCTCACCGGCGTGTAGGTGCGATTTCCGTGAGGACCGTCGAGCACCGCACCGAGATCGAGTTCAAGCCAGGCGACCCGACCTTCGACGCCATAGGCCTCAAGCACCGCCGGATCGACCTCACCAACGTGGCCGCGAGTACGGCCCGCAATGACCACATCGGCAGACCGGGTCGGGTGCAAGCCAGCAGGACTCGCCGGCGACAACTGCACATTCGGCAGGGCGAGCACTCGGTCCAGCACATCGAGCACGGCGACCGCAGCCGGCGCCTCTTCACCGGCGATCGCGACCGCAAGGTGCTCGCGCTCATCAGGAGGGATCTCTCCCTCAGCAGCGGGCAGGAAGACGTGATCAATCTCGAAGAACCGCACATCGGGATTGCGATGCGACTGGTTGTACGCAATGGCCTTCAGCTGCCCAGGAAGTAGCGAAGTGCGCAGGACCGACTCCTCGGCGTGGAGCGGATTGGTGAGGGTCACCCCGTCCTCGGGAAGGCCCGCCTTGGCGAGATCACCGGGGGCAAGGAACGGCATCGGCAGCGTTTCGTCACATCCCGCGCCGAGCAGCACTTCGCGGACGAGACGGCGGTCTTTTTGGTACTGACTGAGCCCGCCGGGGTCGTCGCCCTTGGGCACGGTACGCGGGATGTTCTCGTAGCCGAACATGCGACCAACCTCTTCGGCGATGTCGGTTTCGGTGGCGGTGTCCCAGCGCCACGTGGGCACAACAACGTGAAGCGTGTCGCCGGCCATCGTCACCTCAAACCCAATCGACGTCAGGTGAGCGTCCATTTCGTCGGCCGTGAGCTCCGTGCCGAGCAGCCCGTTCACCTTCGCGACCCGAACCGGAACCGACGTGCGATCGGGGGTCGTACCGGGAACGTCGACGAAACCGCTGACGGCGGTGATGCCCGACTCGGTGGCCAGCTGGACGAACCGGCGCATCGCCCTGTCGATGTTGTCGCCCCAGTCGGCGCCGCGGCGGAACCGAGTGGAGGCCTCGCTCGGCAGTTTGAGGCGCTTCACGGTGCGGGAGATCGACGGCGGATCCCACCACGCCATCTCCAGCAACACCTCGGTCGTGGAATCGGAGATCTCGGTCGTGGCGCCGCCCATGACACCCGCAAGCGAGATAATCCTGTCGCTCTCATCGGTGATGACCCCGTCGTTGGTCACGAGCGAGCGTTCGATGTCGTCGAGCGTCACCAGGGCTTCGCCGTCGCGGGCGCGGCGGACGTTGAGCCGGCCGTTGGGGATGGTCGCGAGGTCGAAGGTGTGATTGGGCTGGCCGAGTTCGAGCATCACATAGTTCGAGATGTCGACGATCGAGTTGATCGGACGCATACCGAGCTGGATCAGCCGCTGCTGCATCCACGCCGGCGACTCGCCGACATGGACGCCGCGGAGCACCGTGGCGACGAAGCGACCACACAACTCGGGATCCTCAATCTGGATATCGAGGAGGCCGTGGACCGGCTCGTTGGTGGTGGTGATCTCGTACTCGGGAAAGCGGAACTCCACACCCAGCGCAGCAGCGAGATCGCGGGCAACGCCGGCGACCGACATGGCATCGGGACGATTGGCGTTGACCTCAAGATCCCACAGCACATCGGCCTGCATACCGATCGCCTCGGCGAGAGGCATGCCGAGTCCGGCACCGTCGACGACAACATCGTTGAGGATGTAAATGCCGTCGTCGCCGCTGACGAGCCCGATCTCGTCGGCTGCGCAGCACATGCCGTTCGATATCTGGCCGCGCATCTCACGCTGAGCGATCTCCATGCCATTGGGCATGACCGTGCCGATCGTGGCGAACGGGATCAGGTCGCCGACCGCCATGTTGAACGCACCGCAGCACACCTGGAGCAGCTGCCCGTCGCCGCGATCGACGTCGACAAGTTGAATCTTGTCGGCGTCGGGGTGAGGCCGGAGGTCGAGCACCTTCGCTAGGACAACACCGTCGACGATCTCGCCGATAATCTCCATCTCTTCGACGGCGAGCCCGAGCGCGCTCAGGATCTCGCCCAACTCGACGGGATCACCATCGATGTTGGGCGCAAACTCGCGAAGCCAGGACAAGGTGACCTTCATCAGAACTGCCTCAGGAAGCGGACGTCGTTGTTGACGAGCTCGCGGATGTCGTCGAGCTCGTAGCGCATGACCGCAAGGCGGTCGATGCCGAAGCCGAACGCAAAGCCCTGCCATTCTTCGGGGTCGATGCCGCAGTTGCGCAACACGTTCGGGTGAACCATCCCGCAGCCGCCGAGCTCCAGCCACGAACCGTCGGGGCGGGAAATGTCGAACTCGGCCGACGGCTCGGTGAACGGGAAGTACGACGGACGGAGGCGGGTCTTGACCTCACCACCGAAGAAGGCGCGGACGAACTCGTCCATCGTGCCGGAGAGATCGCCCAGCGTGATGCCTCGATCGACGACAAGACCTTCGATCTGGTTGAAGGCCGGAAGATGGGTGGCGTCAGCGGTGTCGGTGCGGAAGGTACGGCCGGGAGCGACGATGTAGATCGGTGGCTCCTGATTCTCCATGGTGCGGATCTGCACCGGCGACGTGTGCGAGCGGAGCATGACCTCTTCGGGCTCGCCGAGATCGACGAAGATGGTGTCGAAGCTGCCTCGAGCCGGATGCCATTCGGGGATGTTCAACGCCTCGAAGTTGTACCAGGCCGTCTCGACCTCGGGACCTTCGGCGATGGTGAAGCCCATCCCGACGAAAACATCTTCAAGACGGTCGCGTGCCTGCGTGTTGAGGTGAAGTGAGCCCCGACGGATCTCGCCGAGCTTCTCGCTGAGATCGAGCCGCTCGGCCTCGTACTGGACGGCTCGTGCGCCGGCGGCGAGGCGTTCCCGAGCCTCTGCGATTGCCGACTCGAGTGACGTGCGGGCGGCATTGATGGCCTGACCGGCCGCCTTGCGATCGTCCTGACCGAGGTCACCCAACTGCTTCTTGGCGGCCGTGACTGCGGACCTCTTGCCGAGGAACTCGGCGTCGAGCGCGGCCAGCGCGTCGAGGTCGCGGGCGTCGGCAAGCCGCTCGGCGGCATCGGCCACGAGCGCGTCGAGATCGGCGGTGAGGGCGGCGGCGTTGCTCATCGGGAGATTAGGTTACGGCGTCCACGTCGCCGAGTGTGCACCCTTTCGTGCCACACTGCCGACGTGGAGCACACGGTCCGAGACAACCCCGAACGCCAACGCTATGAACTTGTCGTCGACGGCAACATCGTGTCGATCGCCGATTACCACGAACGCGACGACGCCATCGTGGTCCCTCACGTCGAGACAGACCCGGCCCACCGCGGCCGGGGCATGGCCGATCGTCTCATGGCAGGGGTCCTCGCCGACCTGCGAGCGTCGAACCGCAAGATCGTGCCGCTGTGCCCCTTCGCCGACACCTACATCCGAGGGCAGCCCGAGGAGCAGGACCTCCTCGCCTGATCAGCTCCGGCAGGCCTCGTACAGCAGCAATGTGCCGGCCATCCCGACATTGAGCGACTCGGTGCGGCCCGGCATCGCGATGTGAGCCCACGCGTCGAGGTCGACGTCTCGGTCGAGACCGTGCGGCTCGGAACCCATCACGATCGCCACTGGGCGATCGAGGACGCCCTGATCGAAGGGCTCGCCGCCGGTGACATCGGTGCCGACGACGGTGACACCGGCTTCACGCAGGGCATCGACGGCGTCGCTGAGTTGGTCATACTGGACGATCGGCACCCGCAACATCGAACCAGCGGAAGCCCGAACGGCCTTAGGGCCCCAAGGGTCGGCACCACCAACTACTACCACCGAGTCGGCGGCCACCGCATCGGCGGCCCGCACGAGGGTGCCAAGGTTGCCAGGATCGCCAACGCCAGCGAGAACCAGCACGACCGACGGTGTGGCGGGCAAGGACGCAGCAGGGCGAGCGACGATCGCCAACATCGGTTGCGGGGTCGTGGAGGGCGCCAGCCGCTCAAACACGTGGTCACGGACGAGCAGAAACTCGACGCTCGCCGGAAGGCGGCGCTCGACCGCCGCAACAGAGGCGTCGTCCTCTGCGTGCTCGGGAACGATCACGACCGACGGCACACGCCCGACATCGAGCGCCTCGCCGATAGTGCGCGGCCCCTCGATGACGATGTCGCCCGAACGCGAACTGCGCCGCCCGATCAGGCGGCGCAGTTCGGCGATTCTCGGATTCTGAGCCCCGAGTACCGGACGCACAGAACCGGTCAGGAAGCGGCGGCCTCGGTACCGGCCGCAGAGGCGGCCTCGACGAGGGCGGTGAACGCTTCCGGCTCGTTGACAGCAAGGTCAGCGAGCACCTTGCGGTCGACCTCAATGCCGGCGGCCTTCAGACCGGCGATGAACCGGCTGTACGTGGTGCCGTTGACTCGGCAGGCTGCGTTGATCCGCTGGATCCACAGCTTGCGCATCTCGCCCTTGCGGGCGCGGCGGTCACGGAAGGCGTAATTGCCGGCGTGCATCACCGACTCATTGGCGGCCTTCCAGACGCGGGACCGGTTGCCGTAGTGGCCCTTGGCCCGCTCCATAACGACGCGACGCCGCTTCTTCGAGTGCACAGAACGCTTGACGCGTGCCATCTCTCTCTCCTTCTCCTCGCTGGCCGCTGTTCCGGCCAGAAAAATCGTACGGGTGATGTCGGGCTCAGACGCCTAGGTCGCGGAGATTCTTCTCGTCGGCCTTGGCGACCGGCGCGTCACCACGAAGCTGACGGATCCGCTTCGGGGACTTCTTCTCCAGGATGTGGTTCTTGTTCGCCTGACGGCGCATGAGCTTGCCGCTACCCGTGCGCTTGAAGCGCTTGGCAGCACCCTTATGGGTCTTCATCTTCGGCATGTCGTGTCCTGCCTTTCGCCGACCGGAAACCCCGGTCAGCATCTCGCTGACCGAAACTCCGGTCAGATCACTCTTCCTCGTCGGCTGCCGGGGCGCCGGCTTCCGCCGTTGCCGCGTTGACAGCCGCTTCGGCCTTCCTGCGTTCTTTTTCGTGGCGGGCCTGAGCCTGCTTGTCCGGTGCGAGCACCATCACCATGTTGCGGCCGTCCTGGCGGGGGTGGAACTCCACCTTGCCGACATGGTCGACCTCGTCAGCGACGTTCTCGAGGATCTTGCGCCCCAACTCGGGGTGCTGCATCTCACGACCACGGAACATGATCGTGACCTTGACCTTGTGACCCTCACCGAGAAACTTCTCGACTTTTTTGGTCTTGGTGTCGAAGTCGCCGGGCCCGATCTTGGGTCGGTACTTCATTTCTTTGACCGTCAGGTTCGAGGACTTCTTCCTCGATTCCTTGGCTCGCTGATCGGCTTCGTACTTGTACTTGCCGTAGTCCATGATCCGGCAAACCGGTGGGTTCGCCTGATCCGCGACCTCGACCAAGTCGAGTCCGGCAGCCCGAGCGATGTTGAGCGCTTCGGGTAGTGGCTTGATGCCGATCTGTTCACCATCCTGGCCGACGAGGCGGACCTCGCGGGCTCGGATGCGATCATTGATCCTTGGCTCGTTGCTTGGGGGTGCTATCGCCCTGAACTCCTCGTGAGCACGGAACCTCCGTAGTGATTGGAAGCGTCGATTGCCGCTCGAAAACGACGAAACGGACGCCGGGAGTCGACGTCCGCGAAACCTCGCACCACGGATGGCACAGTGTTGCCGAATCGGCCGACCTGACGCACCTCGAATCGGTGGCCAGGTGAGGATCCAGCGAACCGGACCCCACTTCCCTTAGTTGTACGGCCGTTAGGGTATCAGCATGAGCTCTCTGTGGACACCTGGTGGCGAACACAACGTTCCCCGCGATCCCGAACTCGCCGTGGGCGCCCCGACCGGCCTCGAACCCGAAATGGAGGACGCGATCGCCGCATCGCTCCCTGACGGGATCACGCTCGACGACCTCTCCCCCGAGCAGTTGGCACAGGCTGAAGAGGCCATTCGCGAGATGGCCGCTGTCCGTGAGCAGGTGCTGTCGGCACCGGCTGGTGATGTGATCGCCAATCACGCCATGGGCCTGTTCGAGCTCGGTGCGCTGCATCTCTCCCAGCAGACGCCGAACTTCGCCGAAGCCGGTCTCGCCATCGACGCGATGGCGGCACTCGTCGACGGGCTCGGCGATCGTCTCGGTGAGGCCGTGCCCACACTGCAGGAGGGTCTTCAGCAACTGCGGATGACCTTCGTGCAGCTCAAGCAACAGGCGGAAGCCGAGAGCTGACCACGTGGCGTCGAGCTACAGCGTCACCAGCGCCACGCCGACGACGGTCACCACCGCGCCAACGACGAGCGGACGGGTCAATGTCCGGGGCACCAACGCGAGCCCGAAGAGGATCGAGGTCGAGCGGAGCGTGGCCACGTTCGCTGCGTCGGCGCGGGTGTAGGCGAGCAGGATGAGCGCATAACTCGTCGACGAGGCAAGACCGACGGGAACACCCGACCGGAGCGAGGCCCGCAGCCGCTCGATCGAAAGCCGATTGCCGATGAGCGCGAACGTGGCACCGAGGTACGACGACATGGCGAAGAACGCCCAGCCGTTCACGTCCTCGACTGCTCGCGCGTCGACGAGCGTGTAACCGCCGATGACAACACCGGTCGTGAACGCCAGTGCGAGCGCCTGTCGCTGGCCGGTGTTCCAGCCAACATTGCCGATCAACATGAGTCCAATCGCCACGAGCACTGCGCCAACCAAAGTGAGAGCCGACGGCACCTGACCGAGGAACCCGATACCCAGTGCGGCCACCACAAGCGGCGCAGACCCGCGGGCGACGGGGTAGGCGACGGCGAGCGCGCCGCGGTCGTACGCCGCCGCCAGCGCCGTGATGTACGACGCATGCAACAGCCCGCTCGTCAGCAGCAGCCACCAGACCTCGAACGGCGGGTCGAGGAGGACCCACGGGGCCAACCAGAGCGCACCGACGAAGTACGACACGACGAGCGTGCCGAGGCGGTCCGTCCCGCTATGGGTTCGTGCGTTCCAGAGCGCGTGTCCGAACGACGCAGCCAACACCAAGAGAACGGCGCTGGCACTCACGGCATCACTCGAGGATCAGGGGATGATCTTCGAGATGGGGAGTTCGACGATGTCGGTGGCACCCTTGTCGCGCAGCTGCGGGATCAAGATGTTGATCTCGTCCTTGGGCACGACCGTCTCGACGGCATAGCCCGCACCGCGGAACAGCTCGTTCACGGTGGGCGACTTGAGCGACGGGACGATCTCGATGACCTCATCGAGCGCATCGGCCGAGACGTTCATCTTCACGAGCACCTTGCCGCGAGCGTCGAGCACGCCTTGGAGGAGCGTGTGGATCTGACGCATGGCGTGGGCCTTTTCCGGGTCGGCGACCGACGCAGGGTTGGCGACCAACTCGGTGTAGCTGGTGACGAGGGTCTCGATGATGCGGAGACCGGCGGCCTTGAGGGCCCGGCCGGTCTCGGTGATGTCGACCACGACGTCGACGATGTCGGGGACCTTTGCTTCGGTGGCGCCGTAGGAGAGACGGACGTCGGCGTCGACACTGGCGGCCTCAAGGTGGCGCTTCGTGATCTCGGGGTATTCGGTCGAGACCCTCACCCCCGCCGGCAGGTCGGCGATCGTCTGCCACGGTGAGTCCTCCGGAACCGCCATCACGATGCGCACCGGCTTGGCGGTGGCCTTCGAGTACTTCAACTCGCCGAGCGACTCGACCTGGCTAGAGGTTTCCTCGATCCAGTCGCGGCCCGTGATGCCGAGGTCGAAGAGCCCCTCGGCGACGTAGGCCGGGATTTCCTGGGGGCGGAGAATCCGCACCGAGGCGATGCGGGGGTCGTTGATCGAAGCCTTGTAGGCGACCGACGACGACCGCTCGACCGGAAGGTCGGCGGCCTCGAAGAGTTCCATGGTGGCCTTCTCGAGCGAGCCCTTGGGGAGGACGAGGTTCAGCACGGCGGGGCCTTGAGTGCAGGGGACGAACCCCGTCGAGTCTACCGGCCGACGACGATCAAACTCCGGGTTTGAACTCGATCCGCAGGTCGGCCCCAACACGCTCGACCGAGACGATCTCGCCCCGATCGACCGCCGTGACCGACGGTGCGCCTGCGCCGGTGAAGAGTCCTTTGGCGTCGTCGCCACCGAACAGGACAGGGGCCTGGTACAGCACGAATCGGTCGATGAATCCGGTGCGATGAAAATCAGCGATCACCTGCGCTCCGCCCTCGACCATCAACTGCACGATGCCGTCGTCACCCAAATGTTCGAGCAGGCGATCGATCGGTCCGTCCCAGGACAAACAGGGCTGGACTCGGGCGTTGGCCACCGCCGTGCCGAGCACCACCCGGAGTGGATCTTTCGCCGGTGGAGTGCCCTCCGGTGCGTGCCAGTCTCGGACCGTGAGCGCCGGGTCGTCGCTGCGCACCGTGTGGGCCCCGACGAGGATTGCATCGCTCTCGGCACGGAGTCGATGGGCATCAGCGCGGGCTTCGGGTCCGGTGATCCACTGCGAGGTGCCGTCGGGCGCTGCCGTCCGGCCATCAAGGCTGGCGGCAAGCTTGGCGACCACGAATGGACGACCCGTTCGCCGATGGTGGAGGTACGGGGCAAGCTGCTCGGCGACGAGATCGGCACCGACGCCGACGGTGACCTCGACCCCTGCCGCCTCGAGCGTGCTGATGCCATTGCCAGCGACGTGACCGTCGGGATCACCGACCCCGATGACGACCCGAGCGACGCCTAACTCGACAAGGGCGTGGCTGCACGGACCGGTGCGGCCGATGTGATCACACGGTTCGAGTGTGGTGTAGAGCGTCGAACTGCGGGCCGCGTCAGGGCCGGCGGCATCAAGCGCGACCCGCTCAGCGTGGCGGCCGCCGGGCGGTTCGGTGGCGCCATCGAAGACCTGCCCGTCGAGGGCGACGACAACGGCACCAACCCAGGGGTTGGGCGAGGTCGTGTGGCGGATCCGGGCGGCGTTGGCGACCGCTCGCTCCATGAGCGCAAGGTCGTCGATCATCTGTGACCAGAACCGTGGCCTTCGCCCTCACCCGAGGGGTGTGGATCGTAGTTGTCGACGAGCAGCGTCACCGCGTGGGGTAAGACGTCGATGACAGCACCAATGGTCTCGACACAGCCCTTCGACGAGCCAGGCGTATTCACGATCAGGCTGGTGCCGAGTGTGCCGGCGACGCCTCGACTGAGCCGGCCGAGCGGGTTGATCAACCGCATCGCCTCGGCGAGGCCGGGCGCCTCTCGTTCGAGTGTGGCCTTCGTGCCCTCCGGCGTGCGATCTCGTGGACCAAAGCCGGTGCCCCCCGTGGTGACGATGAGCCCGTGGAAGCCGTCGGCGAGACGCCAAAGTATCGCTGCGACCGGATCAATACCGTCCTGAGTGAGGGCGCGCTCGACAACGTTCCAACCCTGCTCCGTGAAGTACTGCTCGAGGACCTCGCCGGACGCGTCTTCCCGAGTGCCGGCGACGACACCGTCGGACACGGTCACGATCTTCACCGACAACCGCTGCTCGGAGCTCATGTCGGCACCCTAGCGAGCACGGCCGATCACGGTGCAGTGCTCAGGCTCGACGCCAGCGGGCGAGCGCCATGCCATCAGTGGCGGCACCGGGGACCACCACCAGAGTGTCCGGGCCGTAGGACTCCCAGTCATCGTCCGCCGGTAGGTCGGCTCGGAAGCCGAGCGTGGCCAGCGCACCAGCGGTGGCCGCCACGACATCGACCGATTCGGCCTTCGTGAGTGTGCAGACGCTGTAGACGAGCGAGCCGCCCGGTTTCACGAGTGGCGCCGAGGCGAGCAGGATCCGCTGCTGCAAGTCGGCGAGTTCGTCGACATCGCCGGATCGGATCCGCCAGCGGGCGTCGGCACGACGGCGCAGGGCCCCGAGTCCGCTGCACGGGGCGTCGACGAGCACCGTGTCGAACGTGGCGTCGGCGTACGGCGGCTCAGCGCCGTCGGCCTCCACGACGTGAAGATCGTCAAGATCGAGGCGACGGCGGTTCGCGACGATGAGGCCGACGCGGGAGCGGCGGGAGTCCGCGGCGATCACCCGGGCGCCCGTGCCGGCGATCGCCGTGGCCTTTCCGCCAGGTGCGGCACAGGCATCGAGCACGAGGTCACCAGTCGACACCGGCACGGCGGCAGCGACCGCCTGGGAACTCGGGTCCTGCACATAGCCGTCGTCGCGGATGTGCACGTCTGCTGCGACGTTCATCGTCTCAAGCGCCGTGCGTGCACGCTTCTCCCCGAGATCAGCACCGAGTCGCGTGACGATCCAGTCCGGGTAGCTCAGCTCGGTACCGACCGAAGGGAACGACACGCCCTCCGTCACCGCCACTGCCACCCTGCGGAGCACGGCGTTGACCAGGCCTCGGAAGCGTTTCGGTGCGGCCGCAACGGTCGCCGAAACCGCAGCGTGAGGTGGGGTTTCGAGATGGAGCAGCTGGTGCGCGCCGATCCGCAATGCGGCGCGGGCCGATGGCGGTGGAGGTTCGAGCAGGAAGCGGTCAACGAGATGGTCGAGTCGCCGCTTCATGCGAGTGGAGCCATAGACGAGCTCCGTCACAAAGCCTTTGTCGCGGGCCTCCATCGTCGTGTTGCCCAACATTTTCGGCAAGACGACGTTGGCGTACGCGCCCTCGTCGTCGATTCGCACGATCGCTGCGATGGCGAGCCGGCGAGGATCGTCGATCGGGTTGCTCACGAGCCGAACGCCTGGTCGGCGCTCCACCGGGCCCCGTTGGCCCACGAGGCAGCGTCCATACGAGGTTTGCCCTCGGGCTGGACATCGAGGAGTTCAAGGTGGCCGGCAGGGGTCGAGACGACGACCCCGGGATCGGAAGCGGCGGCAAGGCGAGTGCGATGGATCTTGAACCGCTTGCCGTTCCAAGTGGTGAACGCACCACCGACCCGTACCCGACGATGGATCGCAACGGCCGACTGACTCCAGTCGATCTTGCGTTCGGCGGCGGCGATCTTCGCCGCGTAGACCGGGTCGCCGACTTGAGGCTCGGGATCACCAAAGCCGTCAGCAAGCGCTCGAACAAGCTGGTCGGTGCCAATCTCGACCAGCCGCCCTCGCAGCTCATCGAGCGTCTCGTCGTCGCAGATTGGGGTCTCGGCGCGGCGATACAACGCGCCCGTGTCGAGTTCGATGTCGAGATCCATCAGGCACACGCCGGTGGTCGCATCGCCGGCGAGGATCGCCCGCTCGACGGGAGCGGCACCGCGCCAGCGCGGCAAGAGTGAAAAGTGAAGGTTCACAAACGCAAGCCGGCCGAGCATCGCCTCGGGGATGAGGTGTCCATAGGCGACCACCACCACCAGATCAGCCTCGACCTGGTCGAGGTCGGCCAGCCGGTCGGCCACGGGCAGGCCGAGTTCGAGCGCCGCCGCCTTCACCGGCGAAGGCAGAAGTTGCTTCCCGCGGCCGCGGCGAGCGTCGGCACGCGATACGACGAGAGGGATCTCATAGCCGGCATCGACGAGAGCCCGGAGTGGCCGAACGGCCAAACCCGGCGTACCCAGGTAGACGATCCGCCGGATGACGTCCGGAGGCGCAGCGCTCATGAGGTGGTGGTGCTCACGGCAGGGTGAGACCGCCGCCGGCCGGCTTCGTTTCGGGCTTGCCGATCTGCAGGTCGCGCAGCGTTTTGAGGGCCGCTTTGCGAGTGTCTTCGTCGAGTCGCTCGATCAACAACACGCCGTCGAGGTGATCCATCTCGTGTTGGAACATGCGCGACTCGAGCTCGTCGGCCTCGTAGGTCATTTCATTGCCATCGAGATCACGGCCGACGATGTGGATCTGCTTCGGACGCACGATCTCCCAGGACAGGCCGGGGACCGACAAACAGCCCTCCTCAAAGACCCACTCACCGTCGCCCTCGATGATTTCAGGGTTGACCATCGCGTTAGGGCCGTAGCCGATGTCCCATACAAAGAGGCGCTTGTCGACGCCGACCTGCGGTGCGGCTAGGCCGATGCCGGGAGCCGTGTACATCGTCTCGAGCATGTCGTCGACGAGCTTAACGACCGCGCCGTCGATCTCGTCCACGTCGTTTGCCTTCTGGCGCAGAACCGGATCACCGATGACTCGAATGTCGTACGCAGCCATGCGTCCAATCTACCCACCGCAGGCCCCGCTACCGTCGACGGGGTGAGTACCGGTCAGTATTTCGATGACGAGCCGTCCGTCGCCTCGGATCCGCGTCCCGTCGAGGTCAGCCTGCCCGACCTCGCCATCACCTTGACTGCCGACCGAGGCGTCTTCTCCGCCGAGCATCTCGACGCCGGCACAAAATTGCTCCTCCAGGAGTCACCTCCGCTCACAACGGCTGACCACACCATCCTCGACCTCGGCTGTGGCTGGGGACCGATCGCCTGCGTCGCCGCCCTGCGGGCGCCTCACGCCCGAATCTGGGCGGTCGATGTCAACGAGCGGGCGCGGCGACTCACCGCCGCCAACGGCGCAACGATCGATGCTGGAGATCGGATCACCGTCGCAGCACCGGACGAAGTGGCCGACGACGTGCGATTCGACCGCATCATCTCCAATCCACCGATCCGAATCGGCAAACGGGCACTTCACGATCTCCTCGACCACTGGCTGACGCGGATGACTCCCGGCGGCGTCGCGCATCTCGTCGTCCAAAGACATCTCGGCAGCGACTCGCTCGCTCGCTGGCTCGAGGGGCTCGGGCATCCGGTCGACCGGATCACGAGCCGCGCCGGCTTCCGTATCCTTGAGGTCAGGGCGAGGGAGAGCACGTGACACAACTCGACGGCACGGGAATGAAGCGACTCCACCGAGAGTGGCGCCGCCACACCAACGGCCGACTTGCGCTCGTGCTCGACGGCGTCGGCAACCCGTTCAACGTCGGAGCGATCGTGCGCACCGCGGCGGCCGAACGAGTCGACCACCTCTACCTCGGCAGCGCTACTGCTCCCGACCACGACAAGGTCAACAAGACCGCGCTCGGCACCGCCCGGTACCTAACCTGGACCGAGTTCGACTCCGGTGTTCCTGCGGTTGAAGCCGCCCGAGCCGACGGCTATCAGGTGATTGCGATCGAGTTGACGAGCGACGCCCTTCCCCTCCACGAGATCCCGATGGAGACCGACGTCGCGCTCGCGATCGGCCACGAAGATCGGGGCTGCACGCCGGCCACGCTCGCCGCCTGCGACGGCGTCGCCTTCATCCCACAGCTCGGCAAGGTCGGCAGCCTCAATGTCGCCCACGCCGCCTCGATCGCGATCTACGAGGCCCGCCGGCGAAGCTGGTGCCGCTGAACGGCCCTACATCGGCCTTACACCTCAGCCGCATTGGGTGCGCCGCCCTCAGCCGGACATTCGGCGGAGCGACTCACCATTTGAGCTGGTCACTCCCCGACCGGCACCGTGGCCCGACACACCTCGACGATCTCGTCGATCAGGCGTTCGTCGCCGCGCACACCGAGCGACAGACCACACTCAACATAGAAATCCCACCCATCATCGAATGCCGCGACATAGACGATGGTGGTCTCGGCCGCCGTGGTGCCCTCGACCACCCGGTGATCGTCACCGAACTTGCTCCGGTTGATCGTCAGGCCGGAATCAGCCGCAACGGCCTGCACGAACGTTGGCAGCGACTCCCCGATCTCGAGCCATTCGTCGAGCGACCGGTCGTCGCACCCACCGGGACCACAGGCGCGGGCGACGGTCCATTTGTCGAAGACCTCGGCAATCGGATTGCCGGCGATCGGCTGCCACTCGAACGCGAACTGTTCGCTTTGGACCCACCCCTCCGGGATCTCCGTGACAAGCCCTTCGGCACTGACCACGCTCTCGAGAGGCGGCCCCGTGGTCCGCTCGCCGAACACAAGGACGAAGCCAATCACGCCAAGCACAGCGAGAACGGACAAGCAGAGGCGACGCTGACGTTGATCCACGCTGTCATACTCGCAGCGGATCGACGTCGATCCGCACGCGGGCGGCCGGACGTTCGATCTCGCCGAGGCGATCGAGTATCGGGTTGTGGCTCTCGGCGCGAAGCAACCAGCGACCATCGAGCGGTCCGCGGACCTGCACGCCCTCAAGCGTGCCAAAGGAATCGATCAACGCAGCGGCGCCTTCACCGCTGATCGACACCTGAGCTCCATAGGGCGGTAACCGCAGCGGGCGGCGGCGATCGCGCTCGGCGATGGCGACCAGCGACGGATCACCGCGTCCTGCCGCAAGGATCACCTCGTGCTCAGGCTGCCGGGTCTGGACGACGACACGGCCACCACTCCCCCGGCCACCGACCAGCCGCGCCGCCTGGGAGATCATCGCCATCGCCTGCTCGGCTGCGCGCTGGCGCACGGCCAACAACTCCTGATCGAGATCGAGGAACACGACCACGTCAGCCCTGTCGACACGGTGCAGCACGGCCTCCGTGCCGATCGCCACCCGTTGCTGTGGGCGTTGCTCCGATGCCGCCGTGATCTCATCAACCGGTTCGCCAAGGAAGGCCTCAAGCTCCTCCCGGGCTCGCTCGACACCCACTCGGAGGGTCTTGAGGGCCGTGGAGCCACACACAATGCAAATGACGGGTCGACGCTCCAAGCCGTCGGCGCTCACCAGCTCGTCGTCGACCAGCCGCATGATCTGACCACCGTCATCGCTGCGGACCATCTCACCGCACGCTGCGCAAGCGAGCAGGCGAGCCCGACCCGTGCGGTTGAGGACGCACACCACTCGCCGGTCACCGTCGATGTGGCGTCGAAGATCAGCGGCGAACGGTCCCGACTTGGTCGGATCCTCGTCGCGTCGGTCGAGCACGTCGACGATCGGCCAGTCATCGCGTTCGATTGATCGGTCGCGACGTAAGAGCGGGCCGGCACGGAGCGCCTCAAGCGACGGCACCGCCGAGGTCATCACGGCGGGCACACCCGCTCGACGCGCCCGTTCAAGAGCGACCTCGCGAGCGTGCCACGCCGGGGTGCGTTCCTCCTTGAAGCGCTCGTCGTGTTCATCGATCACAACAACAGCGGCGAGATCCGGCATCGGCATCCATGCGGCCGACCGGGTGCCGACGACCGTCGCACCCCCAGCCGCAGCCGCCCATTCGTTGGGAGCGAGCGCCACCGAGACCCCGGCTCGGCGCAGAGCCACGGCCAGATGACGAGCCCGGGCTGCGTCGGCGGTGAGGATCAGGGCATCGCCGCGGCGACAAGAAGCAATCGCCACACCCAATCCGTCGTCGTCGGGAGCGACTCGGACCGTGGCAACGCCATGGTCGAACGCGTCGTCGAAGACGTCGCGAGGTCCGGCGGGCACCGGATCACGAGGCCGACGTTTCGCCGCAGCCGCAACCATGCGTTCTGGCGACGCCGCCCGAAGGAAGGCCACCCGGCGCCCGGCCCAACGCCACGTCGCCCAACCGGCCAGGTCGAGCAGCTCCGGAGACGGGCCCGCCCCGCGCAGTTTCACCAGCTCGACCAAGCGGACGCCGGGTTCGGGCTCTACCTCCATGGTGGTGACCCAGCCATCGACCCGCCGGCCCGCAAGCGGAACCCGCACCATCGCCCCCACGACGACCCGCTCCGCGCGCCCGTCAGCCTCCCACGATGTCGGCACGACATAGTCGAACTCTCGATCGATGCCTACGACGTCAGGCAGCACGCGCACAATACGCCCTTCAGGGCGGGTCGTCTCGATGTCAGATGGCGGGGACGGCTCGTCGCCGAGCGCCAGCCGTCCCTGGTCGGGCTCGCTCAGAGGCCCAGAGCCGACGTGAGGTCGTCGACCTTGTTGGTCTGCTCCCACGGGAACGTGCCGGCTTCAGGCTCGCGGCCGAAGTGACCGTAGGCCGCCGTCTTGCGGAAGATGGGCCGGCGCAGATCGAGTTCTCGCATGATCGCACCGGGGCGTAGATCGAAGATTTCGTCGACGGCCTTCTCGATGGCGGCCTTATCGACGGTCTCGGTGCCGAAGGTCTCGACGAGCACCGACATCGGACGAGCCATACCGATGGCGTAGGCGACCTGAATCTCGCAGCGGTTGGCGGCACCAGCGGCGACGATGTTCTTCGCGACCCAGCGGGTTGCGTAGGCGGCTGAACGATCGACCTTCGACGGGTCCTTGCCCGAGAAGGCACCGCCGCCGTGACGAGCCATGCCGCCGTAGGTGTCGACGATGATCTTGCGACCCGTGAGGCCAGCGTCGCCCACCGGGCCACCGATCACGAACCGACCGGTCGGGTTGACGAAGACGTCGTAATCGTCGTCGGCGAACTGTTCGGGAATCACCGGGCGGATCACGTGCTCGATCAGATCGGGCCGAATCATCGTGTCGCGATCGATACCGTCGTTGTGCTGCGTGGAGACGAGCACGGTCTTAAGCCTGACGGGGGTGTTGCCCTCGTACTCAAAGGTGACCTGGGTCTTGGCGTCCGGGCGCAAGTACGGGATAGTGCCGGCCTTGCGGACCTCAGCGTGCTTCTCGGCCATACGGTGAGCAAGGTGGATCGGCAGCGGCATGAGCACGTCGGTCTCGTCGCTGGCGTAGCCGAACATCATGCCCTGGTCGCCTGCGCCCTGTTTGTCGAGCTCGTCCTCCTCAGACTGACCCGATCGGACCTCTTCCGAGGCGGTGACGCCCTGAGAGATGTCGGGCGACTGCTCATCAAGGGTGACCATGACGCCGCAGGTATTGCCGTCGTACCCGAACGCCTCGTTGTTGTAGCCGATCTCGTTGATCGTGCGACGAACGGTGCCGGGAATGTCGACGTAGGCCTCGGTGGTGATCTCACCGGCGACCACAGCAAGACCGGTGGTGACGAGTGTTTCGCACGCCACCCGGCTCATCGGATCCTGCGCCAGCATCTCGTCGAGGATGGCATCGGAAATCTGGTCGGCCATCTTGTCGGGATGGCCCTCCGAAACGCTCTCGGAGGTGAAGGTCCAACGGGTCACGTTTGCTCCTGGTTCATTGCTGGCCGAGTCGGCCCGCTGCGGTGTCTAGCACGCGCCGTGCAACATCGCGCTTGTCGGTCAGTGGGACATCGATCCGGGATCCGTCGGCAAGCAGGATCACCACCTCGTTGGTGGCGTGCTCGAAGCCGACGCCCGGCTTGGACACGTCGTTGGCAACGATCGCGTCGAGGTTCTTGCGAGCCAATTTCTCGGCTGCGTTGACGATCAGGTCGTCGGTCTCGGCGGCGAAGCCGATCAGGACCTGCCCATCAGATTTCGCTGCTCCAAGGCCGGCGAGGATGTCGACCGTGGGGACGAGTTCGACGGCGGGAGCGCCATCTCGCTTCTTAAGCTTGCCGTCGGAGGCGTCGGCGGGGCGGAAATCGGCGACCGCAGCAGCCATGACGACAATGTCGGCGTTCGGGGCTTCCGTGTCGCAGGCAGCGGCCATCTCGGCGGCCGTCTCGACCTCAACGACGCGGACACCGGCTGGGGCCCGGTCAGGATGGGTCGTGACGACCACGACATCGGCCCCTCGCAGCGCGGCCTCGGCGGCAATGGCATGCCCCTGCTTGCCCGAGGAGCGGTTGCCGATATAGCGCACGGTATCGACCGGCTCACGGGTGCCGCCGGCGGTGACGAGCACCGTGCGACCGGCGAGATCACCTTCGCTGAGCGCGACCTCGACCGCAGCGACGACGGTCGATGGTTCCGCCAGTCGGCCGTGACCCATATCTCCTCCGGCGAGTCGGCCGGACTCTGGCGGCACGATCAGCACGCCTCGACCGGTGAGGATGTCGAGGTTCTCCTGGACCGATGCCTGCTCCCACATCTCGGTGTGCATCGCCGGGCAGACCATGACCGGAGCCCGAGACGCCAGGATGGTGGCCATCAACAGGTCGGCCGAGCGTCCAGTACGAAGGTCGCTGATCAGACGGGCCGTCGCCGGACACACGAGGATGAGATCGGCAGCCTGCCCCATCTTGGTGTGCGGGATAGGGGTCTCTGGGTCGTCCCATAGTTCGGTGCGGACGGGCTCGGACGCGAGCGCGGAGAAGGTCGTGGCCCCCACCATGCGCTGGGCGCCGTCGGTGAGCACCGGACTGACGTGGGCTCCGGCGTCGACGAGTCGACGACAGACCTCGACGGCCTTGTAGGCGGCGATACCGCCGGTGACACCGAGGACGATGCGGCGGCCAGCGAGCGTGGTCACCGTGCCCCTCGGATCAGGCGGAGTCGTCGCCGACTTCGGCGGCGGCTTCAGCTTCGGCACCGGCAAGCGCGGCAGCTGCAGCCTCAGCTTCGGGATCGATTTCGATGGATGCGATCTTCTCTGCAGAGATCTCTTCGAAGGCAATCGAGAGCGGCTTGGCGGCGGTGGAGGTCACCTGCGGGGGTACGGCGGCGCCGACGCCCT
>PBTQ01000078.1 GCA_002729125.1 Acidimicrobiaceae bacterium | reverse complement strand
CGCCGCTGGGAAAGGCGATGTCACCGTCCGCCACGCGCTCACCCATCTGGCTGGGCTCCACGAGTTCCGGCCGCCACTCGAGCACGAGACGATGTTCGACTGGGACGAAAGCTGCGCCCGTCTGGCTGCGCAGCCGCCGATCCGGCCTCCCGGGGAGGCGTTTGCGTATCACGCCTTCACCCAAGGATTCCTGCTCGGTGAGGTCGTGCGTCGGGTCACGGGGCAGACGATGGGTGATTGGATCCGCGCCGAACTCACCGAGCCGCATGACATCGACTTCCACCTGGGCGTTCCCAAGCCGGTCCGGGTGCGGATTGCCGAGACCGACCACGCCGCAATGCCTCCATCGAACGATGGCCCTGACCGCGTGGCCGACGTCAACACGGCTCGGTGGCAGGCGTCAGAGTTCCCCTCGTCGAACGGCCACGGCAACGCCCGCTCGGTCGCACAGTTGCTCAGCCTCCTCACCCGCCACCCGACCATCGACAGCGACCCGCTGGGCGAGGGTGCGCTCGATCTCGTCCGCACCGTCGACTGGGACGGTCCCGACCCTGTCACGGGCACGAATGTCCGTATGGGCGTTGGCTTCGGACACAGCTCTCGATCCATGCCGGTCGGGGTGAATGATGAGACGGTGTGGTGGGCCGGCCTTGGCGGCTCGATGGCGGTCGTCGACCTCGAGCAGGACCTCGTGGTCGTCTATGCGATGAACCGGATGTTCCCATCGACCGACCACGTCATGCGGTCGATCCGGGTCGTGCACGCGGCGCACGCCGCCGTGCGAGCCTGACGCTCAGGCCGAGCGGGCCACCGCGCTGTCATGCCCGTCATCGAAGGCGATCGCCTCGGTTCTGGCCACAGAGCGGGTGACCGAAGCGGGGTCGGCGATGAAGCCGTCGTAGCTGCCGAAGTTGATGATTGAGGCGTGGCCTTCGCTCTTGCGAAGGAGCGGCAGCGCATCCGTAGACGTGCGAAAGGTGCCGGTGACGTTGATGGCGAAGATCCGGTTCCATTGCGCAAGCGTTGTGGTCTCGATCGTGTCCTCGATCTCGATACCGGCGGCGTTCACGAGGATGTCGAGTCGGCCGTGGGTGTCACGCACATGGGCGAAGCAGGCCATGACGGCAGCCTCGTCGGTGACGTCGAGGAGGAAAAAGGGGCCGGCCGGCGCGTCGCCACCGACACTGCCGCCGTCGCTTAGATCTCCGGCGTAGACGATTGTGCCTTCGGCTTCGAAGCGTTCGCAGACCGCCCGCCCGACACCGCCGCGTCCACCGATGACGACGGCGATCCGATCATCAAGTATTCCCATCGAGGGTTCCTTTCGGCTGTGGGCTGGTGATGCCGGCCCGAGTTTTCTCGCCTGTCGCGGCGACCTGCGGGACGTTGGTGGCGGATTCGCTTCGGAGACCGATCGGCCGCGTCGCCCTGCACCGCCGGCAGGTACCGTTTCGGCCATGAGCACCACGCGCTGGATCACCGAGATGGGCATGGGTGTCGACGTCCGAGGCCGCGATTACACCAAGGCGGCCCGACGGGCGGTCTTCGACGCTCTTCGACACAGTTCGCTCAACCTCTTCAATGCGGCCGGCAAGTCCCGTGACGACATGCACGTCAATGTGATGATCGGCTGCGCCGAGCCCGACGCCGTCGACCTCGAGGCGGTCGCTGAAGAGGTGCCGTACGGCGTCGTGACCGTCCGGGCTGAAAGGGGCGGCTTGAACGTTCCGCCCATCGATGCCGATGGCACCGGCGGGGTCACGATCGCCTGCGCGGCGATCCTCGTGGGCTTTCCCGACTGACGTCCGACTCATGTGCCGGCGCGACACGCGTCGAGCACGAGGCCGTGGAAGTGGTGCTCGGCGTGCTCGGAGACTCCGGAGCCGGTCGGGTCGTGCACGATTCGGCCATGATCGAAGGCGGGGGTGCGCATACCGCGCTGCACGCTCTTGACGAGACCGATGTCTTCGGGTTGGAGTACGTCGTCGTTGTAGCGAATCGAGTCGAGTTCGGCCTCGCTGGGTTCGGCGGTCTCCAGGAAGAAGTCGTACGTCTTAAGCGTCCGCCCCGGCCCGACGGGGATGATGTGCATGACGATGAAGCTGCCGCGACCCGGTTAGCGCACCAGGCAGGTGTTGGGCCACAGCCACCAGACAGCGTGGTCGGTGACCGTGGCCTCGCTGACGTCGTAGGCAGAATTCGTGCTCTTCCCGGCCTCGGCCATTTGGGAGCTGTAGATCCCGTGGGTGGTCACCTTGTAGGTGTCCATGTCGACGAGAGAGACGAAGTCCTTGTGGGCGACGTGGCAGTGCTAGCACTGGAGGAAGTTGTCGACGACGTTCTTCCAGTTCGACTCGATCTCGAAGGTCAGACGATGAGCGAACGTCAACTGCACAACGTCGGGTGCCCAGTGGGCGATCTCCGCGCCGAGCTCGCCCGCCTGCTCCGCGAGGGGTGTTGCTGCCGGGTCGAGGTCGACGCAGACGATCCCGCCGAACTCGGTGACCCGGACCTCATCGAGGCAGATCTTGGCGGTGTCGAATCCGATCAGGCTGCCCGTGCGGCGGGCACCGGTGAGGTGGCCGTCGAGGTCGTAGGTCCAGGCGTGGTAGGGGCACACCAGGTTGCGGGTGGTTCCCGCGCCAGAGACGAGTTCGTGCGCCCGGTGCTTGCAGACGTTGCAGAAGGCCTTGAGTTCGCCCTCGTGGGTCCGCACGACGACGATCGACATCCCAGCGATCTGTGCGGTGACATAGCGGACCCGGCTCTCGGACGTTCTCGACATGGCTGATCCACTGCCAGCTGCGGGCGAAGATCGCCTGCCGCTCGTGGTCAAACCACGTGGGCGAGGTGTGGGCGTCGGCGCGCATCGACATCGAGGCTGCCGGATCCTCGCGGTAGCCGGCCTCGGTCGATGCGAGGTCCTTGGAGCTCGGGAGCGACACGTTGATTGAACGATCGTTCAAATCGGTCGTGTCTGCAGTGTTTCGAACCGCTGACCGGTTCGTCAAGCATCGACGTGACGGTTGTCGCAGCAGCATCCCTCGATCGGCTTGCGTCCGTAAAGTAAGCACACGCCCGCAACTTCCGTGCGGAGCGAAACCCGGAGGTATCCCCCAATGCTGCTCCGTCGTCGCATCGACATCCCTACCACGCTGCTTGATTCCGCAGTCGCCTCAACCGTCTCCACATCCGAGCTCGAGACCGTGCTCCGACTCGGCACCCGTGTCACCGTTCCCGGTGGCACGACCATCATGAACGAAGCAGGCGTCGGCCGCGAGTTCCTCGTCGTCCTCGATGGTTCGCTCGCCGTCAGCCGCGAAGGCGACGATGTTGCCACCCTCGGCGCTGGTGACATCGTCGGCGAAATTGCCCTGCTCGAGAACTCCCGCCGAACCGCCACTGTCTCGGCGCTCAGCGACGCCGACGTTCTGGCGTTCAACCGCCGCGAGTTCGCCACCGTGCTTGATGAGTGCCCGGCGTTCGCTGCGTTCGTTGCGGCCACCGCTGAATCCCGTCAGGCTGTCTGAGCCCCGCCGAATCACAACCAAAACCGCTCAGCAGCGGCTCAGCCGGTTCGAGCGAATCGACGCGGCCAGGACTACGGTCCCGGCGGTGACGTTGCGACACGGAATCCCGATGGTGGCGATCCCCGGCCCCTCGGTCATGCCCGAACGGGTGCTTGCCGCCTTCCGGCTGCCAATGCCCAACATCTATGAAGGCGAGCTGCTCGATGTCGCCGGCGAAGTGTTCGCCCGGCTACCGGCAGTGGCCGACACCGCTGGTCACGCCTTCGTGAGCATCGGGAACGGTCATTCCGGTTGGCAGATGGCGGCCGTCAACACGCTCAGTCGAGGCGACAAGGTTCTCGTTCTGGAATCGGGTCGCTTTCCGGCTGTGTGGGGGTTGTTCCTCGAGCGGTCCGGCATTGAGGTTGAGACCTTGCCGGCGACGCCTCGCTTACCGGTCGACCCTGACGCTGTTGCGGCTCGACTCGCCGCTGGCCCGGCTGACGAGTTTGCTGCCGTTCTCGCAGTCCACGTCGACACGGCGATTTCGGTACGCAACGACATCGAAGCGATCGGGCGGTCGATTGCCGCATCGGGATCATCGGCCCTCTTCGTCGTCGACTGCATCGCGTCCATGGCGTGCGACGAATTCCACATGGATGCCTGGGGTGTCGACATCACCATTGCTGCGTCACAGAAGGGTCTTATGACCCCACCGGGTCTCGGAATCGTCTGGGCCAACGAGCGAGCGATCGAGCGCGGACGCAACGCCGACCTGCGCGACGGATACTTCGACTGGCAAGCCAGACTCGAAGGCGAGCAGATCTACCAGCAGTTCTCTGGCACCCCGCCGGTCAGCCACTTGTTCGCGCTCCGTGAGGCACTGCGCATGATCGATGAGGAGACCCTCGCCGTGCGCTGGCATCGCCATCGGGTGCTCGGCGATGCCGTCCGGTCAGCGGTGCTCACGTGGGAGACACCCGGTGGGGTCGAGTTGTTGATCCGCGAGCTCGGAGCTCAGGCCGATTGCGTAACCACCGTTATGACCCCTCACGTCGATGCACTAGCGCTTGCGAGTGTCTGCGAGAACACCGCTGGGCTCACGATCGGTCTCGGTGTGATGGACCACACCGGAAGTTTCCGGATCGGGCACATGGGTCACGTCAATCCCCCTGCGCTCCTTGGGGCGCTCGGCACGATCGAGGCAGGCCTTCGGGTCGTCGGCGCGCCGCTCGGTGGTTCCGGGGTGGCGTCGGCCGCTGAGGTGATCGCCGAGGCGATGGCGACCCAACCTCACGCCTGATCAGCCCACGTCCTGGTTGAACGCTGGCGCTCGCTTTTCGAGGAAGGCCTTCATCCCCTCGGCAGCGTCGGGTGTTCCCATGGTTGTGTGCACCGCCGCCCGCTCGGCGACGAGGAGTTCGTCGAGTGTCTTATGCTCAGCGTCATGGAGCGCTGCAAGCATGCCGCTCACCGCAAGGCGGGGTTGTTTGGCGAGATCGACGGCGAGCTGGACCGCCCGGTTTTTCAGTTCGGCGAGCGGCCAGACCTCATTGACCAGGCCGATCGCCAGTGCTTCTGGTCCGGTGAGGGTCTTGGCTCGCAGGATCATGTCGAGCGCGTGCTGGCGGCCGACCGTCTTAGCGAGGCGGGCGCTGCCGCCCCACGCAGGGGTTGAGCCGAGATCCATCTCGGGGAGGCCGATGTTGGCGTCTGTCTCGGCCGCGAGACGGAAGGTGCAGCCAAGCGGGAGTTCGATGCCGCCGCCAAGACAGTGCCCGAAGAGGGTGGCGACCGATGGTTTGCCCATCGTCTCGATGCGGCTGATCAGCGCCAGCCGTTGATCGAAGAAGGCGTCGACGCTGCCCGCCCGCTTCAGGCCCTCGGGCAATTGCTTGAGGTTCATGCCAACGGAGAAGTTCGCCGTGCCCTCGGCGGTGACGACGAACGAGCGGATCGAGTCGTCTGCTGCGATGTCCTCGACCACCTCGCTGAACATGTCGATGTACTCGAGCGTCATGCGGTTGAGCGGATCGTCGTTGGTGGAGACGATCGCAACCCCATCGTCGCGCTTGGTGAGGATCAGTGCATCGGCCATGGGGGCGAGCGTAGATGGTGGCCGCGTTTCGCTTCCCGTCGAAGAATCAGCAGGAGCGATCGGTCGACGAGGTGATGAGAGCCTCGTCGTAGCCCGACCAGTCACTGTTCGGCCAGCGGTCTTTGGTGCGAGCGAGCGTCATCTCTGTCCAGAACGGGTCGCCGGGTGCGGGGATGCCGAGGCAGGTCCGTTGCTCGACGCTGGCGTTGTCCATCACGAGATGCCACGGCTCTCGGAAGAAGCGAGGCCAGGCCGACCAGCCGATCTGGTCGTTGCCGGCGGCCTTGTAGCTGGCGGTGACGGTGAAGCGATGGGCGTCGGGCAGGGTGAGGTTGGTGCCCCGGTGGAAGACGTCGATGCCATAGGCGAAGACCGACCCGGCGGCCGCGACGCCACTCCGCTCGATCGCTCGGAGCTGCGCTTCGTAGCCATCCGCCTCACCTGCGAATTGCGGCCGCATCGGGCCAGTGATCGGATCCGACTCCGGTACCGGCACGTAGTGGATCGCTCCGTGCTCGTCGGTGACGTCGGTGAGATAGATCATGAAGTTGATCGTGCGATCGAGTTCGTTCTCGCCCGGCACCGTCAGCGTGTGGTTCTTGTAGTCGCAGTGAAACGGCTGATCGAAGTCGGTCTGGCCGGTGAACTTGGCCCACGTGTGGCATTGGTACATTCGAACGTCGTCGGTGCCGAGCGCCTCTCGGGCACAGGCGACGAGGGCGGGATGCAGGCCGATCAGGTTGAGTTCGGGAGTGGCGTGGAATGGCAGGTCGGTGGTGTTCGCGAACTGGGCGGCGTAGCGGGTCTTGGCATCGAAGTTCGCGTGGGCGGCCGGGTCGTCGGGGCGCAGGTGCCCGTACATCTGCTCCATGCCGTCGACGCACGGGGCCAGTTCATCGGGCGTGAAGAACGAATCGAGGATCACGCTGCCGTCACGACGCCAGATGTCGAGTTGCTCGGTCGTGTGACGCACGAACGCCAACGTAGTGGCCGCCCGACGGCGGGGCCCAGCGTGACCGGGTCAGTCGGCGAGGATCGTTTCGGCGCAGCGGCGACCGGAGGACAAGGCTCCCTGGATCGACGAGGTGTCGCGGTGGTCGCCGCAGACGTGCAGTCCGTCGCCCAGCGCAGTCCGCTGTTTCGGGGGAAATGAAGGCGGCTGCGATGGCTGGCCGTGTGGGATGGCATCGGTGCGGAGATGGATCCAACGGTCGACCTGGGCCCCCCAGATGTCGCGGAGTTGGGCTCGGACCGCCGGCTCGGCGTCGTGGTCGAGCATGCCGGGGCAGGCGCCCCCGATCAGCGCCTTGCCGGCCGGTGCGTACGCCGGTGAGACGTTGCTCATGATGGCAATGTTGCGGGCCGGTCCCTCGCCGTCGAGGACGAGTAGCGGCTCGGTGATCGGTGGGGTGTCGGCGGCGAACCAGACGCACGTTGCCGGGTTCGAGTCGACCGGCGGCAGACCGAGCAGATCCGCAGCAGCGGGTCCCTCGACTGCGACGATCACGTCGGTTGCGGTGATCGTGCCGCGCCCGGTGGTGACCGAGCCGGCGCTGACGGCGGTGACGGGAGTGTTCAGGTAGACGGCGTCGGCAGGCAGACGCGAGGCCAGCTGAGCGGGGATCTCGCCCATGCCCTTCGCCGGGACGACGGCGTCGGAGCGGAAGAGTTGTTGCAGGACGACGTCGAACATGCGGTTGGAGGTCGCCAGCGTCGGGTCGAGTTGGATGCCGCCGACAAAGGGCCGGAAGAAGCGGTCGATCATGGCGTCGCTGTAGCCACGAGCCGTCAAACCTTCTCGAGTCGACGTATCGGGCTGTCGCAGCAGTTGGCTGGTGTCGGTACGGCCGAGGCGAACGCGATCCTTCAAGAGCCGGAGCTTGTCGAAAGGGCTGCCGACCGGCGACAGCACCGACGACGGCAGCGTCGTGGGCTTGCGGAGTGGGTCGCCCAGCAGTGCGAGCTTCTCGCCGACCCGAACGAGTGCGCCGGGATCGAACGAGCGGAGATCGAGCGCATCGATGTCGAACTGGCGATCGAGCTCGGGGTAGGCCCGCAGCAAGATCTGGAAACCGCGGTCGAGGATGAAGCCGTCGGCGATGTCGCTGCGGACCCGCCCACCGACGCCGTCGGATGCCTCGAGCACGACCACCGAGCGGCCTGCTTCGTGCAGGATTCGGGCGGCGGCGAGGCCAGCGAGACCAGCACCGACTACAACGGCATCGCTGGTCTCGGGAAGGGTCGACTGATCGGTCACGTCGATCAGGCTAGAAGGTAGCGTCGCGTCGATGGACACCCAGCGGGCGCCGGCGCCATCGCCCTTGCTGCGCAACGCGCCGCAGCTGATCACCTATGTCGACCGTCTCGCCGGCGATCTCGTCGGCCTCGGCGAGGCCATGCGCGGCCCGTTTGGCGGGGTATTCGGCGGCATTCACCTGCTGCCGTTCTTCTCGCCGATCGATGGCTCAGATGCGGGCTTCGATCCGATCGATCACACCCAGGTCGATCCCCGGCTTGGGGACTGGGCCGAGGTCGGTGCCCTCGGGGAGGACTTCGAGATCATGGCGGATCTCATCGTCAACCATGTCTCGTCGGAATCCGAACCGTTCCAGGACTGGCTCGAGAAGGGTGAGGCCTCGGAGTTTCATGGGATGTTCCTCACCAGGGACATGGTCTTCCCGACCGGCGCCACCGACGAGGAGCTTGCGGCGATATATCGGCCGCGGCCGTGGCCACCGTTCACGACCTATGAGGTCGCCGGTGTGCCCACCGAGGTCTGGACGACCTTCACATCCGAGCAGATCGACATCGATGTCTATCACCCGGCCGGCTGGGCCTATTTGGTGACCGTGCTCGATCGGCTGTCAGAGAACGGGGTGAAGCTCGTTCGTCTCGACGCGGTCGGGTACGCCATCAAGGAGCGGGGCACCACGTGCTTCATGCTCCCGGCCTGCTTCGAGTTCATCTCCCAGCTGCGCACGGAGTCGCACAAGCGTGGCATGCACCTGCTGGTCGAGATCCACTCGTACTTCGGGTTCCAGATGGAGGTCGCCTCTCGGGTCGACTTCGTCTACGACTTCGCCCTGCCGCCACTCGTCTTGCATGCGCTCCATGCCCGTGACGCCGAGCCGCTCCGACACTGGCTCGACATCCGTCCGACCAACTGCGTCACGGTGCTTGACACCCACGACGGCATCGGTGTGGTCGATGTCGCGCCCGAGGGCGATAAGCCGGGACTCCTCAAGCCTGCGCAGGTCGACGCGCTCGTCGAAGCGATGCACGACGCGAGCGAGGGCCGCAGTCGCGAGTCCACCGGAGCGGCGGCCTCGAACCTCGACCTCTATCAGGTCAACGGCACCTACTTTGAGGCCCTCGGCAGCGACGATGCCGCCCAGATCATCAGCCGCCTGATCCAGGTCTTCTCGCCTGGTATCCCGCAGATCTACTACGCCGGTCTGCTCGCTGCGCCCAACGATATGGCGTTGTTGCGCCGCACTGGTGTCGGTCGAGATATCAACCGGCCGTACCACTCCTCCGAGTCACTCGCTGCCGAACTCGAGCGCCCAGTGGTCCGGTCACTCCTTCACCTGCTTCGATGGCGAACATCCGAGTCAGCGCTGTTTGACGGCGCCTTCACGGTCGGCGATACGGCGCCGGGCCATCTCGTCATGCGGTGGGAGCGGGCAGGACGATTGGCAGAACTTCGAGTTGATCTCGCCGACCGGACGTACGACGTCGATGTCGACGGGGTCGTCGTCACGTCGGTGGACGATCTGCACATCGGGTGAGGTCGGTCGGCCTGCGGGGGCCAGGCGACCTAGGGCGCCGCCATGCACACCGGTCGAGGTGATGCTGCGCAGCGGGCGAAAACCAGGACCAGAATCCCGGCGGCGGCAAAGGGGGGTCGGCTTCATCCTCTGGACTTTGCGTGATGGTTCCTGGATGTTTGTCAGTCCGGAAGCGTGCCGACTCCTGAACGATTGTCCAGGGTCTGTTCTGCGGCTCGGCCGGTTCTGTGGAAGTCGGGTTCGGGCGCGACGATGGGAGGATGGATCCCCGCCATTCGACCTCGTTCCCCGAGGGCTTCTTCGCTCGAGGCGACGAGTCCGACGACGCCGACTTCTATGCGTTCGACCGCTTTGTGACGCACATCGACGACGGTGCGGTCGTTGCCATCGGCGATCTGTACGAGGAGCTCCAGCTCGCCGGTCCCGGCTCCGGGCCGGTGCTCGACATCTGCTCGTCGTGGATCTCGCATTTTCCGATCAAGCCCGATCGGTTTGTCGTCACCGGCATGAACGCGAACGAGTTGACGGCCAATGAGATGGCCGACGAGTGGCATGTCCAGGATCTCAACATCGACCCGGCACTACCCCATGACGACGCAGTATTCGCAGCGGTGACCTGTGCCGTGTCGGTCGACTACCTCACCCGACCGCTCGACGTCTTTGCCGAGGTTGCTCGTGTGCTGCAACCGGGCGGAGTGTTCGTGTGCACGTTCTCGAATCGCTGCTTCCCGACGAAGGCGATCCGGGGTTGGCTCGCGAACGATGATGCCACCCGGGTGCGCATCGTCGGGGCCTACTTCGATCTCACCGAAGGGTTCGGGGAGCCGACCCTTCAACACCGCAACCCGGGCGCTCGCACCGACCCGCTCTACGCGGTCTGGGCCCGCACGCTCGGCTGAACCCTTTCACCCGTCTCACTCGCGATCGATCACCGGCTCGAGGACGTAGAAGAAGGGATTGGTCTCGTCGGGGTTGGTGCCGGCGGTGATCATCGAGAGGCGCAGCATGCGGCGGTGCATGAGCCGGACGAATTCGTTGTCGTCGGCCGGGTCGTCGCTGTCAATACGGGCCTGAATCGCAGCGTCCGCTGTAGCGAGATCGTCGAACGATTCGCCGAGGAACGCCTCGATGTCCGTGCGCGAGACCGTCTCGAACCAGCTGCGGTATCGCGTGTAGTTGAGAAGGAAGTCGGGGATGGCGCCGAGCAGGTCGCGCTCCCAGTCGGCGAAGGCGCTCGAGGTCGGCAGTCGTCCGATGTCGGCGGTCAGCTTCCGCAGGCCTGATGCCTCCAGCGAGTCGGGGGTCGGGTCGGGGAGCGTGAGGTCGTGGTCGAGTTCGAGGCCGTGGAGTTCCGCGATTGCCTCATAGGCCCGCCGGGTGATGCTCGCCTTCTCGAGCATGCCTTCGATCCAGTTCCCGCCCCGGATCTCCGGCATCATGAAGAACGTCGCCCCGATCACAGCGAGCTGCAGGAACCCGACGGTGTAGTAGCCGACGACCCGGCGATCGATCGGCGTTCCGGTGACCCGCTCATACTCGCGGTAGAGCGCGGGGATGTCACCCATGTTCTCGTAGGGGTGGCGACCTCGGAAGCATGCGAGATCCCAGTGGGTGTCACCGACGTTGGCGATCTCGAAGTCGAGCAGCGCAACGACTTTGGTGCCGCGCGACATGAATTGGCCGGCGTCGCCGCACAGGAAGTGCACACCGTGGCGGTCCGTTGGCGCATTGCGGCGCAGCCACATCTGCAGGAAGGACAATGACGGGTCGAGGTTGCCCGCCATCTCGCCCATGGCGTAGATGCGGTCTACTGCGTGCAAGGCGATGTCGCGTGGCTCGCTCGGTGGGTTGGCGAGCTGCTTCACGTCGGCGAACTCGCTCACCGGTACGGCATGCACCGCAGCGAGGTGGGTCATGTAGCTGAGCGTGGCCTGCCAGCGTTCGGGATCCATCTCCGACGGGGTGTCCATCGCCGTGTGGAGCATTCCAGGGGCACGGTCTTCGGTCTCGACCCAGTCCATGACGAATGCGACCGGTTCGTCCATCCAGCCGTGGATGTGGGGGACGAGGATGCCGTTGCGTTCGAGGGTCTGCATGCACGCCATCTCGAAACGCAGTGCGTTGACTGGAGCGATCGGGCGATTGCCGCGCACAAGCACGGCACCGGTCTCACTGCCGCTCGTGTACGAGACCTTCCACTGTGGCCGCCAGCGTTCGAGCCGCTCCATGGCGATGACCTCGCCGCCCAGATGTTCGGCGACCCACGCCTCGATACCGGCGCGGCACTGCGCCTCGAACGCTTCGTGGTTGATCGTGTCCTCAGCCCCCGTCATGGCGAGATCGTAGGCCCGGCGCATGCCCGGTCTCCCAAACGACGAGATCGATATGTGGGGAGCGCCGCACGTCTGCCGATGAGACCTGGGTGCCGACAATCTCGGCCGTAGGTGGTCAGGCGTCGCGGTCGTTGAGAACGACGAGGCGATCGCCCGGCTGCGGATCGCCCGCCACATCGGGGCGGAGGTGACGTCCGTTGCGCACGACTGAGACAAGCGAGGCGTTGTTGGGCATCACCGGAAGATCATTTGGTGTCGCGCACTCGATCTCGACGAGTTCGAGTCCGCTGCCGGCTTCGAGGAGTTCGTCGAGCACGCCGATTGCGCCGGGAGACTTCGTTGCGATGCCGAGCATCCGCCCGACGGCGGCGGTCGCGTCGATGACTTCGTCGGCGCCCCCTTGGCGAAGGAGGTGGAGGTTCTCCTGATCGCGGCCGCCGGCGACGATGTGGGCGGTGCTGTTGATCTCGCGAACTGTGAGGGTGGCGAGCACGGCGGTGTCGTCGCGGTTGGGAGCGATGATCACGGCCTTCGCCTGTTGGACGGCGGCCTGATCGAGTACGGCGCTGTTCGTGGCGTTGCCCTGGATGGCGACGAAGCCTCGATTCGCGGCCTTGGCGACGGCTGAGGCATCGATATCGACAGCGACGATCCTGTCTGGTTCCACCCCGCGGCGGACGAGGTCGGCGGCGGCGGATGCCCCGGTCGAACCAAAACCGAGAATGACGTAGTGATCTCGCACGCGGTGCCTCCAGCGACGGATAAGAAGAAGTTGCCGGGACCGATCCGTGAGCACCTCGACGGTGGTGCCGACCACGAGGATCAGGAAAACGATCCGGGCAGGGGTGATGAGAGTAATCGTGGCCAGACGGGCCCCGTCCGACACAGCGGTGATGTCGCCGTAGCCGGTTGTCGTGACCGTCACCGATGCGTAGTAGAGCGAGTCGAGAAACCCGATTTGATCGCCTGTGTCGTCGACGTAGCCATCTCGGCCGATCAGCACGATGAGCGCAACGAAAACGACCAGCGATACGGCGAAGCCGACGCGTCGGCCGACCTCACGCAGAGGCGAACTTGCTGCACGCGGGAGCTGGACCTCGCCGAGGTTCGTCGAGTGCCATCCGTTCGCCACGGTCGTCGACTCTAGATCGTCAGCCTGGAGCGGCGAGGTGCAAGGCCGAATCGGTGCCGAGCTGCGGTCGCCTCAGTTCCCGATGACGGTCTTCGGGGTGTCGAGATCCATCGGGTACATCGGCCGACGAATGCGCTCGAACTCGACCACCGAGTAGTCCTCGCTGCACACACCTGGGCCGGCCACGCCGATGATCTCCTGAGCAATCGGCTCGAAGACAGCCCGGAAGTGCTGACGGGATTTGATGAGCAGAATCCGATGCTCGGTCGGGGCGATGCCGAGCACGTCGTAGAAGTCGACGTCGAACGGCTCGATCGGTCTGGTGCAGACGATCACTAGGGCAGGACCGATGTCCAGCACGGCGGTGGGTCCGAGGTTCATCGCCATGCCGGTCATCATCGGGCCGGTCACCTTATAGCGGCCGTCGGAAACGGTGGTGACCATCCCGGTCATGGACATCGCTTGGCCCGTGAGCCCCCGAGCGGGCATGTCGACCTTGCCGCCAACCTCGAGCGTGACCGTTGCCCCTACCCCGGCGTCCATCAGGGTGGCGGCGGCTTCCGGGTCGCAGTACGGCCCGGCGACGATGTCGTCGAGACCTTGATCCAAGCACTCGCCGAGCACGACCATCACATCGGTCACGCCGCCGGCACCACAGTTGTCGCCGTGGTCGTGCAGCACCACCGGGCCCGCCGGCACTGAGACCGCTCGTGCGATCGACGCCGTCATCGGCTCGAAGTCGTGGATGAAATCGGCGCGACGCTCCCAGGCGAGATCGAGCAGTTCGTTGCGGAGGGCGTCGCCTGCGGCCTTGTCGCCGTCGGACACAACGATGACGCTGAGCCCGGTGTGGGGGATGTCCGACAGCGGGAAACCACCGAAAACCGAGGCCGTCAGTACCTCGCCGTTGGCCTCTGCGGCGATCGCCCAATCCATGATGTCCTTCATCGGCTGACGCAACGGTGTCTGGTTCAACATGTTCGTCATCAGCGGTAGCACGCCCCACGAGATGACCGGTTCGACCTCACCGGCAAGCGCTCGCAGGAGCGTGCCCCCGGCGCGTTGGGCGGTCTCGTAGGTATCGATGTGCGGGTAGGTGCGGAAGCCGGTCACCACGGTGGCGTTCCCGCAGAGTTCCGGCGACATGCCGAGGTGGAAGTCGAGAGCCACGGCGATCGGGATGTCGGGATCGATGGCGCGGATGCGACGCAGCAACTCGCCCTCGGCATCGTCGTGACTGTCGGTGACCATCGCGCCGTGGAGGCTGAGGAACACGGCGTCTGCACCGGCCGAAACGGCGTCGGTGATGCGCCCGGCCATCGTTTCGTAGCTCTCGTCGGCTACTCGCCCTGACGGAACGGCACTTGCAACGAGCGGTACGGCGAGTTCGGCGTCGTGGCCGTCAAGAATGTCGAGGAAGCCGCCAATCGGGGTCCGGGTGCCCGCCATCCTGGCGATCGCCTCCGGCCCGTGGAGCAGACCCGACTCGTCTTCGGATCGCCCGAAGCGACCCAGCGTGGTGGGCTGCGGCGAGAAGGTGTTGGTCTCGTGAGAGAGCCCGGCAAGGACGAATCGCTGCATGCCGAACGGTAGCGCTCGACCGCGATTGGCGCCCGCCCCGTCATGCGCAGGTCAGCTTCGATGTTCGGCGAGGCACACGGCTTCCCACTCGGTGAGGAAACCCATGATCTCGAGCGAGTCTCGGAGCCGAGGTGACGGTCGCGGTGCCTCGGTGCGGTCTTCGGCCACGCATCGCTCGACGAGTCGAATTTGGTGGTCGAAGGCATCGCCATCACTCGTAACGTTGATCGACTCGACATCTCCGTCATAGGGCAGCCACTCGATCACGTTGTCGCCGGCGGTTGAGAGCCATGGGTTCGTTGCAAAGCGCACCTCACCCGTGGTGGTCAGTACCCCGACGTTGAACGCCATCCCGTAGTCGTCGGTCGAGGCGACGGTCGCGGTGACCCCGTTCGCGAATCGGATCGAGGCTGTCGCCGAGCCGACCGTTTCATCCGGCGTGAGCGTGCCGTGACCGGCAAGTTTGCGTTGTTCGAAAAGGTCGTCACCGAAGGAGGACTGGATGATGAGGTGCAGCAGCGAGACGGGATAGCAGCCGAGGTTGTAGATCGTGCCTCGACCGAGCGGGTTGACCACCGCCTTGATGTCGGCGGCATAACGCACGTGCACTGCGGTGGCCGTGCCGGTGCGCTCCTCGGACAGCAGATCGACGAAGCGTTGCATCACAGGATGGGCGAGATACATCAGCCCCTCGACGAAGAACACCTTGTCGCGCACGGCGTCGACGAGTTCGTGGGCAGTTGCCATCGTCGTGGTGAGCGACTTCTCGGAAAGCACCGCCTTGCCGGCTGCGGCCGCTGCCGTCACCACCTCGTGGTGGGTGTGGTTGGGCGTGCCGACGTAGATCACGTCGATGTCGGGATCGGTGACGGCCTCGGCGAAACTGACGCAGGTGCGAGCGATGCGGTGGCGCTCAGCAAACTCAGCAACCCGGCCCGCATCTCGCCCTGAGACCAGCTTGACCTGCGAACCCGGCGATGCAGCGATGGCTTCAGCAACCGTCTTGGAGATGAACCCCGTCCCGATGATCGCCCAGTGCAACTCCTCTGCCATAGGTTGCGAGGCTAGGCCAGGGCTACCGGTGCAGGTTCATGAGCGCTTCGGAGCTAGCGGTCCGTCTCGAAGAGCCAAGACGGGAGAAATCAACGCCCTGTTCGCCACGCCCGCACGAACTGTCGCTGTGCCTGTGTCTCCGGGCTGATGTGATCAGCGGTTTCTTGGTTGCTTTCGCGCCGTTTCGCAATCACGGAGAGAACGTCGTCACTGTTGGCAAGCCGATGCCGGACGAGCCAGCATCCAACGACCGTGCCTGTTCGACCGATGCCCCCCTGGCAGTGAATGTAAACGCCGAGGCCGGCGACGAGTTGCTGGTCAATATGGTCAAGGATGACCGCCATCTCCTCGACGGTGGGAATACCGAAGTCTGGAATTTCGAAACGACTGACGTTCGCTCGCTCGTTGACGGCCTCGTCGTAGTGCACCAGATGGTCATCAGTGCCGCCCGGACGGTCCTGCGTCAGATTGACGAAGTCGCCAATTCCAGCGCGCAGCAGTTGCTCCACAACGTCAATCTGATCGGCGGATGTGCCCGAATGCGTGCTGGGATAGGCGCCGGCGGCAAGCTCGCCAGGTACTACCCAGTAGGAGCGATTCGTTGGGCTCGTGGTCACCGACCTGATCGTGGTCTCAGGTCCCAGCCTGGTCAAGCGTGCCGGCCATGAGGGGGCTGCTTGGCCACCGGCAGATCTGCGCCGTGGAGCGGGTGACGAGAATCGAACTCGCGTTCTCAGCTTGGGAAGCTGATGTTCTACCATTGAACTACACCCGCGAAGAGCGCCGATCGTAGCGGGACCCTCGGCGTGGCACACTCGGGGTGTGATCGACGAGCAGCTCGACCGCATCGCAGCGTTCCACCGATCGCGACCGACGGTTCCGGAGTTCCCGATGGTCGCCGAGGTGCTCGACGTACTGGATGCGGTCCGCTCGCCTGAAGAGATTCCACCCGCTCCGCCGCTCACCGTTACCCGTAACCCGCCGCTGTCGGTCCGAGCGGTGAAGCGGCGTTGGACGCCGTCATCGAGGAGTTTCTCCGCATCGCTCACGATCTGCCGTGGCGTCAGACCGCCGGCCACCTTGACAACCTGATCGTCGAATACCTCGCCAACTATGGGTACGTGCAGCTCATGGGTCCCGCACCTCGAGTACCCGCTTCACGAGCACGCCGCAGAGGAGAGCTATCACGTCCTCGCCGGCACGCCAGCGTTCGGCACCGAAGACGGAACCTGGACCGACTCAGTCCCGGACGATGCCGTACACAACCCGCCGTGGCACCGCCATGCGCAGCGTTTCAGGGCCGAGCCGACAGTCCTGCTGTACTGCTGGACGGGCGGCGGTCGAGGCCGACGCCGTGCTTGTCGAGCCTTGATCGTCACCGTCGAGAAGTCGAGGCGATAGTGACCCCGCTGAGCGGGTAGGGTCGCCGCCGATGGCGAAGCTGCGGTTCACCTTCGGGACGATGGGGTCGGGGAAAAGCACTCAGGCCCTGCAGATCCACCACAATCTGCGCGCCCGTGGTCTCACCACCCTGCTGATGACCCAGCTCGACCGTCGAGAAGGTCGGGTGTCGAGTCGACTCGGCGTGTCTGCCGACGCCGAAATCGTCGAGCCGTCGTCTGACCTCTTCGACCTCATCCGGCAGCGGGCCAATTCGCTCGGCCATCTCAGCGCGGTGATCTGTGACGAGGTGCAGTTCTATCAGCCAGCTCAGTGCGAGCAGTTGGCCCGCGTTGTCGACGAACTCGGCGTCGACGTCTACACGTTCGGCCTCCTCACCACCTTCCAGGGCGTCATGTTCGACGGGTCGGCCCGGCTGATGGAACTCGCCGATACCCGCACCGAGATCCAGGTCGAAGCCCGGTGCTGGTGCGGTGCACGCGCCACGCACAACGCCCGATTTGTCGACGGGGTCCAGGTCATCAGCGGCGCCACCGTTGTCGTCGGCGACACCGTCGGGCCAACCGCCGGCGAGGTCACCTACGACTTGCTGTGTCGCCGCCACTGGATGGAGGGCGCGCAAGCCGCCCGCGGCGCCCAACTCGAGTTGCTCGACGTCGACGATGCCCGCCGTGGCGACCACCCTGATCGAAGCGGACCCGTCGAGGTCGATCCCGACGCTGTCCCAACACCCCTGCACGCCACGCAGAATGCTGGAGAATCCTCGTGATCCTGTCCGACCGTACCCTTCGCGAGCAGATCGACGCCGGGCGCATCATCATCGACCCGCTCGGCCCGAGTTCGTTGCAGCCGTCGTCGATCGATCTTCGTCTCGACCGCTTCTTCCGGGTGTTCAAGAACCACGCCATGGGGCACATAGACGTGAAGCAGAACCTCGAAGAGCTGACTGAGCTGGTCGAGGTGCCCCGCAGTGGTGAGGAGCCTTTCATTCTCCATCCGGGTGAGTTCGTGCTCGGCTCGACCCTGGAGCGCGTCGCGGTGCCCGACGATCTCGTCGCTCGTCTGGAGGGCAAGTCGTCGCTTGGTCGTCTCGGATTGCTCATTCACTCGACGGCTGGGTTCGTCGACGCCGGTTTCGATGGCCAGCTCACGCTTGAGCTGAGCAATGTCGCCAACCTGCCGATCACGCTGTATCCGAACATGAAGATCGGGCAGATCAGCTTCCAGCAGATGACCACCCCGGCCGACACGCCGTACGGGTCGAGCGAGCTTAAGTCGAAGTACAAGTACCAGCAGGGCCCGATGCCGAGCCGCTATTGGGAGAACTTCGACTGAGCCGGGTTTCGGCGCGTCAGCGGTATTGGGTGGCGGTCACGATGCCGCCGAGAATCATGCCGAGGCCGAGTAACAGGATGCCGTTGTTGGTGTCCCACATCGAGCCGACATAGTTGAGCAAGATCACGGCGATGCCGAGGCCGAGCAGGCCGAACATCAACGCAGGGACCCACGGCGGACTCGGCGGCAGGTCTTCGTGGCCGGTATGGCTCACGGTCTCGGGGGTGAAACCATCGGGGCGTGTGCCCTTCGGCGTGGTACGACCACCGGACACTCGACGCTTGGCAGGCTTCTGCGACATGGCGGAGAGGATAGGCCGGTTTGGGGGTCGGTTCACGCTGGTCCGGAATCACACCCGTGTAATTCTCCCCACTGTTGTCCACAGGCTGTGGATAACAGTCTTCGTAGGGGTCAGTCGTCGATCGGGGCGACGAGATCCATGTCCTCGAGACAGTGGCGAGGCGGCGGTGGCTCCTGATCGGGCGCCACCGTCATCCGAACCTCGGTACCGCAGATGCCGCATCGGAACATGATCTTGACCTTGCGCAGCTCGCCCGGCGGCGGGGGCTCGGGGATCGGCGCCGCCATGCCACGCAGGACCCGAAACCCGGTACGCCAAAAGAAGTAACCGATCGTGATCGCGATGGCGATGTTGAGGATGGGGTAGCCGAAGAGCTCCACGTCGTCAGGCTAGAGCCGCCGCCAGACGTAACCTGCTGCGGCGCCGGCTCCCACGCGGGCCCCAAAGCCGGTCGTGCCCGCCGGAGAACGGTGCAGACCATCGACCAGTGGGCGGAGATCTTCGGCGGCCGCCGCGTCGCCGACGGCTGTCGTGCTGCCGTCAATGTCGACCACCGCCGGGTCGAACTCGTCGAGTGCGAGAGCTGCCAACACTGTCGACGCTGAGATCGCCGCGAGGTCCAGCCGATCCACTTTGCGATCGGGGCGAACGGAGACGACGTCGAGCGGCGAGCCGGCAAGGCTCGTCGTCATCGCGACCTCACCGAGCGCCTCACCGGTGCGGCCGAGCACGAGGGCAACGGCACCGTCTGCTGCCGGCGCGAACGTCAGGGCGGTTGTGGTGCCATCGGTGTCGAAGATCGGTTCGAGGTCGTGGTCGATGGAACGGATGACGTCGATGGTCACGGGCGTGTCGCGCTGGACGGCGACCGTATCGCCGGGCCGGGCGCCGACGGCCAGGATCGCGCCGGCGGGTGGGGGAGTGCGGCGTTTGAGCGCGCGCTGTCCCCACGCGTCCTGCGCCGATCGATCGATTGCCAACGCTGCTGCATGGCGGTCGGCAGCAACGACTGGCGGGACGAGTCCGCCGTCGTCGGCGAAGCGGGCCGCAGGGCCATCACCCCAAGGACGTCCGTAGAGGCGAGCGAGCGCAGCCGCACCAGGCTGCACGGTCGATGCGCTCGACACGCCGAGCACGATCGCCCGCTCGACTCCCCCGGCCTCAATGGCATCGATCGCCGCGCCGAGCGCAGCCACACCGCTGTGAGGGCCGGCCTCGACGACCGTACCGCCGAGGGTGACCGGCCAACCGGCGGCGAGCACGATCGCCCGGGCGAGATTGGCGCCCTGCGCGCCGACCGGCTCGTCGCACCCCACCCACACATGATCAAGCGACGCCGCCGTCACCCCCGCTCGGGTGATCGCCGCATCGGCGATCTCGACACTCAGATCGACCGGATGCCAGCCCGCAAGCACACCGGCGGCCTCGGCAAACGGGCTTCGCATGGCGGCGAGGATGGAGACGGTCATCAGGGGAGTCTTCTACACTGCGTCGCCGGAGAGGAGATCCCCATGTCCAGCACACTGATCGCTCAGAACCACGTCGTCGACGCTGACGCTGCGAGCCTGGGCCTGTTGGTGGTTCGGGTCTGTGCCGGTGTTGCCATGGCCGCGCACGGCTACCAGAAGTTCTTCAAGGGCGGAAAGATCGCCGGCACCGCCGGCTGGTTCGACTCGATGGGAATGCGCCCTGGCCGTTTCCACGCAATCCTCGCCGCGAGCACGGAACTCGGGGCGGGCATCCTCTTCGCACTCGGCCTCGTCACCCCGCTCGCTGCACTGGCCATCGTCGCACTGATGTGGGTGGCGGGCGCCACGGTCCACTGGGAAAACGGGTTCATGTCGGCGAAGGACGGCATCGAGCTGAACTTCATTTACGCCATCCTCGCCATTGGCGTCGCCACGATCGGACCCGGTGAGTACAGCCTTGACCATGCGCTGTGCCTCATCGAGGATCTCGATGGCGTCACCGGCCTGTTGATCGCCGCTGTCGGCGGTGTCGGTGCCGCGCTCGCGCAGCTTGCAATCTTCTATCGCCCGCCCGCCGGCGACGACAGCTGATCAGCCGAGTTCGTCGAAGCAGGTGAAGCCGATGCCCTCGGGCAGTCGGTTCGCGCACGTCATGCCGTAGATCGAGGCATCGCTGCCCTCGGGTGCGCTCCGGTAGAGCTCGTCGCACGCCTGGTTGTTGCCTCGTCGGCACTGGTCGCTCAGCAGATCGATCGTCGGATCCTCGATCGAGTCGAGGGTCTCGTCGCTCAGACACGCCAGGATTTCCTTTCCATCCCCGCCGGTCTCGAGCGCTCGGATCGCGCACTGAGCCTCGCTGGTGGTGAGACTGGTACCGCCTTCGGCTGCGCCGGCGATGAAGGAGTCGACGAAAGGCTCGAACGACGCCGGATCCGCGAGACACTCCGCGATGATGGCGAGGAGTTCGCCGTCTTCATCGGCGGTGAGGTCGTCGGCGGTGATGCGTTCGGGTTCGATGTCGAGCACCCGGGTGCCATCGAGAATGCAGCGTTGCTCGTCGAGCGACAGTTCGCTGCCGACATAGGTCTCGATGGCGAGCGACTCGCTTGCGCTGGGGGTGTCGTCGATGCCACCTCCACCGCACGCGGAGAGCACCATCACCGTGGCAAGAGGCAGGATCAGATGGCGGGCGGTCATGAGGGAACCGCGACGACCTCGTCCCCGACCCGGACAGCTCCGGCAACCTCGACGGTGGCGCCGACACTCAGGGTCGTGAAATCGGCCCTCAGAAGTGTCGTCAACACGGACAGATCGCGTTCGAGGCCGGGTTGAGGACGGGTGACCATTACACACCGGTCGATGCCCTTGGTGACGCTGAGCGTTGCGGCGCCGATCGTGACCCGCTCACCGATCAGGTCGTCCTCGTCGGCACTGTCGACGAGCACGTTGGAACGGAACCGGCGACCGTCCCAGTCGCCGAGGGAAGCGGTGCTGACGATCGAGACGCGAGCGCGCCCTGAGTCGTGCCAGGCGCCGGCGGGTCCTTGCCAGCTGATCCAGTCGGCGTCGTTCACGAAATCCATCGGGTTCTCGTAGGTGCCGCCGGTGTCGCCGGCGCGTTCGAGCCGGACCGGCTGACCGAGCCAATCGCTGTAGTCCGTCGATGTGCGCAGCACATCACCCTCGACCGTGGTCGCCACCGGCACACCGTCGACGATCGCGCACCTCGCCATCAACAACGTGGGCGCCCGACGGGCAGTGAGGACGTTGCCCGTTTCCTCGTCGACCAAGCCCCAGCCACGGTCGCCGACGATGCCGAACTCGGTGATCTCGGCGACGTCGAGCCGCTCGCCGCCGATCGATTTGATCGGATAGCGCCAAAGTTCAAGAACACGCATCCCTCGCGACGGTAGTGGCTCGGGATGCCACGCTCTCATCAGCCGGGCGGGACGACCTCGAGGCTGTCGTCGGCAAGGGTGCCGATCGCCGGATCGATGGTGGCTTGATCACGGAAGTTCGCGGCGGCGGTGCCCTCGAGATCGAGGATCATCGTGTTGACCATCCCGTTCTGCACGTCGAGGGCAATCTGTGCGAGGGCGGCCGGATCGGCATCGGGGTGGTTGTCGACGGTAGCTGGGCCGACGCTCTCGATCTCGATGAGGTGCCAGCCGAAGGTCGTCTCCACCGGACCAACGACGTCGCCGGCCGCACCGGCGTAGGCGGCTTCCTCGAACTCGGGCACAAACTGGCCCTCGATCGCGCAGCCGAGATCACCGCCGCTCGGTCCGGAGGGGCCGGTCGACAGTTCGATCGCAAGGTCGTCGAATGCTTCGCCGGCTTCGAAGCGCTCCAGGGCTGCTTGGGCTTCCTCCTCGGTTTCGACGAGGAGATGGTTCGAGCAGAGATAGTTCGGCGGGTCGGGTTCGGTGAGGTTGGCGGCCTCGGCATCGGTCCAACGGCCGACGGTGTAGCTGATCGCGACTGTGTCGATCAGGATCTGGACCTCGGTGTCGTTGCCGTCCCGTTCACCAACGGTGGCGACGGCGAGTTCACGGTCTTCGTCGGTGACAGGGAAGCCCCGCTCGGTCAGTTCGAGTTCGAGTGCGTTTGCGACCAGCCACGACTCGACGACGGTGGCGATACGCGAGGGCACGGTGTTGTTGCCGTCGGGCAGGAGGTCGTCGAGCATGCCGGCCGTCAGTACGCGATCGGCGATCGAGGCGATGAGCGTGTCGGCATCGGCACCGGCGATGACGGCGGCGTCTTTGCCGCCACATGCCGCAACGAAGACGGTCAGGGCGACGAGTGCGGCGACGAGAGGACGGAAACGTAGAAGGGAGTTCACGAGGACGCAAGGTTAACGGCGCCTGCACTCATGACGACCGCGGCCAGACGACTCCATCTCTGTAGCGACGGTCACGCCCCCGTTCCTCAACGCCCGCAGGGTGTCGCTGACATGCTAAAGCAGAGTCCGGATCGACGGAGGTTAGTGGCGTCGTCTCGGCGCTCAGGACTCGGATGTGAGGTCGTGGTGCACTGGCGAGAATTACCGGAGGCCCTCGGGCTGACCGACCGAGAAATCGTGTCGTTCGTCGGCGGTGGCGGCAAGACGACGGGCCTCTTCGCCCTCGCCGCGACTCGAACCGGCCCGACGGTCGTCACGACCACCACCAAGATGGGCCGCGACCGCACCGGCGGCCTTCCGATACTGATCGATCCGTCCGATTCCGAGGTCGCCACTGCTGCCGAAAAGGGCTCGATCATCGTGTGGGGCGACGCCGCCGGACACCGCGCCACCGGTGTCACGGTCGATGCCTGTGCCCGCTACCTCGATCTTGTCGACACGGTGGTCGTGGAGGCCGACGGGTCGCGACGACGCCCCTTCAAGGCGCCACTCGACTACGAACCGGTCGTCCCGCCCGCCACCACGACCCTGGTCGCGTGCTGCGGCATGGCGGCCCTCGATACACCGATCCGCGAAGGGTGCCATCGCCCTGAACGGGTCGCTGCCATCGTCGGTGCAGGCTTGGAGGATCTCCTCACGCCCAATCGCCTCGTGCAGGTGCTGTTGTCGACGGAGGGGTCGACCAAGGATCGGCCTGTGTCGGCGCGCTTTGCTGTCGTGCTCAACCGGGCGCGGCCCGAGCACGCTGACCTCGTGGCCGAGATCCGCGAACGGATCGGTGCGGTCGACGGATCGATCCCGGTCGTTGCCCTCGACGAACTGACGCCTGCAGAGCTGCCTGACGCCGTCGAGTGATCAGGCGATCACGATGGTGATCGTGCCGATGATCACGATCACGAGGCCGGTCACCTGGGCGCGATTGACGGCGTCGCCGAAGAACAATCGGCCGGCGGCGACACTCGTCGCCGGGAACAGTGATGCCGTCACCGACGTGGCCGCTGCGTTGAAGGTGAAGCCGGCCAGCAGCAAGGCAGTGCTCAAGCCGCCGAAAAGGCCGGCAGCGGTCGACTGCGGCGCGAACCGCACCGGTGGCAGGAGCGGCCGCTTTCTGAGCATCGCCCACACGATGATCGTAATGAAGGCCATACCCCGCTGGCTGGCGACTGGCCAGACGCCGGCATCGTCGGTCACATCCACGAGGAACGCCGTGCCGATGCCATAGCCGAGGCCTGACACGATCCCGATCGGGAGGCCGCCCCGCACATTGCTCGCGACGTCGCCGCCCATCGTGACGAAGAGAAGACCGGTCACGACGGTGACGGCACCGAGCCAGGCGAGAACGGGCGGAAGGTCTTCGACGACGGCTGCGTAGAGGAAGGGGATGAGGGTGGCGAGGGCTGCGACGGTCGGTCCGATCACCGCCGACGAACTCACCCGCACGCCCAGCAGATAGGCGGCGATGCCGATGCCGAAGCCGACGCCGGAGCAGGCGCCGAGCACGAGGTCCTGTCTCGTCGGGTCGCCGCCGACGAAGAGGGCGAGCGGGACGATGGTCGCGGCGGCGGCGAGGCTTGCAGCGGCCGCCGACGCAAGTGGTCCGATCTCGTCGGAAACGCGCCGCGAGAAGAATTCCGTGAGCGTGATGCAGACGGCCGCGATCAGCCCGAGTAGTGCCCCCACTGCGTCAGTGTGCCGTCGGTTGCGGCGAATGACGTCGGTCTTGCTGCGGAACGTCTGTGCGTGCCGTCGAGGCTCCTGTGGTGATCGCTACAACAAACGGCCGACGCCGGCGGTTTCGGCTGCGTTCCAGCGATCGGCGATGACCTGGTAGTGGTCGTCGAGTCGAGGTACGAACCCGTGGACAAAGAGGGCGTCGGCCGTCGTCGGCTGGAGGGTGCCGGCTGCGTCCGTGAGAGCAGCCTGCATCGACTCGAGCAGCGGCTGGTTGGCACGCGTGGTGATGAGCGGCAGGGCGGGCGTCGGATCGGTGCGCCAGGCGATGCGGCAGCGTGTCGCCGCAGGGTCGTGACGGACGGCGAGCTCCCAGCTGATGGCGTCGATCGCCGCTGTGCGGGCTCGGCCATCGGCGACGGCGTGGATCGACGCCCGGTGTGATCCGGTGTCGACGGTGGGGCCGAGCCGGCTCCGGTCGATGCCCGTGGTGACCAGTTCGTGGCGCCAGACGCCGTGACCGGATTGCGAATCAGTGCCATTGACCGCCACGGTCGCCCCGGTGAGGTCGGCGATCGAACGGGCATCGTCGTCGTCCGGCACGATCACCACAGAGTGGTAGTCGCCGGGCTGGGTGGCGGGAAGACCGTGACCAAACGCGCCGATAACGGTGACCTCGGACTCGAGTCGCAGCACGAGTGGGAGGCCACAGGTCTGCCCGACGAGGAGATCAGGATCGAGCCAGCGGTCGTCGAGGGAGCGCGAACGGTCGAGTGCCGCCGGTGGATCGAAGCCGTGGTCACGCAGCGCAGTGGCGATCCTCCCCCAGAGCCGATCGACGTCGGCCGCGACTTCGGGCCAGTCGTACATGGGCAGGGTGGCGATGTTCACGGACGTGTCCATGTGGCGGTGACAGCGGGCGGCTTGCGGAAGACGAGTCCGCGTGGCGGCTGGGACCGCCGTGGATCGAGGGTGACCTCGTCGAGTTCGAGCAGGGCTGAGATCGCCGCTGCAGTCTGGGCCCGGGCGATGTGAATGCCCAGACAGGCGTGGGGGCCAAGCGCGAACGCCGTGTGTTGACGGACGTTTGGCCGGTCGAGCCGGAAGCGGTCGGGCTCGTCGAAGACGTCCGGATCGCGGTTGGCGCCGGCGAGCGAGACGATCACGTAGTCGCCGGCGCGGATCGATGTGTCGAAGAGGTCGACGTCGACGGTGGCGTATCGGTCGACGTTTGATGCGGCTGGTTCGAGCCGTAGGGATTCCTCGACGGCTGCGGGGATGAGTGAGCGGTCGGTCCTCAGCGCCGCCCAGTGCTCGGGCTCAGTCAGCAAGTGGGAGAAGGCGTTGGCGGTCGCCCCCTCTGAGGTTTCGATGCCTCCGAAGAGGATGACGGCGGCGTTGGCGGCAAGGTCGTCGTCGGAAAGCGATGAACGGGCGTCGAGCAGGGCGGCGGCTCGACCGTCGTCGGTCGCTGCCAGCACGGCCCTCCGCAGATCGCCGAATGCCCGGGTGCCGTTGTCGCCAGGGTCATTGCCGGCAGAGATCTGCTGCACGGCGTCGACGATGTCCCGATACCAGAGGAGGAGTTGCTCGGCGCCGGGCGGATCGAGCCCCAACAGGTGAGCGAGGGTGCGGGCGGCAAGCGGTGCTGCCAGCTCCGTGCGGAGTTCGGCGTCGCCTGCCGGCGCAAATCCCGTCACGAGTTCTCGGGCACACGTGTGCATCCATGCGGTGTGTTCGTCGAGTCGATCTCGCGAGGAGAACCAGTCGGTGAAGGGTGATCGGTGATGGTCGTGGCGTTCACCGTCGGTCGAGAGCATCGATGGTCCGATGACCTGGGCGGTGGAGAACCGGGGGTCGTCGACCGTGAAGCGTTCCGGGTCGCGCATGACCTCGACTGCGGTGCGGCGTCCGGTGATCACCCAGGCTTCGAGGGCGGGGACCCAGGTGATCGGCGCTTCGGTCCGGGCGGACGCCAGGACGGGGTGAGGGTCGGTCGTGAGGCCGTCGAGCGTTGCGGTGCGATGGTTCACTCGGGATGCACCAGCACGATCTTGCCGACGAATTCCTTGTTGAGGAAGGCGTGCTGCGCCTCGACGATGTCGGCCAGCGGATAGGTGGCGGCGACCACGGGGCGGATTTCGCCCCGCTCGATGTAGCCCACGAGGTTCGAGAACACCTCGGGATCCTGGTAGGTCGAGCCTTCGAGGGCCAGGTCCTTGAGGTAGAGGTCGCGGACGTCGAGTTCGACGATTGGCCCGGCGATGGCGCCGGCGGTGATGTAGCGGCCACCGGTTCGCAGCAGTTGGGTCACTTGGGCGAAGAAGGGGCCGGCGACGACGTCGACGATCACGTCGAAACTGTTGTGGCCGAATCGTTCGAGCAGATCGGCACCTCGATCGACGACCTCGTCGGCGCCCAATTCTCGAACGACGTCGGCTTTCGACGTGCTCGCAACGGCGATCACTTCAGCCCCGCGTCGCTTTGCGAGCTGCACGGCGGCCGAACCCACACCCCCCGACGCCCCGCTAATCAGGACCCGCTCGGCGCCGAGATCGACGCGATGCAGCATCCCCTCGGCGGTGGAGTAGGCGCAGGGGATCGACGCCAGCTCGACGTCGGTCCAGTCACACTCGACCGCAAACGTCTCGGTGTCGTGGGCGACGGCGTACTGGGCGAAGCCGCCGTCCCTTTCGGAGCCCCACGTGATGCAACCCATCTCGATGTCGCTGTAGGCGTCCTGAAGGGTGGCGACGAGCACTCGCTCGCCGATGCGTGCCGGGTCGACATTCGTGCCGACACCCACGATGCGGCCGCAGGCGTCGGCCCCTTGGATCCGAGGGAAATCGATGTCGCCGTTCCAGCCGCTCGCTGCGCTCTGCTCGTCGGTCGCTCCTGCGGTGTCAGTTGAGCCGGTGGTGATCTCGCGGGCGTACCAACCAATGCGGGTGTTGATGTCGGTGTTGTTGACTCCGGCTGCGGTCACCCGGATCAGGACTTCGTGGGGACCGGGGGCGGGCACCGGGGCATCGGTGACGTACTGCAGTTTGTCGTCGTCGCCGTACCCGGTGAGGTAGACGGCGGCCATCGTGTTCGAAATGGCGTCGGGCATCGGCCGATTCAAGCAGATGTGGACACGGTCTCGGGTCTCGTCTCACGGTGAGCCCCGCCGGTAGCCTCGGGGTGCTCCATGACGGCCTACGCCCCAGCTCCGACCGATTCGTCCGCACACCCGTTGGGTTGGTTCGCGGGCCTCGACGGTTTGCGGGCGATCGCCGCCTTTCTTATCGTCTTTCATCACGCTGGGTTCTCGAGTGGTCTGACGTTCCGATCCGACCTGGGTGGGCTGTTGCTGACCCGCATGGATATCGGCGTCTCCATCTTCTTTGTGCTTTCGGGCTTCCTGCTCTACCGACCGTTCGTGACGGCCCAGTTCGAAGGTCGGCCCGCTCCGGCGACGGGACCGTTCTGGATCCGCCGGCTCGTGCGCATCTATCCGGGCTATTGGGTCGCTTTGGTGGTCCAGCTTGCTCTCGGTGTTGTGACGGTCCTCGGTTTCGTCGGGTTCCTTGCGTCGTTCGGCCTTGTGCACGTGTACCACCCGAGTCGAGCGATCTCGGGGCTCACACAGTCGTGGAGCCTTGCGACCGAGTTGGGCTTCTATCTCTTGTTGCCCTGGGTTGCGGCGGCCGCTCGTCGGTTCAGTGAGGGGCGCTCGATCAATCGACAGGCTCAGCGCCTCCTCGGCGTGTGTGTTGCTCTTGCGCTCGGCAGCGTGGTGTTCCGGCTGCTTGCAGCCGAGCTCTCGCCGTATCCAAATAACTCGTGGGGCAACGCATCCCGGTTGTGGGTCACGTCCTACTTCGATGTGTTCGCCGCCGGCATGGCGCTGGCGATCGTGTCGGCCTGGGCTGGTCATCGCCAGCTTGTGCGGGATTACATGGCGAGCATCGCCCGTCGCGTGTGGCTCTGGTACGCCAGCGCTGTAGTGCTCTTTTGGTTCGTGTCGACCCAACTGGGGCTCGAGCGGGGCTTGTTCCTTGCCAGTCCACGTCTCGAGCTGGCCCGCCAGACGATCTACCTCCTCGTCGGTGTTGCGCTCGTCCTGCCGATCGTGTTCGGGCCTCACGATCGGTCGCGGATCCTGAAGACGTTGTCGACTCCCGTGCTGGGCTACCTGGGCCTGGTCTCGTACGGCATCTATCTCTGGCACCAGGCGTTCCTGAACTGGACCCACGACCTGTTTGGCTGGGGCGACTTCGAGGGTGACTTCATCGTGTTGGTGATTGTCGGTTCCCTTGGTTCGATCGCAGCGGCAGCGGCCAGCCACCGCCTGGTCGAAGCGCCGCTGACGGCCATGGTGAAGGCGTGGCTCGCCGCTCGCCGATCGAAGGCGGACGCGTGAGCGCCGTCGCAGTCATCCCCGCCTTCAACGAGGAGGCGCCCTTGGGCGATGTGCTCGCCGAGATCGCGGAGATTGACGGACTCGTCCCAGTTGTCGTCGACGACGGCTCCTCAGATGGCACTGCTGGAGTCGCTCGGAATGCAGGCGTTGCGTGTGTCCGGCTGCCCTTCAATCTCGGGGTGGGCGGCGCGGTTCGGACGGGCCTGCGGTGGGCTCTCGACCACGGTGCCGAGACAGTGGTCATCATCGACGCTGACGGTCAGCACGATCCGGCCGACGTTGCAGCGCTGCTTGCCGCAATCGATGCCGGTGCCGGTCTCGCGATCGGGAGCCGCTTCGCCGCCGACGCCGGCGACTACGCCGTCGGCGCTACCCGCCGTCGAGCGATGCGAATCCTGAACCGGTTGGTGCGCACGACAACCGGCTTTGCTGCGACCGACGCCACGTCGGGTTTCCGGGCGATGAGCCGACCGGTCGTGGAGTATCTCGCTTGCGAGTACCCGGTCGAGTATCTGGCCGACACGGTCGAGGTGATCATCCTTGTTCGCCGCGCCGGCCACGAGGTGGTGGAGGTGCCGGTCTCGATGCGGGAGCGTGCGGGAGGCGTGCCATCGGCTCGCCGATTCCGCCTCGCTTTCAATTTCCTGCGCCTTCTTGTCGGGATCGCTGGCGGGGTGCTCGTCGGCCGTCGGGACGGAGGCCGCCCATGAGTGCTGCTGCCCAGATCACGCTCGCCGTGGTGGCCCTCGGTATCACCTTCTGGGTGGTCCGTCTGGTGGGGCTCCGGCGGCTGCGGTCGAAGTACGCCTTGCTGTGGCTTGTGATCACGGTGCCGCTCGTCCCGTTGGCGGTGTTTCCGGCAATCGTCGACGAGGCCGGCAAGTTTTTTGGCGTCAACTACGCCCCGGCTCTGCTCTTCTCGCTTTCGAGCCTGCTGTTGTTGGGCATTGTCATTCACTACTCGTGGGAGCTCAGCCGACTTGAGTCCCGAACCCGGCGCCTCGGCGAAGAGATTGCCTTGCTCAACGCGCGCCTCGACGATGCCGAGCGGGCCGACGACGGAGAGGGTGAGACGTGACGTCCTCGATCACGGTCCGCCGGTTCTGGAGGGTATTGCTTGCGATCGCCGGGCTCTCGCTGATCTGGCGGATCGTGTTCATCCTTGTCTGGCGTGACGGGATCTTCATCTGGGGCGACGCGTACTTCTACCACGAGTCCGGTCGCCAGCTCGCCGAGGGTGTCGGCTGGGTCAACCCGCTCGAATACAACATCGACGGCACAAAAACGCCAGCTGCGGATCATCCCCCGCTCTACATCCTCTTTCTCGGGTTCTGGTCGTGGATCGGTCTGCCGGGGCCCACCGCCCACATGATCCTCACGGCGATCTTCATCTCGACTCCGATGGTGATCATGACCGCCCTCGCCGCACGTGAGTTCGGTGGACCTTGGTTGGGCCTGACCGCAGGCGGCCTTTCGGCGGTTTACCCCAACATCTGGTCGTGGGACGGCACGATTCTGTCGGAGATCCTGGCGATGCTGTTCCTCTCAACGACCATCTATGTCGTCTACCGCTTCTGGAATCGCCCGAGTTTCGGCGGGGCCGCGCTCATGGGGATGGCTCTGTCGCTTGCCACGTTCAGTCGGGCCGAGCTGTTGCTCATGAGTGTGCTCGTGATCACCCCGATGACCCTGCTTGTGAAGCAGTGGGATTGGCGGACCCGCCTCTCCGCCTTGGTGATCGCCGGCATGACCAGCGCCGCCGTACTGGCGCCTTGGGTGGCGTTCAACCTCTCCCGTTTCGAGAACCCCGTCTATCTCTCCGAGGGCTATCAGGTCACTCTCGCCACCTCGACGTGTGACGCGACCTACTACGGCGAGTTCACCGGCTACTGGAGCATCACGTGCCCGCAGGAGTTCCTTGCCGAGGAGGGGCTGACCCCCGACAACTCTGACCAGTCGGAGCGTTCCGCGGTCTTCATGGAGAAGTCGGTCGAGTACGTCCAGGAGAACATCACTCGGCTGCCGACGGTTGTCGTGGTGCGGTGGCTGCGCATCTTTGGGTTGTGGAAGCCGGTGCAGCAGTCCGACGTCGACGCATATCTCGAGGGCCGTGACCTCTGGGTCACCCGAATTGCCCAGTCCACGTCCTACGTATTCATGGCGTTGGCGGCGGCGGGTGTCGTGATCATGCGCCGCCGGCGCATCCCCGTTTTGCCCTTGATCGGGCCACTGATTGCAATCTTCATCACGATCACGATCACGTTCGCACAGAACCGCTATCGAGCATCGGTCGAACCAGCTATCGCGGTCCTTGCTGCGGTCGCTGTCGAGCAGATGGTGCGAGGGTGGCTTGCGTTGCGGGACGATCCCGAGGATTCCGAGACGTCATCCGACCGAGAAGAGCGGGCCCTGACCTGACCGTCAGTCGTGCCAGTCGAGAGCCGTGCGCATGGTCGCCTCGAAATCCTCAAACTCCATCGAGCCTTTCACCCCGGCGATCAACTCGGCATCGGCGCCGCACAGGGTGCGCAGCGGGGTGGTCGGGTCGGTTGCGGCTCGTACGATCGCATCGGCCACGATCTGGGGATCCGGCTTGGAGCCTTCACCTCCGGTGTCGAGCGCATCGAGGGCGTGACGGAACGCCTCGAAACGGTGGTGATAGATCGAGCCCTCCCAGTCAGCAGGCCGGACGATGTTGTCGCGAAAGCCGGTGTCGAAGCGGCCGGGTTCGATGAGGTGTACGCGGATTCCGAACTGGCTCACTTCGAAGTGCAGCGATTCCGACATTGCCTCCAGGGCCCATTTCGACGCTGAGTAGGCGCCGCTGTGTGGGGTGCCGACGCGTCCGGCGATCGAACTGACGTTGACGATGACGCCGCTGCCGCGTTCTCGCCATGACGGCAGAACGGCCCGCATCGTCCGGAGCGGACCCATCACGTTGGTTTCTAGTTGGCCGTACATCAGGTCGTCGGTGAGCTGCTCGACCGACGACTGCACCTCGTAGCCGGCGTTGTTGATCAACACGTCAATGTCGGTCGCGTCGGCCAACGCCGCATCGACCGACGCTTGGTCGGCCACGTCGAGTGTCCGTTTGGTGACCGAGATTTCCCCGGCGGCGACGGCGTCGTCGAGAGCGTCCGACTTGGCCGGGTTGCGCATGGTGGCGATCACGTCGTGGCCCTGCCGGGCGAGCGTGAGTGCGGAGAGCAGCCCGAAGCCGCTGTTGGATCCGGTGATGAGAATGCGAGCCATATGAGCGATCCTGCCACGCCCTAGGTTTCGTGACTGCCTCCTGGCGAACTGTGGGGGTTCGATGAGGACTTTGCCGCTGGTGTTTACTCAGTGCCGTTCTCGGCCGATGATCTACGAGATGCATCCCCGGCATGCCTTCGTTGCGGCTGTCCTCGCCTTCGCCCTGCTCTCGCCGGCAGCGCCCGGCGCCTCGGTGGCCGGGTTCGGTGATGTCGAGGACGCCCGCTACTTCACTGCGTCTGTGCAGTGGATGGTGGACGAGGGGATCACTAACGGCACCTCACCAACGTGCTTTTCGCCGTGGGACAGTGTCACCCGGGGTCAGGCCGCCGCCTTCTTTTGGCGGATGGAGGACCGTCCTGCGGCCGAGCCACACCCGTTCTCTGACATCGAGAAGGAATGGCAGCAGGAGCCGGTGTCGTGGTTGTTCACCGAAGGGATTACCACGGGTACGTCCTCCTCCACCTTTTCGCCGGACCGCACGCTCACGCGTGGTCAATTCGCAGCGCTGCTATACCGCCTTGCTGGCCCTCCGGCCGATGCTCCGACTCACCCGTTCGACGACGTGGTCGCTGACTGGCAACAGGACGCGGTGTCATGGCTCTTCGCCGAAGGGATCACGACTGGTACGAGCGCCACCGAGTTTTCTCCGGGCGACCCTGTCACCCGAGGCCAGATGGCGACGTTTCTCTACCGCTACCAGGGCTCGCCGGTCGTCGCGGTCGATGCCTCGTCGCCCGACTGCGGTGGCCCGAGCCCTGGTGATGGCTTCAACTCGCTATTCATCGGCCACAGCTTCTTCAAACCAATGGCCACAGAGATGGCGGTCCTTGCCCCGATGGCCGGTTTCGACGCCCACACCCAAGAGGTCGTGTTCTCGGGCGGAGCAACCGGCTCACCTGAGGGCTTGTGGCTCCAAGACACTAAGCGGGCTGTCATTCAGGCCGAGCTCAACGAAGGCGATGTTGACCTTTTTGGGATGACTTATCACCCGGATTATCCGTCGCTCACCGGTTATGTGAATTGGATCGATTACGCCCTTGCCGCCAACCCGGACACGGTCGTGTTCGTTGCGATTCCGTGGATCACGAACCCGGTCAGCTACACCGCAGCGAGCTACGCAGCTGCGCTCGACACGGCGTACCCGGCGGTTGCTCATCCGCTGATCGATTCGTTGCGGGCCGAGTACCCCGACACGACGATTTTTGCGATCCCCTATGGACTGAGCGCAGGTGAGCTCTACACCCGATACGCCAACGGCGAACTTGATGATGTGACGGAGCTTGTCGGCTCGAACGGCAGCGGTGTATTCCGCGATGATTTCGGTCACGCCGACCACATCCTCGAGGATCTCGCCAGCCTCGTCTGGCTTCAGGCGATCTATGGCGTCGACCTCGCAACGTTCGACGCCGGCTACGACTGGACGATCGACATCACCACGATCGCATCATCGATCCTTGCCGAGCACGACCCAGCATACGACGCCCCGTGGCGCTGACCGGTTGAGCGCTAGCGCCCGGGCAATAGATCCAGCACCGCGGCGAGCCACTCGATCGACTGTTGCGTGATCGGGTCGACGACGAGTTGGATGTGCGCGGCGCCGGCATCACCGAACGCAGTGAGCTGTTCTGCGATCTCGGCCGGAGAGCCGGTGATCGGTTCGATCGTCGCGCTGGCGCTGTAATCGCCCATGACTCGACCGCCACCGCCTTCGAGTTGCACGAGCACTGCGGCTGTGGCGTCGAGTGTCACCGGATCTCGACCGACAGCAAGGGCGGCTTTGTCCACGCAGTCTTTCAGGGCGGTGAACGCCTCCGGTGTGTTGCCGTAGTCGGACCACCACACGTTCCAGGCATCGACGTGGGGGAGCGCGATCGACTGCATCCGAGGGCCGATCGAACCGAGCATCAACGGCGGCCCGCCCGGTCGGGGTGATCGGGGATGCAGCACGCAGCGGTCGACGTCGTAGAACTGGCCGTGGAAGTCGATTTCGCCGTCGCGCAGCAGCGTCCGGATGATGGTGAAGGCCTCGTCAAAGCGACTGACTCGCTTGTCGTATGCGAAGCCGAAGGCGTCGTATTCTCGCTGGTTCCAGCCGGCGCCGAGCCCGAGGATCAGCCGTCCTTGCGAGATCGCGTCGACGGTGGCCGCCTGTTTCGCAAGCATCGGCGGTGCGTGGAAACTGGTGCTGGCGACGAGCGGCCCGATCTGGACCCGTTCAGTCGTGGCGGCGATCGCAGCGAGCGTTGTCCATGCTTCCCATGGGCCTCGGGCGCCGTCGGGCAGGTCGTAGATGAGATGGTCGCCGACCCAGATCGAGTCGAACCCGGCTTCCTCCGCAGTGCGTGCCATTGCGAGGTATTCGGGGAACGGGACTTCCCACTCCACCTCTGGTAGTTGAACTCCGACCTTCATGGCACCTCCGGCGTGTGTCGCCCCCGCTCGCTTCGGCGAGATGCGAGACTCTGATCATGGCGTTCGGGCAGAGTGCAGGACCAGCCGCATCACATCGGCAGGTGGCTGAGCTGCTTGAGTTGTTGCAGAACGCCGGCCATGCCGACTTCAAAGATGCCCGCGGTCCGATGGGATTCAACCAGCGTCAGGCGGCTGGCCGGTTCACCGCTGACGAGGCTCAGGAGTTGATCGATCAGCTCCAGCAGGCCGAGTACGAGGCCGACCAGCAGCCAAAGGCGACAGGCAGTTCGGAGCGGAAGCAGAAGTCGGAGCAGACTGATGGTGCACCGAAGCGGGATGACATGACCGACGAGGAGCGTGCCGAGATGGAGCGGGCCGTGCGTTCCGCTTCCACCAAATCGCTGGTTCTGGAAGTTCGACGCCGAGGCTGGATCGTCACCAAGCCGAAGTAACCGGCGAGGCCCGGCGGCGCCGGAGTGGCAGAATCTTCCGCATGCCCCGCTACAACGATCTCCTCACTGACGCACGTGCCGGCAAACCGGTCCTGATCGATGGCGGCACAGGTTCAGAGTGCATTCGGCGCGGTGTGCCGCAGTCTGAACACGGCTGGAGTGGCGCCGCAGCCCTGAGCCATCCAGAGATCGTCGGGTCGATCCACGCCGACTATCTCAAGCTCGGGGCCCGGGTGATCGTCGCCAACACCTTTGCGACGGGGGCCAACATTTTGCGGGATGTCGGTGCACTGGAACGCTTCGAGGAAGTCAACCGTTGCGCTGTCGAGATCGCGCTCGAGGCTCGTGCCACAGCTGGACCTGCTGCCGATCATGTGGTCGTCGGCGCAGGAATCAGCAACTGGAGCTTCTCCGGTGACCGTCCCGATCTCGCCACCTTGCGCAATGACACCGCTGCCCAGGCCGCAATCATGCGCGACGCTGGGGCGGAACTGCTGATCTTGGAGATGATGGTTGACATCCCCCGCATGAAGGCCACGCTCGAGGGCGCGTCTGTTGCTGGGCTACCGATCTGGGTTGGTTTTTCGCTTGGGCCCGAAGAGGGCTGCGAGGCAGACGAGATTGGCGACCCGATCGAACTACGCGAAGAGGGCCTACTCCAGGACGCGGTTTCGATTGCCTCGGACTGCTCCGCAGTTGACGCGATGGTGATCATGCACTCCGACGTTCGTGTCGCCGAACGCGGCATTCAAGGTCTTCAGGCTGTTTGGAATGGCCCGGTAGGGGTATGGGCGCACGCAGCCCGCATGATCGACGGCACGATTATCCATGATGGCGCGATCAGCCCAGCGGAGTATGCCGCCCACGTCCCGGCGTGGTGGGACGCAGGCGCCACGATGATCGGTGGATGCTGCGGGATCGGCCCGTCGCACATTGCCGAGCTCGCACCGCTCCTCGCCGCGGACTCATGAGGCTTGGCATCGCTCACCCGCGCGCCGCCGGCAGGCGAGCCGGTGAGATCAGATGTCGGTGAGGTCGAAGTACTCCACCTCGAGTGGAGACTCCAGCATCTCTTCGAGTATCTCTCCGAGTCCGTTGGCGAGACGCCATCCGACGTAGGCCTGATGGTGCTCAACAGAGTCCCACTTTTCGTAGAGCATGACCGTGCTCGAATCCGGGGAAATCAAAGTTTCGATGAGTTGGCAGCCCTCGTACGTCCTTGTCTTGACGAGGCCGTCTTCACCAGCAAGCCAATCAAGCCAGTCTTGTTTCTTGTTTTCCCGGCACCTGAATGTGGCGATAGCGATGATCATGTCGGGTTCCCCTTGGCTTGCGTTCTCGACACGCGGACGCACGCCGACTGGCGTTGACCGTACTCGTTGGCGCAGTTGGGTGCCGTGGCTGCTCGTCAGGCGTGATCTCGGCCCGCGGATCTCTTCGAGCGATCACGAGCGTCGAGAACCAGCGGCGCGTGGCATGCGTCTCAAACTACGGGGATCGAGGGTGGGTTACGTTTCTGATTGGCAGATCGCCGCAAGAAGGGACGTCCAGTGGACCAACAAAAGACCCTCGACATGGTGCGCACTCGCGCAGCAGACATCCGAATGATCGTGATGTCCTTCACCATTTCCCACGCAGCCTTGCTGATCGTTCTGGGTTTCGGTGGCGACGGGCTATCGGACTCAGGAATTCAGCTGTCACTCGCAACGTTCATCGTGCTTGGATCGGTCTGGTGCCTTGCCTTCATGGACGACGGCATGCAGGACATGACGGCGGGGCTCAGCGATCTCGATGGATTCGAGACCAGCGCGATGGGGCAGCGACTGGCGAAGCAGCCGATCGTGATCTTTCGAGTCGTGAACGTTGTCGTCGTCGGCCTGATCGTGGCCGCCGAACTGATGGCCATCTACTAGCGAGTTTCAAGAACGCCAGCCACCTCTGACCCGAGTCAGCGCGGTCGGAGGTGGCGGCGGATGGCCCACGCCATCACGAACTGCAGCGGTAAGCGGAGAAGATTTACTGGCCGTGCTGCTGTAACCCGCTCGACTCGCTCCATGCGGCCGTCGTCGCCTGGTTTCACGGCGACGTCGTAGATCGCCATGTCGATATTGGCTGGGTAGACCGCAGCCGTCAGCAGGAGGAGTCCTCGGGCCGCCAACGGGCGCGTCCGTCGAGGGATCATGCCGAGGCCCAGGACGATCTCGGCGGCTCCGGACGCCTGGTTGGCGAACTTCGGGTTCGGAAACCAGCGAGGCACGATTGCCTCGAAGAAGTCCGGTCGTGCGAAGTGCATCACGCCGGCACCGGCGAAGAACGTGCCGACTGCGTAAGCGGACCGATCAGAGGGCGGGGGTGTGGGGCTCATCACCATCGAACGGTACTGCTCGTTGTAGCGAGGGTGCTCGGGTAGATGACGCTCGGAGCATCTCGCCCGATGGTCACCGGGCGAAGGTGAGGAGCAACTCCGGCTCGGATCCACACCATGTTCGAGAGTCCTAGCGACGAGAAGCGTGCCGGCCCCGGACGTGGAGACGGAAGCGGCGGGGCCGCTTCCGTCTCGGGGTTGGGGGTGGGTTGGTTGGTTCGGTCGGCGTTTAGATGCCAGGGTTGCGCGGGCCGATGGGGCCGATGGGGCGGGGGCTGGGTGGGCCGATGTCATCGGGCAGTGGGAACGGGTCGATGAACTCGTCGAGGATGTCGTCCGGGAACACGAGGCCAAAGTCCAAGCCGAGGCCGTTGCTGTTGCCCTCGTCGTTGCCGTCGTCGTCGGTGTCGGTCTCGTCGGCCTCAGCCTCGTCGTCGTCGTCGGTGTCGGCCTCAGCCTCGTCGGCGTCGGTGTTGGTCTCTTCGGCCTCTTCGACTTCAGCGTCGTCGGCCTCTTCGACCTCGATCTCGTCGGCGGTCTCTTCGACCTCTTCGACCTCAGCCTCAGTCTCGTCGGCGGTCTCTTTGACCTGAGTCTGGTTGGTTTCGTTGGCGACGGATTCCTTGTCTGCGACTGGCTGGTCGTTGCTGACGCTGCTGGTGTTGTTGGTGGTCTGGTCCGATTCGTTGCTGGTGGTGGGGGTTTCGTCGGTGACCGATGCGGCCGGTTCGTTTGCTGACGATGAGCTGGTGTGCATGACCGAGCCGAGCGCGAAACCGGCGGTGATGACGATCACGCCGAGTGCGGCGCCGACGCGGAGCCGGTTCTTGTCGATGCTTTAGGTGAGGTGTTCGGAGTTGTTCATGGTTCTGGACCTTCTCTTTGGGCTGCCGGGGTGGATGCCGTTCGAGGGTCCAGAACAGTGCCGGCGCGTTTCTGGACACTTTTCCGAAAAATCTTTTCCGTGCGAGCTCCCCTGGGCGCCGACGCTGCCAGGAACGAATCAGTCGCAGGCGAAGAGGTAGGTGTTCGGCCGGGTGGTCGCGATGGCACTTTCGTTGCCCGCTGCGTCGTACGCCGTCGCCGTGAACTGGAGGATGGTGTCGGACCCTGGCGGAATCGTTCCTCTGGGGAACACGAAGCTGCCTATCCAGACACCGGTTCCGTCGGTGAGCAGTTCGATCGTGCCGGTCGCTCCGGACTGGTTCATGACATCGGTGAACGTGGCCTTGACCAGCGCGACGCCGACATTGTCGGACGCATCGACCGTGACCGCGGCGACCTCGATTCCACCGCACTTCTGTTCGTACACCGGAGTGCTCTTTCCTGTCGGTGTTGCGGCGATCGAGTTGATCGTTGGTGCCTCGGTGTCGATCGGGACCGTTGTGGTCGTGGTGGTGGTCGTGGTTGTTGTGGTCGTGGTTGTTGTGGTGGTGGTCGTCGTGGTTGTCGTGGTTGTCGGCGCGACGGTTGTGGTGGGGGGTGTGGTGGTTGTCGTGGTGGTTGTCGGCGCGGCGGTTGTGTTGGTGGCGGGAGCCGTCGACTGGGTGGTGGTTGTGGATGAGGGCAGGGTCGTGGTCGCAGGTGTCGAGGTGGTCGTTTCCACTGGTGCGACTGTCTCGAGTTGGGGGTCGGTCCGGTCGATCAGCTCGGTCACGGCCAACCCGCCGACAAGTCCGCCCACGATGAGCGCGCCGCCCGCAACCGCGGTGAAAAGCAGCTTCGGGACCCGACGCGGCGTAGCGGGGAAGCCGTCGCGACGCCACCGTCGGATCTCGTGGGCAGGGCGGGTGGCGTCGAGCAGCGCAGCCTGCAATCCAGTCTTTGCCGCCTCTGGCGCCGGCTGCAGCGGGAAGGCTCCGGCAAGTCCACCGGGATCCATGAGCCCGGCTCGGCGACGGGTGCACGTCGAGCAGTCGTCGATGTGGCGACTGATGCGTTTCCGCCAGAGCGGATTGAAGACGCCATCCCATGAGCCGAGGAGCGCGTCGAGCTCGGCGCACTCGCGCCGGCCGTGCCGAGCGATCAGGAGCGAACCGAGCGAACGTTCCACCCGGTCCCGCACTCGCTGGACGAGTTTGTACGCATTCTGAACCGAAACGCCCAGCGCGTCGGCGAGCTCCTCGCCCTCGAGTTCGTGACGCATGTGAAGGTCGAGAACTTCGCGCTCGCGTTCGTTGAGACCAGCGCTCGCCTCCGTCAGCAGGGTGCGGAGTTCGTCGCGGCCGAGGTCGGCGGTCATGTCGACCTCCGTCCCGACTTCGACGCCTGCATCATCGACGGGAGTCGAACGTTTCCGTGCGCGAAGTCGAGCCCGGCATTGATTGCGGGCCACGGAGTACAGCCAGGATCGGAGCCGTTCGGTGTCGCGGAGCTGATCGAGCTTGTTGGCGGCGGTGAGGAAGGTGTCCTGGTAGGCGTCGGCGGCGTCGTCGCCACTTCGCAGCATCGCAAAGCACAGGTCGTAGACGCGGTCGCCGTAGCGTTCGTAGATGTCGCCCAGGGCGCGCTGATCACCGGCCAGGTACTGGCGGACGAGTTCGGTGTCGGTGGCCGTGGTCGGCATCGACAGTGATGGTAGTCAGCGACCATGCCTGTCCTGATCGCGCCGAGCCCGCCGGTGGACACAAAGTCGGTCGACTCGCCGGCCGGCGAGGGGATCGTCGGTCTGGTTCTCGACGCTCGATGTCAGGGTTGGGGGGCGGTCCCCGAATGTTCAGGGCACTCGGGGGTACGTGAGTCCGGCGATTTCCTGCACGACCCGGACGACCTGGTAGCTGTAGCCGGCCTCGTTGTCGTACCAGACGTACAGGACGCAGCGATCGCGGTCGGCGATCGTCGCCTGACTGTCGACGATGCTCGTGCGGTCGGCCCCGACCAGGTCGCTCGACACGAGCTCGGTCGATGTCGTGTAGTCGATCTGCTCACCCAGATCGACACTCATCGACGCATCGCGCAGCACGGTGTTGATGTCGGCAACCGTCGCCTCATTCTTGAGGGTGAGGTTGAGGATGGCGAGCGAGACGTTCGGCACCGGCACTCGAATGGCATTGCCGGTGAGCTTCCCGGCGAGTTCCGGGAGTGCCTTCACCACGGCCGTTGCTGCGCCGGTCTCGGTGATCACCATGTTGAGCGGTGCAGAACGGCCGCGACGCTCCTTCTTGTGGAAGTTGTCGGTGAGGTTCTGGTCGTTGGTGTAGGCGTGCACCGTCTCGACGTGCCCGCCGACGATGCCGAAGTGGTCGTTCATCACCTTGAGCGGCGGCACGATCGCGTTGGTCGTGCAGCTTGCGGCGGACAGCACGGTGTCGTCCCCGGTGAGGGTGTCGTGGTTGACGCCGTAGATGATGTTCTTCACCTCGCCCTTGCCGGGGGCGGTGAGCACGGCGCGGGAGGCGCCGTTGGCCTGGAGGTGCCGGCTGAGACCGTTCCTGTCTCGCCACGCCCCGGTGTTGTCGATGATGATCGCGTCCTTGATCCCGTAGGCGGTGTAGTCGATGTCCTCGGGCTGGGGCGCGTAGATCAGCTTGATCGGGTTGCCGTTGACGATGATCTGGTCGTTTTCCTCGTCGGCAATGACCGTGCCGGAGAACGGACCGTGGATCGAGTCGCGGCGGAGCAGGCTCGCCCGCTTCTCGACGTCGTTGTTTTTTTGTGGTCGAAGGACGATTGCGCGGAGGCGAAGCTTGGCGCCTGAGCCGGCCCGTTCGATCAGGATCCGGGCGAGGAGCCGACCGATACGGCCGAAGCCGTACAGCACGACGTCGGTCGGCTCCTCGAGGAGCCGACCATGTCCTGTCATCACGCTCGACAACTCGTCGTGCAGATACGCCCCGAGGTCATCGGTATCGGCGTCCTGGAAGCCCGCGGCAAGCTTGCCGATGTCGATCTTGGCCGAGTCGAGCTGCATCGTCGTGAGGGCCTCGAGGACGGGCATCGTCTCTTGGACCGACAGTTCGCGTTCAATGAAGTTCCGGGCGTACCGGTGGGCCTTCATGATCTCGATCGACGTGCGGGTCAGCTTCTTGCCGAAGATGTACAGGATGACGTCGTTGTCGCGGTAAAGACGACCCATCAACGGGATCATCGCTTCGGCGGTGGCTTCATCCTCCCGCCAGCGTTCGAAGTGATCAGCGCCAAGATCGGTCATGGTTCCCTCGTTGTCCGTGCGTCGTTGCACCTGAGTGGACCACCCGCACGGTAGTGGCGCCGGGGGGAGCGTCCGGGCACCTTCTCATCCGGAAATCCGGATGGATTTCAGCTCAGGGCAGCGATCGCCCGATCGCGAAGCTCGAACTTCAACACCTTGTTGCTGGCGTTGAGCGGCAACGAATCGACGATCTCGACATGGCGCGGGCACTTGTAGTTGGCCATTTCCGCTCGGCACCAGTCGATGACCTCGGCGGGGTCGGGCGATGTCCCGACTGCGGGAACCACAAAGGCGTAGCCGACCTCTCCCAGGCGATCGTCGGGCACGCCGATCACGGCGACATTCCCGATATCGGGGTGCGCGAGCATCAGGCTCTCGATCTCGGCCGGATAGGCGTTGAAGCCACCGTTGATGAACATGTCCTTCACCCGATCGGTGATGTCGATGTTGCCGGCCGCGTCCATGACGCCGATGTCGCCAGTGTGGAGCCAGCCATCGGCGTCGATCGTCTCTGCGGTCTTCTCCGGATCATCGAGATAGCCGACCATCACGTTGTAGCCCCGGACGACGATCTCGCCCGGTTCGCCTCGTGGGGTCTCCTCGCCGTCGGGGTCGACGATGCGAACCTCGACGTCAGGGATCGCTCGTCCGGATGTTGTGGCGATCACCTCCGGATCGTCGGTGTGACGGCACATGGTGGCGATACCGGTCGTCTCGGTGAGGCCATATCCCGTGACGACCTTCTCGAAGCCGAGCCGTTCGCGCATTTGCACGATCATCTCGACCGGAATCGCCGCAGCGCCGGTGACGGCGAGTCGCAGTGTCGACATGTCGAAGGTGTTGAGATCGGGGTGATTCAGGATCGTCTGGTAGATCGCCGGTGGCCCGGGCAACATCGATACCCGGTCGACGGGGATGCGAGCCATCACCGAGGGCACGTCGAATACTGGGTGCGGCAGGATCGTCGAACCGGTCATCAAGCAGGCGAGGATCCCTGCGTTGAGCCCGAACGAGTGGAAGAACGGGTTGATTATGAGGTAGCGGTCACGGTCGAGACCGATGACGTCGCTCCACGACTTGTACCCCCGGCAGGTGGCTGAGTGGGTGAGCATGGCTCCCTTCGGCGCCCCCGTGGTGCCCGAGGTGAACATGATGTTGCAGAGGTCGTCGCCTCCGACGTTCTCGGCCCGAGCGACGACCGTTGCCGTATCGACCTCCCCGGCCCGATCCATGAACGAAGCGAAGTCCGTCGCTGTCGCCGGCACCGAGCCGCGGAGCACGACGATCTCCGCGAGCTTTGCCGGGAGTCGAGCCTCGGTGAGCAGTGAGACATAGTCGGTGTCGAGAAAGTCGGTGACCGTGAAGAGAACACGCGCCTGGCTGGCCTCCATCACATAGGCCGCCTCGCGCCCCTTGAAGCGGGTGTTGATCGGCACGACAATGCCACCGGCCACGTGAACCCCGAGCGCCGCCGTTGCCCACTCCCAACAGTTTGGCGCCCACAACGCGACCCGGTCACCGGCCTCGATGCCCGACGCCATCAGCGCGGCCGCAGCGCGATGGATCTCGGTTCGGAACTCGGCGAAGGTCCAGCTGATCTCACCGTCGGCGATCGCTTCAACCTCGGCGAAGCGCTCGGCGGCGTCGTCGATGAGCCGGGGGATTGTCGACCAAGGCGCGGTCATGTCACTTGCCCATCGTGGTCCAGGAGAAGTCTTCCCAGAGCTTGCGGCTCTTCCACCCTTCGTCGGTGCGGATGAGTTCGTGGTTGTACCAACCGCCGCAGTCGAAGGAGCCGGCGTTGTCGCCCGCGAAGTGCATCGGGTTGTAGAACATCGCCCGCACGGTGGCGGTGTCGCCATCGATCTCGACCATCTCGTTGCTCACGAGGTGCTGTGTGGCATCGAACATGACCATCGTCGACGCCATCCAGGTGACGATCTCATCGAGCGTGCCCCGAATGCCGCCCGCCGATGTGTAGTCAATGTCGGCGTCGTTGGTGAAGCAGGAGCGGTAGAGCTCCCAATCCTTGGTGTCGACCGCGTGGGCGTACGTGGTCAAGAAGTCGGAGATGGCGAGCCGGTCGGCGAGGTATTGAAGATCCACACCGCGAGATTGGCACAGGCACCCGGCAGCGACGAAACGGTCAGGCGGTTGTCGAAGCGAGATGGTCAGGGATGATGAGGCCCATCTCGGCCGCCAGCGGCTCGACGGACGTCGGAACCCGACCGCCGATGGCGTCCATCATCCGGTTCATCTGCTGGAAGTTCGCCGCGACCATAACCAGACGATCGGTGGCGTCCCGCCCGAATCGCAGCTCGGCGCGGATGCGGGCGTCGGGGTACTCGGCCGTGTCACGCAGGACGACGGCGTCGGTCAGCGCAAAGATCTCTTTGGCGTGCTCGACACCACATTCCTCAGCCCCGCCGACGATCCGGTCGGGTTGGATGTCGCTGTCGTGGTGGTTGACGCTCGCACGGAGCATCGAGGTGTGGGAGAGCAGTCAATAGAAGCAGTCGTTGAGATAGGAGGTTCTCGAGGCGACGAGTTCGATCTGGGCTCGGGTGGCCTCGTCACGCACGAAGGTGGGGTCACCCATTTCTTCCAGTGGCATGTACAGCACGGTCGAGACGTCGATCCAGAGCTCGGTGGCGCCGGGGACCGCCGTGTAGGCCGTCGGCGGGAACGCGATGCCAGCGGTGGGTACCCAGCCGTCGACATAGTTGACGCCGGGCACGGTTGCTTCGAGCGGTGCCCCGGCAACCGGTGTGGGCAGTGGTGTGGGGTCGAGCCCGAGTCCGAAGGCGGCGGTGTCGAGCGCCGCGAGGCGTCCGACCACGCCGACGAGTTCGACGTAGGCCTCGACCCGCATGCCCTCGGCCTCCCACCGTTCGATGTCGGCCTTGCGAAGCGAACTCGCTTCGGCGGCAACCCTGCCGGTCGCTTCGAGAGGTGCTTCGCCAAGCGAAGTTTCTGGGATTGCTCGGCCGGTCATCGCTGCTCGTGCAACGGCGGCCATGGCGAGCTTCTCCTCGCCGGTCCACCAGACACTCGCCCGCGCAATGTCATCGAACTGCCGCGCGCAGAGCGCCTCGAACTCGGCGATGAGGGAGGTGGTCATAGCGCCATCATCGCTCACGGCAGGAGCAGGATCTTGCCAGTGGTCGAACGCCCCTCGAGTGCTGTGTGTGCGGCGGCGGCATCGGTGAGCGGGAACGTGTGGCCGACCCGGACCTCGAGGTCGCCGTCGGCGACCCATCGGTTGAGCTCGTTCCAGCGAGTGAGGCGGGCCTCCGGCGTGGCGATATGGGTGATGAGGGTGGGTCGGGTGAGGAACAGCGACTTGGCCATCAACGCCAGCGGCGAGATCGGCGGTACGGCTCCGGATGCGTTTCCGAAGGTCGCCATCGTGCCGCAGGGCGCAAGCAGGTGGAGCCCGGCGTCGAAGGTCGCGGCGCCGACACCGTCGAACACGACGTCGATTGCGTTCGTGCCGACCGCTGCCTCGACCCCGTCGACCAGATCGACCTCGTTGTAGAGGACGACATGATCGGCGCCGGCCGAACGGGCGAGTTCACCCTTCTCGGACGAGCCCGCCGTCGCGACCACCTCGGCCCCCCGGAGTTTCGCCATCTGGACGAGCAGCCGCCCCGTGCCTCCGGCCGCCGCGTGAATCAGACACAGGTCGCCGGGTTGGAGTGGCTTGGTGTCGGACACGAGGTAGTGAGCGGTCATGCCTTGGAGGGGGAGCGCGGCGGCGATGTCGAGGCTGACCCCTTCGGAGATCGGCATCAAGGCCTCCGTCGGAGCGAGCACCCGACCGGCGTAGCTTCCCGGCACGCCGACCCACGCAACGCGGTTGCCCACGGCGACATCGGTGACGTCGGCGCCGACCGCTTCCACGATTCCGGCGCCCTCGCTCCCCGGAACGAAGGGCAGCTCGACCGGATAGAGGCCGGACCGGTGATAGGTGTCGATGAAGTTCACGCCGGAGGCATGAACGCCGACCAGCGCCTGGCCCGGCCCCGGCTCGGCCAGCTCGACCTCGGTGATCTGCAGGACCTCGGGTCCACCGGTCTCGGCGAAACGGATGGCAGGGGTGTTCGGCATCGGGACTCCTGGCTGGTCGACGGTGAACGCCGGGTGGGGACGTACGCTCGTCATCATGGCCGGAGGCGCTGTCGCAGAACACAACATTGTGCTCACCGGCTTCATGGGGTCGGGAAAGTCGTCGGTGGGCACGGCTCTTGCCGCCGTCCTGGGGCGCCGCTTCGTCGACACCGATGCCGTGATCGTTGAGCGCCACGGGCCCATCCCGGCGATCTTCGCCGAGCACGGCGAGGTGGCCTTCCGGACTCATGAGCGAGAACTGGCCGACGAGCTCGCCGATGAAACGTCGCTGGTCGTCTCGACCGGGGGCGGCATGCTCATCGACCCTGCGATCGCCGAGCGGTTCGAATCCAGCGGACGGGTGTTCTGCCTCACGGCGGCACCCGGCACGACCATTGCTCGAGTTCGGGCCGATGGCATCGTCGACCGGCCCCTGCTCGACACCGCTGACCCCGAGGCGCGTGTCGCCGAACTCCTGGCCGAGCGCTCCGAGGCCTATGCGAGGTTCGAGGCGGTCCCGACCGACGGTCGAACCGTCGCCGAGATCGTCGACGACATCCTCGTTCGCATCCGAGGCTGACGCGTCGGGTTCGCCAGCCTGCTCCCGGCGTCTACGGCAGCACGCAGCGGTTCTCGGTGGCGCCGATGCCTTCGATGGAGCAGCACAAGACCGCGCCGTCGGTGAGCCACTCGGGCGGGGTGCGCGCGGCGCCGACACCGCCCGGGGTGCCAGTGGCGATCACGTCGCCCGGCATCAGTGTCGTGATCGCGCTGAGGTCCTGAACGATGTCGACGACGTTGAAGCACAGCTCGGAGGTCGAGCTCTGTTGTTTGACCACCCCGTCGACCTCGCTGCGGATCTCGAGCCCGCTGCCGTCGCCGAGTTCGTCGACGCCGACAAGCACGGGCCCGAGCGGGCTGAGTCCCTCGAACATCTTGCCGGCGAGGAACTGGGTCGTGCGGCGCTGATAGTCGCGCACGGAGCCATCGTTCATCACTGTGTATCCGGCGACGGCGGCCAGCGCCTGGCTCGGTGAGGCGTGACGCACCGGCGAGCCGATCACGATGGCGAGTTCGACCTCCCAGTCGATGTGTGTCGACACGTCGATCGGTGGGAGGACGAGATCGTCGGTGGCGCCGATCAGCGAGTTGGCGAACTTGGCGAAATACGTCGGCGCTGACGGCCGGTCGCGGCCCATCTCCTCGATGTGATCGAGATAGTTCACGCCCACGCACACCACCTTGTCGGGCGCAGTGACCACCGGAGCGAGGCGGGCGGTCTCTCGGGGGATCGCCTCGCCGGTCTCGGTGACCCCGCCACCGGCCCGCAGGACGTCCCCCACATCGGCGGCGTCGAGGATGACGATGTCGTCACCGTCGATGCGACCCGCACGGGTCGAGCTGCCGATGCGGACGGTGCAGAGTCGACTCATGGCGACCATTCTGCCAAGCGCTCACCGAGGCGATCGATCTGCTCGGGATCGAGGTTGGCGAAGCTGATGCGCAGCATGTGCTCGTCCCCTTCGGTGAACGCCGTCCCCGGAATGGCGAGGACGTCGTGGTCGACGACGAGTTTGCGGAGGGCGTCGTCGGTGGCGAGTTCGCCGGGGTAGCGGACCCATCCGAAGTAGGCACCGACGGCGACGAGTTCGAAGTCGCCCGGTCGGTCCGCCATCACCGACTCGAAGCGTTGTTGACGGTTGGCGATTCGCTCCGCCTGCTCCCGTCGCCACTCGGTGGCGTGCTCAAGGCCGGCGATGCAGGCGATCTGTCCGATCGGTGTGGCGCAGATGGCGACGCAATCCAAGATTTTCAGCGCCTCGAGTCGAGCGGGTTCCCCGGCGACGACCGCGCCGACCCGGTAGCCGGGGATGGCCAGATCCTTCGAGAACGAGTGCAGGCTGATGATGGTGTCCCGCCAGGTCGGATCACTGAAGAGGGGGTGTGCCGCTGTCTCCGTGGGGCGAAACGAGCGGTAGGTCTCGTCGATGATGAGGGCGAGGTCGTGCGCCTTCGCGAGTTCGGCGAACTCGACGATCCGCTCGGGCGGGATCGTGATCCCGGTGGGATTGCCGGGGCTGACCAGCACGATGGCTGTCGTGCGTTCATCGACCAGCGCTGCGCACGCCTTGGCGTTCGGGATCAGACCGTCGTCGTTGGGGATGCGGCGTCCCTCGATCTCCTCGACGTCGAGCCACAT
>PBTQ01000077.1 GCA_002729125.1 Acidimicrobiaceae bacterium | reverse complement strand
TTGCCGACGTGGGCACCGCCACCCATGATGGTGAAACCACCGAGCTGGCTCGGCAGAGAGGGATCGCGGCGTAGCGCCAAGGCGATGTTGGTGAGTGGTCCGACGGCTACCAACTGGAGATCGTCGACCGAACGGGCCGTGTCGAGGATGAAGCCCACCGCATCGTCAGAGTCGATGTCACGGTCGAGCTCCGGGATATCGACTGAGCCGAGGCCGGTGGGGCCGTGCACGTAGGCCGCATCGATCGTGGGGGCGATCAACGGGCGTGCGGCACCACGGTGGACTGGGATGTCTCGGCCACTGACCTGGGTAACAGCAAGCGCGTTATGGGTCGTGTGCTCGATACCGACATTGCCGTTGACCGTCGTAATGCCAACGAGGTCGGTGAGATGGGCGGCAGCCAAGAGCGCGATGGCATCGTCCAGGCCGGGGTCGCAGTCGATCAGCATCGAGGGGCGTGACATGGCGTCGATGCTATGGGCGAGCGCAGCGGGCCGCAGGTCAGTCGCCGATGAGGTGCCCGACCTCGTCGGGTGTCGGCAGCGACGGTTGCGCTCCTGGACGCTGGGTGGTGGCCGCTCCCACCCTGACGGCCCAGCGGGTCGCCTCGACCAAATCCAGCCCGCGCACTAGGCCATCGGCGAGCGCGCCGCAGAACGAATCACCTGCCGCCGTGGTGTCGACCGGGCTCACAACGGGAGCGGGCACGTGGGTCGCGTCGCCGTTGAGCACCACGAGCGCACCCTCGGCACCGAGGGTGACGATCACCGACGGGCTCGGCAGTCGGGTCGCGAGTTCGGCGGCGACGAGTCGGTCGACGGGGCCGTTGTGGCCGGCGATGGTGGCGAGTTCCGTTTGGTTGGGCACGAGGACGTCGACGTCGGCGAGCAGCGACATCGGGAGGGGTTCCGGCGGAGCTGGCGCAGGGTTCAGGATCACGGTGCCGCCTGCTCGGGCGGCAGCGGCGGCAACGGCGTCGAGCGGCACCTCGAGCTGCAGAAGGGTGACGACGGCGGTCTCGAGGATGGCGCCCGCCGCCTCGATGTCGGGGGGAGCGACTCGGCCATTGGCGCCGGGGCTTACCACGATGGCGTTGTCGCCGTCGGCTCCCACTGAGATCAACGCGACGCCGTTGGGGACACCAGCGGTGGCGAGGAGATGGCGAGTGTCGACGCCGTCACCATCGAGGGCAGACCGGAGCATGGCACCGCTCTCGTCATCGCCGATACGCCCGATCATCGCGACATTGCGTCCTAGGCGTGCAGCAGCGACGGCCTGGTTGGCGCCCTTGCCACCGGGGATCCGGCGCAGGTCGCCTCCGAGGACGGTTTCCCCGACCAGCGGGATGGTGTCGACCTCAACGACGAGGTCGAGGTTCGCACTGCCGACGACGGCGATCTCGGTCATCGGATCAGCGGACCACGCCATCTTCGAGTTCGTACAAGCGCTTGACCGCGCCGACGAGGATCTTGCGGGCGAGCTTGGGGCTTTCGTCGAGCAGCGATGAGAACTCGCGCCGGTTGAGGGTCTCGACCACCATCGGGCTTTCGGCGGTGACGGTGGCAGTGCGGGGCACGCCGGCGATCACGGCGAGCTCGCCGAAGAAGTCACCGGGGCCGAGGGTGGCGACGAGGCGCCCGTTGCGACGCACGCTGGCCTCGCCGTCGACGATGATCATGAAGTCGCGGCCGGTGGTGCCCTGCGCGGTGAGATCTCGACCCTGACGGACGTCGGTCGTCGTCATCCACGACGCGACCTTCTTGATCTCCTTGCCGGTGAGCTCGGAGAAAAGTTCGATGCTCGAAAGGCGTTCGACCAACGACGGCATGTGCATGCACCCCCAAATGAGAGACCGCCCCGTCTCGGGGCGGTGACGTGTCTATCAGAAGACGGCGACAGGGCTGACTGGTGCGCCGCAGCCGCCGACGAAGGGCTCGGGGTTCGCTGCAAGGAAGAAGGTGTGGCGGCCCTCCTCGGTGCAGGCGACCGACAACGCCTCCAGATCCCAGATTTGTCCCGTAGTGAGTCCCATGTCGACGATTGCCAGGCAGTGGACCGCAAGCATGTTCTCGGGCTCCGGGCCGGGAAAGACCTCGAAGGTCAGGACGTCGTCGGCGACGGCGGCGACGTCGTTTCGGTGGAACCAGCGGCATGCGTCGATGCCCGGGCCGGGGTTCGACGCATCGCCGGCGGGACCCATGATGTACGAGAGCCCGCCGCCGTCCTTGAAGGAACGGATTCGGCCCGTGCGGATCAGTACGATGTCGCCTGGCCGCATCTCGACACCCGCCCACGCAGCGGTCTCGTCGAGTTCGTCACTCGTGATCTCGTGGCCGCCTGGGAGTTGGTCGACCCCCCGCATGGCGGCGACATCGAGAAGCACGCCGCGGCCGACAAGCGTGCGTACGTTCTCGATGCCGAGCACGGTCGAGCCGCCGAGCGCAGTGACGGTGTCGGCCGGAACACCGTTGTACAGCGAGCCTGCATAGCTGACATGGCCGAGTGCGTCCCAGTGGGTCGCAGCCTGCAGACCCATCACGACGTGGTCGTCGTTGAAGTGGGGGACCATGGCGTTGCCGTCGGGGTCGCCGAGATCCGGGTTGTTGATGTAGTTCATTGACCGCAGCGGGTTGACCCGGCCGGGTATCGAACCGATCTGGGGTCCGTTCGGCGAGAGATCAATCGCCATCGGGACCCGCCGACCCAAACGTATCGTCGACGCAGCGTAGGCAGCCGCTTCGTCGGTCAGGAGGTTGAGCGTGCCGAGGCGGTCATCGTCACCCCATCGGCCCCAGTTGCGGACTTCGGTACTGATCTCGTGGAAGCGATCGTTGAACGACATGGACCAACTTCCTAGTAGCCGGCGTCGATGTCGACCAGCCCGTCAAGGGGTTCACCTGCTCGCCAGGCGAGGTAATTGTGGTGGAACGTCTCGATCATCTTCTCGAACGCGCCCGGGCCCATCCACGAGGTGTGCGGTGTGAGGAGCACCTTGGGGTGGTGGTACATCCAGTGGCCCTCGGGCAGCGGCTCGGGGGTGCAGACGTCGAGCGAGGCCCGGGCGATCGTGTCGCTGTCGAGCGCCGCACGGAGCGCGTCCTGGTCGACGAGGGTCCCTCGGGCGATGTTGCAGAAGTGGACACCCGGTTTCATTTTCGCAAAGAGCTCGGTGTCGAACATGCCCTCGGTGTCGGGGGTCGAGGGAGCGGCGACCACGACATGATCGGCCTCTCCAATCACGGTGGCGATGTCGTTCACGACGGTCATTCCCGGATGAGGTGCGTCGGTGCCGTGTCGGCGGACGCCGATGACGTTTATGTCCAGCGCTAGTGAGAGGCGTGCGACCTCGGCCCCGATGCCACCCATACCGAGGATCACGACGGTGGCGCCCCGAAGGGTCCCGACCCGGAAGTCAGGCCGAGACCAATCGGCTGGCGGTTCGTCGAGGAAGACGTCGGGGAGCCCCTTGGCTACTGCGAGCATCTGGGCGAAGACCCATTCACCGATCAACTCGCCGCTGATGCCGCGTGAGCAGGTGAGTGTCTGTCCTTGGAGGGCGTCGAACGGGAAGCTGTCGACACCGGTGCCGACGGTGTGCACCCACATCGGACTCCGGGCCAGCAAGTCAGCGAGGTTGGGGCCGCCGTCGGTGCGGGTCAACACGACCTCGCCGTCAATGTCGGAAGGGATCTCGTCTTCGCGTGGGCATTCGACGACGCGGATCCCTGGCCACTCGCGGACCCGGGGCGGAAGGGGGAACTCGCTGTGGTTGATGACGACGGTTTCCGCAGTGTCGGACATGGCACGGGACCGTACCCGTGGGGACCCTCGCAAGGAATCCGACTACGGTTGGGCAGGACGGTGATGGAGTTATGACTGGTCTTTATCTTTTCTGCGCGGCAGTCGGCATTCCGTTGCTGCTGTGGTTTTCTTTTGCCGGTGATGCCGAAGGGGTTGGCGATGCCGAGGCCGACGGCCCCCTTGCGTTCTTGTCGCTGTCGACAATGTCGTTCGTGCTGGGGTTCTTCGGCCTGACCGGTCTGTTACTCGAGATCGTCGGCACCGCCGGCCTCATCACCTTGCTCGTGGCGATCATCACCGCCGTCGCCGCCGGCGCGTTCAACAGCGCGACCTTCCGTTGGCTTCGAAGAAACTCCAACTCCAGCGAGGTCATGGACCACGAACTCGAGGGCATGATCGCCAACGTGGCCCTCCCGATCAGCGGCGAACACCGCGGCAAGATCATCCTCACGAAGGCTGGCGCTCGCGAACAGATGACAGCGACACCGGTCGACGGCTCCACCATCGATCCGGGGGAACGCGTCGTGATCGTGCGGGTGGAAGGCGGGGTCGCCCTTGTCGCACCACTCGGCCCCGATCTCGAACTCGGCTGACCACTACTCGAATGCCCGGCGTGCCGGGCACCAACCTCCGGTCCGGCCGGAGACAACCAGGAAAGAGAGACCCCTGATGGCTACTGCGCTCGTCTTGGCGATTATCGCCGTGATCGCCGTCTTGTTCGTGATCATGATCGTCAGTTCGCTGATCGTGATCTGTCCCCCCAACAAGGTCGCCGTGATCTCCGGCCGAACGCGCACTCTGTCGGACGGCCGAACGGTCGGCTACCGCATTCTCAAGGGTGGCCGCACTCTTCGAATCCCGATTCTGGAGAAGGTCTCGTGGATGGATCTCAACACGATTCCGCTTGTGGTCGCGGTAACTAACGCCTACTCCAAGGGAGCGATCCCGCTCAACGTTCAGGGCATTGCCAACGTTAAGGTGTCGAGCGCTGAGGGTCTGCTCGAGAACGCTGCTGAGCGCTTCCTCGACATTCCCACCGAGCAGATCGGCCAGATCGCTAAGGAGACCCTTGAAGCTAACCTGCGCGGTGTTCTCGCCACGTTGTCGCCCGAAGAGGTCAACGAGGACCGGCTGAAGTTCTCTCATCAGCTGATCACCGAAGCCGATGACGACATCAAAACGTTGGGTCTCGAACTCGACGTGATGAAGATCCAGAACGTCACCGACGACAACCAGTACCTCGACTCGGTCGGCCGTCGACTCACGGCCGACGTCGTCAAGCAGGCCCGTGTGGCCGAGGCCGAACGGATGGCCGAGTCCGAGTCGGCCGAGGCTGCCGCCCGCGAGCGAGCCCAGATCGCCACGGTGCAGGCCGACAAGAACATCGTCGAGGAGCAGAACCAGCTCCGAGTCCGCACGGCCGAGCTCGAAGCGATCGCCAAGGCGAAGGAGGAGGAGGCGTCGGTCGCTGGTGACATAGCGCGTGCCACTGCCGAGCAGGAGCTCGAACAGCAGCGCATCGAGCTGGAGCGTCGCCGTCTCGAGGCCGATGTCGTCACGCCCGCTAAGGCCAACCTCGAAGCCAAGCAGCTTGCCGCTCAGGCGGAGGCTGCGAAGATCATCGAGGACGGCAAGGCTCAGGTCGAGGTGTTCCGGCGCCTCACAGAGCAGTACCAAGCCGCCGGCGACGACGGCCAGCGCATCTTCGTGCTCAACATGCTCCCGGAGCTCGTCGACAAGATCGTGTCGACGGTCAACAATGTCGACATCGATCGGGTCGCCATCGTCGACAACGGCGGTGGTCAGGGCGGGGGGATTCCCGGCCTCGTGTCGCAGCTGCCAGGTGCGGTCGTCTCGCTCACCGAACAGATCGAGGCCGCGACCGGTGTCGACATTCTCGGCTCGATGCGCAGCGACCAAGCGGAATTGGAGCCTGATTCAGAGCTTCCTCCTCCGCCGCCAGCACCGGAAGCCTGACCAGTCGGCCAGCTGCTGCGACACCTCGTCGTGGCAGAGGAGTGGTTCCCTTTGCGTGCGGACCACCGAACTCGATTCGCATCGCTGGGGCCGGTTCGTCCACAGTTGACCGATGGCTGACGAGCCCCGACGCACGCAAGCGCAACAGGAGCGCCGCATCCGAATCCTGGAGACCGCCATGCGCATGGCGGGCGAGGGCGGGTACGAGGCCGTGCAGATGCGTGCCGTAGCCGAGCAGTCTGGTGTCGCGCTCGGCACGATCTACCGCTACTACTCCGGCAAGGACGAGATGCTCATTGCTGGTCTCGCCGGCTGGCTGCGACGCACCCGTCGCCGGGTCGAGTCCGGTGCGCTCGCCGGCGACACGCCGGGCGACCGACTCGTCTTCCTTCTCGAGCGTTCGGCCGCGCTTGCCCAAAACCGGCCCACGCTGATGGGTGCGTTGATCCGGGCGCTTGGCACGACCTCGCCGGCAGCGATCGAACACAAGCTTGAGGTCGACACCCAATTTCGGGCGCTGGTCGTGACCGCGCTCGGTGCTGATCGGGGACTCGATGCCGAGGGCATCGCCAGGGTGATCGGCCACGTGTGGTCCTCGGCGCTCGCCCGCTGGGTCAGCGGCATCGCTCCCGACGAAAGCGTGCAGGCCGAGCTCACCCATGCTGCGAGAATGCTCGTAGGGGCTCCCGCCCGGGTGTGATCATCGCTTCTTGGACGCCTCCACCGGTCGAGGGGTTGGGGCGGAGCGAGAACCCCCGGTTAGCATCCCGGCGTCCCACATTCAGGAGCTCGACATGACCGGACACCTCGAAGGCAAGAACATCGCAATTACCGGAGGAGGGTCCGGTATCGGTAGGGCGATAGCGCTTGCCTGCGCCGACGAGGGCGCAAATATCGTCGTCGCCGACTATGGCGTGGCGATGGACGGCAGCGATCCGTCAAGCGAGGTCGCCGACGCCGTCGTAGCCGAGATCACGGCCAAGAGCGGCAGCGCCATCGCCGTCGCCGGCGACATTTCTAAGTTCGACGTTGGCGAGCAGGTCGTCGCCACCGCCGTCGACAGCTGGGGTTCGATCGATGGCGTCGTCTGCCCGGCCGGCGTGCTTCGCGAGCGCATGCTTTTCAACATGAGCGAAGACGAGTGGGATCACGTCGTCGCCGTGCATCTCAAGGGCCACTTCAACGTGTATCGAGCTGCGTTCGCCCGGATGCGCAAGCAGGAAACGGGCGGCTCGCTCGTGGGCTTCACCTCGGGTGCCTTCACCGCCTCTACGGCGCAGGCCAACTACTCGGCAGCGAAGGGCGGCATCGTTAGCCTCACCCGCTCGGCGGCCCTGACCGCGGCCAGCCTTCGGATGCGCGGCGGCCCTGCGATCAATGCCAACTGCATTGCGCCGGTCGCCAAGACCCGCATGAGTGAGAACGTCCCGTTCGAGATCGAGACCGGCGAACCCGAAGACATCGCCCCAATGGCGATCTATCTGCTCTCCGACGCTGGCCGCAATGTCAACGCCCAGATCTACACCGTGGTCGGTGGTCGCATCAGTGTCTGGAACCAGCCGATGGAGGTCCGCACGATGATGGCGGGCAACGATGGCTGGACCCTGGAGTCGATTGCAGAGCGTTTCGACGAGGTTGGCCAGGAGCCCAATCCGTTCATCGCTGACCTCGAGCGTCGCATGGCGGAGATGGCCACCGAGAAGGGCGAGTGATGCCTACACCGCCGCCTGGTCGCGAACTGCTCGCCGGGAAGCGGGTGGTCGTCACAGCGGCGGCCGGCACCGGCATTGGATCTGCCGTTGCGGAGCGTTGCCTGCTTGAGAGTGCGCGGGTCCTGATCTCTGACATCCACGAGCGCCGACTTAATGAGACCGCCGACCGTCTCGCCGAGGCGACTGGTGTCCGACCTCACACGGCGATCTGCAATGTCACGGTCGAGGACGATGTGCAGGCGCTCGTTTCAGCGGCGGTCGATGCCATGGGCGGCATCGACGTGATGATGAATAACGCCGGGCTCGGCGGACAGGTGAAGCTCGTCGAGATGACCGACGATCAGTGGTCGTCGGTGCTCACCGTCACCCTCGACGGCACCATGCGCTGCACCCGGGCCGTCATGCGCCACATGATCGACACCGGTATCCAAGGCGCGATCGTCAACAACGCGTCGGTCGTCGGATGGCGAGCCCAGGCCGAACAGTGCCACTACGCCGCCGCAAAGGCGGGTGTGATGGCGCTCACCCGGTGCGCCGCGATCGAAGCAGCCGAACACGGCATCAACATCAATGCGGTTGCACCGAGCATCGCCATGCATGCCTTTCTCGAAAAGGTCTCCGACCCGGATCTTCTCGACGATCTCGCTGCAGGTGAGGCGTTTGGTAGAGCAGCGGAACCGTGGGAGGTCGCCAACGTGATGGTGTTTCTTGCGAGCGATCTTGCGGGCTACATGACGGGCGAAATCGTGTCGGTCAGTTCTCAACATCCCTGACAGGCCCTTCCCAGCCCAGATCACAGGTGGTAAACCCTCCAGTACAGGCGGTGCGTGGCGCAGCCTGTTCCATCGACCTTGGGGGATTTCGATGCAAGCTCAATTTGCCCGTTCGAGCCTGGCGAGGTTGCTCGCCTTGCTCTTGGCCTTTGTGGTGTTCGCCGCTGCGTGTGGCGGGGATGACAACAGCGACGACGGCAGTGCCGACACGACGTCGGACAGCGACAGTGGCGACACCGGCAGCGACGACTCGTCCGACGACGACGCTGGCGACGCGGTTGCACCGACCATCACTGCGCCGGAAGAGGAGGAGGTTGCCGAGGAAGAGATCCAGCGCGGCGGTGTCCTTCGAGTCGCGATGGAGGCTGATGGCGACGGTATCAACCCGGTCGCCAACAACTTCGCGAACTCCGCCTACCTGATGGGTCAGTCGATCTTCGATCCGCTGTTCACGCTTGATCAGAACGGCGACTGGTTCCCGTACTTGGCGGAGTCCGCGAGTCCGGTTGAGGGAACGAACTCGTGGCAGATCACGCTGCGTCAGGGGGTCACGTACCACGACGGTTCGGAGATGACCGCTGACGACATGATTGCGGCCTTTGAGGCGCAGCTTGCCGATCCGATCATTTCGCTTGCGGTGGCGCCGTCATTCCCGGCGGAGAACCGGGTCGAGAAGATCGACGACTACACCGTGCAGTACAACCTGCTGCGCCCGTCAGCTCACTTCCCGGTCAACCTGACCAGCCAGCTCGGCATGATCCCGCCAGCCAGCTACATCGCCGCCGCTGCGGAAGATCCGACGATGGACCAGATGCCGATCGGGCAGGGTCCGTTCAAGATCGTCAGCCGCACCCAGGACGACAAGACCGTCCTCGAGCGCTTCGACGGCTACTGGCAGGGCACCGACAACATCTACCTCGACGGCATCGAATTCTCGCCGATCACCGACACCGCCATCGCCTCTGAGCGTGTGGCCGCCGGAGACATTGATCTCGTCGTGACGTCGGGTCCCGACGCGATCTTGACCCTGCGTGACGCCGACTCCGTGAACACCATCGAGAACCTGTACTCGGGTGAAAACGACATCATGATGAACACTCGGGCGGCGCCGTTCGACGACATCCGTGCTCGTCAGGCGCTGACCTACGCTGCCGATCGCGAAAGCTACGCGGCGCTCATCACACAGGGCACGTCACCGTTGGCCGACTCAATCTTCCATCCGGACCTCATCTGGAACAACCCCGATGTGGTGCAGGAGGGCAACGT
>PBTQ01000076.1 GCA_002729125.1 Acidimicrobiaceae bacterium | reverse complement strand
GAATTCAGGTGCTCGGTGTCGCGCGGTGTCGGCTGCGGGTCGTCTGCTCAACTCGAGGTAGCGCAGGAGGCAGCGGTACCGTCGTCTTGGTGCGTTGCCCCCTCCGCCTTCCCGTAATTGCGATCGGACTGATCGTCGGGTTTGTTGCGGCCGCCTGCACGTCCGTTCCATCCGAGAAACTCTCGGTGCCGTTGCCGACCACCACGGTGGAGTCGGAGCCGGCGTCTGTGGCCGAGGTGGAGTCGGAGTCGACCGCCGAGTCCAACTCGCCGGCGGTTGCCGGGGAGTTGGCGATCGGGGGCCTCGAGGGGATGGTCGTCGCCGATGCGTCGGGTGCTGTTGTGCGATCGGCGTTCCCGAGCGGTGTCGCGACCCAGCCCACCTGGTCGCGCGCCGGTGATCGGGCGATCTCGTTCGTGCCGTCTGCGACCGGAGGGTCGGTCGTCGTCTCAGTCGGCGATGAATCGTTCGTGGTTGGTGCCCGGCGGCCTTACTTCTTCTTCTCGTGGAGTGGAGATGGCGCCTATGTCGCGGCGTTGGGACCGGGCCCACGAGGCACGAGCCTCGACATCCTCACTTCCGAGGGGGAACTCGCAACCGACGAGACGATCGACACTGGGAGCTTCTATCTCGCCTGGGAGCCAGGTGGCGACGATCTCGTCGTCCATCTCGACGACGAACTCTTCCTCCTTCGGGATCCTCGGGATCTCGAGACACGCGAATCGCTTGGTACGCCCGGCCAGAGCTTCCTTGCGCCCGTGTGGATCCCGGACACCCGCGACATCGTCATCGTGGACGACTCGGACGGGGGTCGTTTGACCCGACTCGACGTCGACGATCGCAGTGAGAGGGATCTCGGTCCGGGAAGGGGTGTTGTCGGTATGACGGTGTCGCCCGACGCGACCCGCCTCTTCGTGACCCACGGCGGTCCCGATTCCGAGCGTGGTAACGAGATCGAGATCTCCATTGGCAGCGCCGGCCGCCCGGTCCAGGAGACGCGTGCCGCAAGCGAGGTCATCGCGCTGGAGAGCGGCGACCGCACTCCCGTCAGCGACGAACCCTCGATCTGGGCGGAGTGGGCCCCTGACGGTTCGGCGCTGGCACTGCTGCAGCCGGTGAGCCAGGGCGCACGCTGGCTGATCGCCGACGGGCGCGGCCTCCGCGAGCTCGGCACGATGCAGGCAACCCCCACCTTTCTTCGCAACTATCTTTTCTTCTCGTGGCAGTACGTCGAGTCACCGCGGATCTGGGCGCCCAACGCCGACGCGATCGTCTATGCAGCCGTCGAAGCCGGGATTCCCGGGATTTACGTCCACCCGCTGAATGGCGAGCGGGTGCGAGTCAGTGATGGGGACGTTGCCTTCTTCGCACCCCGACCCGACGGTGGCACCTTCTCGCCCGCCTGAGGCAACGGTCGATCAGTCGAAGACGATCACCGAGCGGGCAACCTCGCCGGCGGACATCGCCGCGAACGCCTCGTTGATGTCGTCGAGGCTGACTCGGGCGGTGACCATGTCGTCAAGGTGGAGCTTGCCGCCGAGGTAGAACTCCACGAGTTGGGGCATGTCCTCGCGAAAGCGGTTCGATCCCATGTTCGAGCCGGTGAGCGTCTTTTCCATCAGGAGCGCTTCAGCATCGATCTCGAGTTTTTGCCCCTGCGGCACCATCCCGATCACGACTGCGGTACCTCCGTAGCGGATCATCTCGTAGGCCTGTTCCGCAGTCTCTTTACGACCGACCGCCTCGAATGCGAAGTCCGCGCCCTGGTTCGTGAGCGCACGCACCGCGGCGATGGGATCCTCGACCGACGCATCGACGACATGGGTTGCGCCGAACGTGCGAGCAGCGGCGAGTTTCTCGCTGCTGACATCGACGGCAATGATCGTTCCCGCACCGGCGATCGCTGCACCATTCAGTGCGGACAGGCCGATGCCACCGCACCCGACGACGACGACTGATGCGCCCACCGGGATCCGTGCGGTGTTGACAACCGCGCCGAAGCCGGTCATCACTGCGCAGCCGATCAAGGCGCCGCAGTCGAGCGGCATGTCGTGTCGGACTTTCACGCAGGCGCGTTCGTGCACGAGCATCGCTTCGGCGTAGGAAGCGAGGTTGTAGAGCTGTGTGATCGGCTGACCTTTTTGCGAGAGGCGGGGAGGTTGCCCGGGGGAGCGCCAGGTCTCGGTGCTTTCACAAAGCACTGGCCGCCCGGCCGTGCAGTTGCGGCACACCCCGCAGAAGGCAGACATGCAGGTGATGACGTGGTCGCCGGGCTCGACGTAGGTGACGTTGGGACCGACCGCCTCGACGACGCCGGCCGACTCGTGGCCGGGCACGCACGGCATCGGGGTGTGATGGAGCCCCTCGATGAAGTGGAGATCGGAGTGGCACACCCCGGCGGCCGTCGTGCGGATCTGGACCTCGTCGGGCCCCGGGTCGTCGATGTCGATCTCTTCGATCGTGAGCGGGGTACTCGCCTGCCGGAGGACAGCGGCTCGCATGGTAAATCCTTCCTCGCCAGGGGTGAGGTTCGTCGCAGGATCACAGCAGTCCATCGCAGCCAGTGCAACTGCCGCTGCAGAACCGCCGCCGAGACGGTCACCTTCAGCAGTGCGGCGTCAATGTTCTAGAGTCACGACTGCACATTGGCGCCGAGCGCCCGACCGTCCGGGAGGACACCCATGAAGATCGTGGTCGATTTTGATCTCTGCGAGAGCAACGCTGTCTGCATGCAGATCGCACCCGACGTCTTCGAGGTCCGCGACGACGACTTCCTCTACTTGCTCAACGAGAACCCGGATGAGAGCGATCGTGAGCGGATGGAGGAGTGCGTTCAGCGCTGTCCGAAGCAGGCGATCTCGATCGAAGACTGATCGAGCCGGATGGCTACACAATCGATCCACATCGTCGGCGCGTCGCTCGCTGGAATCCGCGCGGCTGAGGCGCTTCGGCGCTGCGAGTTCGACGGCCGCATCGTGTTGATCGGCGATGAGCCCCACCGGCCCTACGACCGCCCACCCCTGTCGAAGCAGGTGCTTGCCGGCGATTGGGACGCCGACCGCATCGAGTTGACCAAACCCGAGAAGTTCGACGCACTCGATCTCGACCTGCAGCTTGGCGTTCGAGCCACGGGATTCGACCTCGCCACCCGAACCCTCTCGACCTCAGACGGCGACGACACAATCGATGCGATGGTGGTCGCCACCGGGGCCCGATGCCGCAACCTGCCAGGCATCGAGGACATGGCGGGCTTGCACGTCCTGCGCACCCTCGATCACGCGCACGCGCTACGGGCAGACCTCGACGCCGGCCCGTCGCGGGTCGCTGTCGTCGGAGCAGGCTTCATCGGTGCCGAGGTCGCCGCAACCTGCCGGGGCCGAGGCCTCGACGTCACCATGATCGATCCCATGCCCACGCCGCTCGGCCGGGTCCTCGGGGAGGAGATTGGCTCGCTGATGGCCGATGTTCACGTCGAGCACGGCGTCGATCTTCGCACCGGTGTCGGTGTCGATCGGCTTGAAGCCAACGATGGTCATGTCGCTCGTGTCGTGCTCTCCGACGGCGCGGTTGTCGAGGCCGACGTCGTCGTGGTCGGCATTGGTGTCATTCCCAACACCGAGTGGCTCGAGGGATCGGGCCTCACCATCGACAACGGTGTTGTCTGCGATGCGACGATGCTCGCTGCTCCCGGCGTCACTGCTGCAGGTGATGTGGCCCGCTGGCCTAATGTCCGCTTCGACGAGGTGATGCGCATCGAACACTGGGATAACGCGATCGAACAGGGCGTCCACGCTGCCGAGCGACTCCTGGTCGACGACGCCAACGCGCTGCCGTTCGAACCGGTGCCGTGGTTCTGGTCCGATCAATACGACCGCAAGTTGCAGATGGCGGGGCGGATCGGCTCGTCAGACGACATCCACCTCGCCACCGGTTCGTTCGAGGAGCGACGTTTCGCCCAGCTTCACGGTCGGAACGGGCGACTGGTCGGTGTGCTTGGCCTCAACCGGCCCCGTCACGTCATGCAGTACAAGACCATGATCCAGAACGGCACGTCGTTTGAGGACGCAGTCGCCGCCGAGATCTAACCGATGACCACCACCGCAACGGTGCTCGTCGCCTTGGCCGGTGTGGCTGCGCTCGTCGACTGCTGGAGTGTGGCCAAGGAACGCCTCGGTGTCGAGTTCGTCGCCACGCCGCTCGTCGTGATCGGCCTGATCGGTGCGGCGCTGGCCGTCGACACCGGCGACGGCGTGGTGCGGGGACTCGTCGTTGCCGCGCTTGGCGCGTCACTGGTCGGCGATGTGGTGTTGATGACTCCCGACGCCCGGTTCGAGGCAGGCGTTTTCGCCTTCCTCGTCGCACATGTGCTGTACATCACTGCCTTTCTCGAGACCGGTGGGCTCGAAGTCGGTGCTGGGGTCGCAGCTGCAGCGCTGATTATCGGCATCGGGTTCGGAGCGGTGCCGCAGATCATGGCTGGGGCTCGGTCACACGGTCCTGCCGTGCAGACGGGTGTGGCGGTCTCCATTGCAGTGATTTCCGTGACGGTGGTGCTGGCGGCAGCCACGGGTGCGCTGACGGCGATGATCGCCGGGGTGCTGCTCCTCACATCTGGTGCCTTGCTGGGATGGAATCGGTTTGTCGAGCGGGCCCCAGGTGGGAGGGGCCTCGTGAACGTCGCTAATCACGCCGCTCAGGTCGGATTTGTTCTCTGGCTCACCGGCTGACTGCGCTCAACATCTCGTTGCGGTCGAGACGTTCGTCCGCATCGGATGTCCCCGCCGCTATCCTAAATGGATCCCGAAATCGGGAACCGCTGCCCCGTACGCACTGCGACGTGGGCGGCCGGGTACGACACCCAACGAAAGACACGATTTCACATGGCTACCAATCTGCGCCCGAAGGCCGAGACCATCGCCGACATGGCGAAGGCGTTCGAACTTAGCGAGAACGACACCGGATCTCCCGAGATCCAGATCGCGCTTCTCTCTGAGCGCATCGACCACCTCACCGAGCATCTGAAGACCCACAAGAAGGATCATCACAGCCGGCGAGGCCTGCTGATGCTCGTCGGTCGGCGCCGTCGTCTCCTCGACTATGTCAAGGACAACGACATCGAGCGGTACCGTGCGGTGATCGCACACCTCGGTCTGCGACGCTGAAATGATGTTGGGGCGGTCCTTCTGGGCTGTCCTTTCGGTTTCCGCCGAGACTTGCCCGGCGAAAGCCCGACGAATCCCAGTAGCAGGAATGTCCTGCGAACAAATCGAACACATGGCAGTTAGTGCTAGTCGTGAGTTTCTGAGCGATCTCAGCGATTCACGTCTGGGAACTGGCGGTCGTGTGTTTGTCCCAAGGAAATACAACATATGACTGAAACCACTTCTGTCACCGGCGCGTTTACTCGCGGCGAGGGCAAAGACGCGACCTTCGAGGTCGGCAAATTTGCCCCCCTCGCCGGTGGGTCGATCACCGCCCAGATGGGCGACACGGTCGTCCTGGTGACCGCTACCGGAGCCAAGTCAGCCCGTCCCGGCGCCGACTTTTTCCCGCTCACTGTCGATATCGAAGAACGCATGTACGCCGCAGGCAAGATCCCCGGCTCGTTCTTCCGTCGTGAAGCGCGCGCTGGTGAACAGGCGATCCTGACCTGTCGTCTCATTGACCGCCCGCTGCGTCCCGCCTTCCCTGACGGGTACCGCAACGAGGTTCACGTCGTCGGCACCGTGCTCGGCGCGGATCAGGAGAACCCCTACGACGTGCTCGCTCTCAACGCAGCGTCGCTCGCCCTGAGCCTGTCGCCCGTCCCGTTCGATGGCCCCATTGGCGCGGTTCGTATGAGCTGGTCGCCTGACGGTGAATGGATCCCCTTCCCGACCTACGAAGAGTCCGACGAGTCGGCTTTCGAGATGGTCGTAGCCGGTCGGATGGCCGACGACGATGTCGCCGTGATGATGGTCGAGGCTGGTGGTACCGGAAACTCGTGGAACCTCTACGAGAGCGGCACACCGAAGGTCGACGAGGACGTCCTCGCCGGTGGCCTGGAAGCCTGCAAGGTCTGGATCCGCCAGATGATTGAGCTGCAGCAGCAGGCGATCGACGCGGCGGGCCCCATCGAGAAGATGAACCCACCCGTGGTCACCGACTACAGCGACGAGATCCTCGCCGCCGTGCAGTCAGCTGCCACCGACCGCATTGCCGAGACCCAAAAGATCGCTGACAAGACGACTCGCCAGGACACCGAATCTGAGCTGAGCGCTGCGGTTGTGGCTGAACTCGAAGGCCAGTTCGCCGACACCGAAGACGCCGAGAAGCAGATCAAGAACGCGATCCGCTCGGTAACCAAGGCCGTCGTCCGTAAGCGCATCGTCGAAGAGGGCATCCGTATCGACGGTCGCAAGGCCAACGAGCTGCGTCACGTGTCGAGTGAGGTGGGTGTCATCCCGACCGCGCACGGCTCGGGCCTCTTCCAGCGTGGTGAAACCCAGGTTCTGAACTTCACGACGCTCGGCATGGGCCGCAGTGACATGATGATCGACGACCTGTCGCCGCTCGAGAAGAAGCGCTACTTCCATCACTACAACTTCCCACCGTTCTCGACCGGTGAGACCGGCTTTATGCGCGGTCCGAAGCGTCGAGAGATTGGCCACGGTGCCCTCGCCGAGCGTGCGGTGTTCCCGGTTGTCCCGAGCTTCGAAGAGTGGCCCTACACGGTCCGTACTGTCTCTGAGGTCATGGCCTCGAACGGTTCCTCGTCGATGGGTTCGGTCTGTGGCTCAACTCTTTCGCTAATGGACGCTGGTGTGCCGATCAAGGCGCCCGTTGCGGGTATCGCCATGGGCCTCGTGCACGCTGAAGGCGAGTACGTCACCCTTACCGACATCCTCGGTGCTGAGGATGCGTTCGGCGACATGGACTTCAAGGTCGCTGGTACCACCGACTTCGTCACGGCTCTTCAGCTTGATACGAAGATCTCTGGTATCCCAGCCAACGTCCTCGCTAGCGCTTTGGCGCAGGCCAAGGAAGCCCGCCTTGACATCCTCGACGTGATGGCCGAGGCCATCGCCGAGCCTCGTCCCGAGGTCCGAGACACCGCCCCAAAGATCGAGAGCTTTGAGATCCCGATCGACAAGATCGGTGAGGTCATTGGCCCGAAGGGCAAGGTCATCAACACCATCCAACAAGAGACCGGAGCGGATATCTCTGTCGACGACGACGGCATGGTGGGCATCGTGGCGATTGCGAGCACCGACAACGCGAAGGTCGCCGAGGCCAAGCGTCAGATCGAACTGATCCTCGATCCGCCAACTGCCGAGGTCGGGGCCGAGTACGCCGGCCGTGTCGTGAACATCACCAAGTTCGGTGCGTTCGTGAACATCCTTCCCGGCCGCGACGGCCTGCTGCACATCTCGAAGATCGGTGGCAGCAAGCGCATTGACAAGGTCGAGGACGTACTCGAGCTCGGTCAGGAAGTCCAGGTCGTGGTCGAGGACGTCGACCCGAACGGCAAGATCTCGCTCAAGCCGCTCGGTGACGGTCCGGAGGCCACCGGTGGCGATGTCGCCGAAGCCCCCGACGACGCCCCCGCTGAAGCGTCCGGTGACCGTGAGTCGGTCTCGTTCGAGTCCGCCTTTGACTCCGACCTCGCCGACGAGTTCGGTGATCTCGGTCCCGAGGCCCAGCGTCGCTCCGGTGGTGGTGGCCGTGGCCGCGGTCGCGGTGGTCGCGGTCGCCGGTGACGGTCGGTCAAACGGGAGGACTCGCAACGTCGTTTAAGGACGACGCTGCGATCCGAATCTCTCGACTCGACGGCGGTCTTCGGGTCGTTACCGAGTCCATGCCCCGGTCGCGATCCGTCGCGGTCGGGGCATGGATCGGGATCGGCAACCGCGATGAGCCCGCCGAGTTGGCGGGCGTCTCGCACTTCCTCGAACACCTGCTGTTCAAGGGGTCGTCGACCCGATCCGCACAGGACATCGCTCAGGGCATCGATGCCGTGGGCGGTGATCTCAACGCGTTCACGTCGAAGGAGTACACCGCGTTTCACGCTCGGGTTCCCGCTTGGGAACTCGACTTCGGTCTCGACACCCTGCTCGACGTTCTCGTCGATCCGGGGTTCACCGAGACCGAACTCGACGCCGAACGTCAGGTGATTCTCGAAGAGCTCGCGTGGAGCACCGATACGCCCGACGATGTCGTCCACGGTGTCCTCGCCGAGAGCTTGTTTCCGGGCCACCCGCTCGGGTGGGAGGTGCTTGGCACTGCTGACACCGTGCAGTCGATCGACGCTGCGCAAATTCGGGCGTTCCACGACCGCTGGTACCGGCGATCAAACATGGTGATCGCCGTGGTCGGCCCGGTCGACCACGACGAGATCGTCGCTCGGGTCGACACTGCACTCGCCGCGGTCGGGGAGGGTGAGAGCCCGGTGCGGGTTGCGCCGTCGCCCGAGATCGTGCCTGAGGTCGTCACGCCGCGTGCGATCGAGCAGATGCACCTCGCTCATGGATGGCGCACCGGTGGCATGCACAGCCCCGATCGGTATGCGCTCGCGGTGGCCACCCAATTGTTGGGTGGTGGCTGGTCGAGTCGTCTGTTCCAAGAGGTTCGCGAGAAGCGGGGCCTGAGCTACAGCGTCTTCGCATCGGTCGGCTCGTTTGCCGACAGCGGCACGATGTCGGTATATGCCGCCACGGCACCCGATCGTCTCGCTGAGTTGCGAGCCGTGATCGATGCCCAACTCGACGACCTCGCGGCTAACGGCCCAGGCTGGCGAGAACTCGACGTAGCGCGCGGCGGGTTCGAAGGCGCCACGGTCCTCGGACTCGAGGACACCGGCAGCCGGATGGCCCGCCTGGCTACCAATGTCTTGATCCGCGACCGAGTCGTCGGCGTCGACGAATACCTCGATGCCGTTCGGGAGGTCACGGCCGCAGATGTGCAGCGGGTACTTGCCGAGGTGCTCGAGGGCGTGGCGGCGGTAAGCGTCGTCGGCCCAGGCTGAACTCGGCACAATCGACCCACGGTCGGTACCCTCCCGTCACGATCGAACGTTTTGAGAGGAAGTTCTTCATGGCTCGCAACGCCATCCTCGCCGGCTCCGCCTTGGTGGTCGTCGGCATCGTCGTCACCATCGCCTCGGACTCCGAGAGCGTGACTTCGCTGATCCCCGCCTTCGTCGGGGCGGTGTTTGTCGGGCTCGGCCTGCTCGCCCGAGCCAAACCCGATCTCAACCACCACGTGATGCACGCAGCCGCTGCCCTCGCTTTGCTAGGCGTGCTCGGGAGCCTCGGGTCGGCAATCGGACGCGGAAGCGAGGGCTGGGCGCTGGTCGCGCAGCTCGCCACCGTGGTCGTCCTCGGCGGCTTCCTCTACCGAGCGGTGCAGTCGTTCCGGGCGGCTCGTTTGGCCCGCGAGGCCGGCGATACGTGATGCTCGGGCTTAAACGCCCACCTTCCAGATCGTGATAGTGAGCTGCACGACGAACAGCAGTGTCAGCACGATGCCGCCCAACTGCAGCTTCTGCTCCGCCGAGGTATCGCCGGCGTCCACGCCTTTCTCGCCGGGGCGCACCAGGGCGTGAAGCACGCCGGTCATCGCGATCCACACGGTGACGGCAGCGATCAGCCACCCCTGCCGCACTTTGTAGACCTCGTCACCTACGCCGGCGACGCCGAATCCGATCAGCCCCGAGATGATCAGGGAACTGCCGTAGATCCGCATCGTGTTCTTGGCGATGTACCCAAAAACCGCAGGCCGCTCGGTGCCGCGGGCGTCGCGTATCGATGTCGACAGGTCGGGATGCGCGATCGCCGGGGCGAACGCCACGAAGCCCGTCAGGACGTGCAGGAGAAGCATGATGTTGTATGGCGTGCCGCCGATCGCTGCGAACATGTCGAGGACCGTACGGGATCTCGCCACCGACGGTGGTGGTCTCGGGCCTAACCTGCAGACATGATCCGTGTAGGAGTTATCGGAGCCGCAGGGAAGATGGGCGAGGAGGTTTGTCGCGCCATCGATGCCGATCCAGGCACCGAACTGGTGGCCCGTATCGACCTCGACGACTCCCTCGAGCAGTTGGCCGAGCAGCGAGCCGACGTCGTTGTCGATTTCACCGTGCTCGACGCCGCACGGGAGACCCTGCACTTCGCCGCCGCCAACGGCATCCACGCCGTCGTCGGCACGACCGGGTTCAGTGACGAGGATCTCGAGTCGTTTCGGGCCGCGTTCACGTCGTCGAATGCTCTGATCGCGCCGAATTTCGCGATCGGTGCGGTGCTCATGATCCGCATGGCCGAGCTCGCTGCTCCGCACTTCGAGACGGCCGAGATCGTCGAATTCCACCATAACGCCAAGGTCGACGCCCCGTCCGGTACGGCCACCCACACCGCTGAACGGATGGCGGCCGCCTCCGGTGAGTGGGCCGATGACCCGACGACGCACGAGGTGTACCCCGGTGCGCGTGGCGGGATTGGGCCGGCCGGCATCCGGGTGCACGGGGTGCGCATGGTGGGCGCGGTCGCCAACCAAGAGGTCATCCTCGGTACCACCGGGCAGACCCTGACGATCCGTCACGACACCGTCGATCGCACCTCCTTCATGCCTGGAGTTCTCGTCGGCGTGAAGCGGGTTGCAGAGTTTTCAGGTGTCACCATCGGCCTCGACACCTATCTCGGCCTCTGACCCGACAGCATGCGGATGTTCTTGATGCCTAAGTGGCTCGCATCGCATGCCTTCGTGCTCACGATGCTCGTCGTCATGCTGGCGGCCGGGTTCTGGCAGCTGGATCGGCTCGATGCTCGCAAGGCCTCCAATGAGGAGATCCGCACGGCCTCGGAGTCGCGTGTGGTGCCGGTGGAAGACCTCCTCGCTCTGGTCGGTGCTGGTGAGGACGTGCTCGATCAGACCGCAGTCACCGTCACCGGTCGGTTCCTCGACGAGCCGGGATTGTTGGTCGCGAACCGCACCTTCGACACTGAGCCGGGCTTTTGGTTCGTGGCCCCACTCGAGCTCGACGACGGTCGCATCGTTCTGGTGAGCCGGGGGTGGATCCCGCGCGACGTGGCGGCGGGTCGGAGCCCACAGCAGATCGAAGCCGCCGACGGTTGGGTGACCATCACTGGCCGTCTGTTTGCGAGCGTCGATGGTGGTCGGCTTGGCTCGCCGGTCAACGGTGTGCCTCAGGTGAGTCGGCTCGACCTCGACACCGCCCAGGATGCAATCGGGCTGGAGGTCGTCGATCGCTGGGTTCAGGCAGAGGATCCGGACTGGCGTCGTGGTGTCATCCCGATCCCGGTGGCGCGCCCCCCGCTCGACGAGGGGCCACACCTTTCCTATGCCTTCCAATGGTTCTTCTTCTCGACGTCGACCGTGATCGCCTATGCGTTGATCCTGCGGCGTCGACGCGCCGACGCCGCAATCCCACGAAACGACCAGTGAGCGACCTCGGCCTGCTCACGATGTTGGCGGTGCGACTCCGCAGCAGAGGTACGGCCGCAGTGATCGCTGAGACGGTCGTCGAACTCCACACCGGAGATGGCGCCGACCTGACGTCGCGAGTCGATCACATCCTCGCGGCCGCTGTCGACGATGGCAGGGTGCGGCGACGCGGTGAGGAGGGCCGTCACTCGTTGACCCCGACCGGCGACGCCGAACTGAACGCCCTGCTCGCAGCGGACCTTGTCGGACCGGATCGGGCGGATGCCGCTACGGCCTACGAAGCGTTCCTGCCGATCAATCGCCGGTTCCTGGGGTCAGTGGTGGGGTGGCAGAACGGGCAGGTCGAGCTGGAGGCCTTCCTCGAGTTGATCGACGAGGTGGTGCCGATCCTCGGCTCGCTCACCGAGCTCTGCGCTCGGTTCGGTGGGTATGCACCGCGGTTGGTGGGCGCGGTCAGTGAGGCCGTCGACGACTCGGCATGGGTTGACGCGCCCGGGCTCGATTCGATCCACACCGTCTGGTTCGAGCTGCACGAGCACCTGCTCGTCAGCCTCGGCCGTACCCGCGTCGACGAGCGCTGAGCGCCGATCTCGCAGTACGCCGTAGGGTCAGCGCGGTGGCCGCAGGATCAGGACGGGGGTCTTTACCTTGTGCGCCTCGTAGGCGTCCTGGCCGCCCCACTCCCGGTCGGATCGACGTTCGAGCATGGGTACGCCGCTCACGAAGTTGAGGAGCACGAACACGAAGACCGGGGAGATGAGGGTGGCGTACTGCCATCCCTGCAGTACCGGGGCCGCCACGATGGCGACCCCGAGCCAGAGGGTGATCTCGCCGAAGTAGTTGGGGTGGCGGCTCCACGCCCACAGGCCGACGTCGATGAACCGGCCGCGATTGGCTGGGTCGGCGCGGAAGGCTGATTTCTGCCGGTCGGCGGTGACCTCGATCGCAAAGCCGATGAGCCACACGACGAGACCGATGATCCCGACCGGGCCGAGGTCCGCTTTGGCGCCGGAGGTCATCGCCGCAAGGGCCGCGCCGGCGGTGAGTGTGACCCAGAGGGCCTGCAGCATCCAGGCCATCGAAAAGCGCAGGGCATCAAGTTTGATCTTGTCGAAGCGGCCGTCGCCGCCATCGCGGGTGACCCGCCGGAACAAGAAGGAGCCGAGCCGGGCAGCCCAGAGCACGATCATGGCGGCGAGCAGCACGGTGCGCAGGTCGCGGTCCTTGGTGGTTGCGAGAGCGACGAGCGTGACGGTGAGGTAGGTCAGCGACCCGGTGAGGTCGTAGTAGTGCTCGGTCTTCGCAAGGAACGACGGCACGAAGACGATGATGTTCACCCCGAAGGCGATGATCACCAACCAGGCGAACGTGGGCAGGCCGCCGAGTTCCTCACCGCCGTCGCCTCCAAGGGTGGAGATGATCGAACCGAGGACAGCAGCGACGACGATGCCGATCACGGCATTGCGGCGGGCGTTGGTCATGGCAGGCATCGTAGGCGGCTACGACGAAGCCGTCCTGCGCGGATGCGTCCGACCGTCCGACCGCGACGGAGTGGCCCGGTCGTGGTGGCGGTGCGAAGATCGCCGCCATGGCCCAGCTTTCCGAATCCGTCAGTCTCGACACCACCGACTCGTCGGTCGCCGTCCTCACCGTCGACAACCCACCGGTCAACGCGCTCAGCTGGCATGTCCGTCAAGGGATCTTCGACGGATTGAACCAGGCGATGGCCGACGGAGCGTCGGCCATCGTGCTGATCTGCGCAGGCCGGACCTTCATCGCCGGCGCCGACATCAGCGAGTTCGGAGGAACGGCCCCGAAGGCGGCCAGCCTCGCTGACATGCAGGAGGTCATGGAGAACTCGCCGATCCCGGTCGTGGCTGCGATCCACGGCACGGCCCTCGGCGGGGGTCTCGAGGTCGCCCTGTGCGCCCACTACCGGGTCGGTCTCGCCTCGTCGAGGTACGGCCTTCCCGAGGTCAACATTGGTCTCTTGCCCGGCGCCGGCGGGACACAGCGTTTGCCCCGATTGATCGGCGTGCCGAAGGCGCTTGAGGCAATGACCTCCGGCCGTCACCTGCCTGCCTCCGAAGCAGCGGCCGACGGCCTGATCGACGAGGTCGTGGAGGGGGACTGGGAGGCGCTGCGAGCGGCGGCGATTTCGTTCGCCGAGCGGGCCGTCGCGGAATCGCTGCCGCTGGTGAAGGTGCGTGATCGCGATGATCAGGTCGCTGATGTCGACCCCCAGATCTTCGCCGACTTCCGTGCGAAGATCGCCCGCAAGACCCGTGGCTTTCTCGCCCCGGAGTACAACATCCGGTGCATCGAGGCCGCGACCAGCCTGCCGTTCGATGAGGGCATCAAGGTGGAGGCCACGCTCTTCATGGAGCTCATGACCGGCCCCCAATCCGCTGCGCAGCGCTACGCCTTCTTCGCCGAACGCCAGGCGAACAAGATCCCCGACATCGCCAAGGACACGCCCACGGTCGACGTCCAAAAAGCCGGTGTGCTCGGTGCCGGCACGATGGGCGGTGGCATCGCGATGAACTTCGCCAACGCCGGCATCCCGGTCACGGTCGTCGAGCGCGATGACGCCTCGCTTGAACGGGGCCTCGGTGTCGTGCGCAAGAATTACGAGCGGTCGGCGAGCCGTGGCTCGATCCCGGCCGCGGCCGTCGAACAGCGCATGGGCCTGATCACCGGCTCGACCGACAAGAACGATTTCGCCGACTGCGACATCGTCATCGAGGCCGTCTTCGAGGACATGGAGCTCAAGAAATCGATCTTCACTGAACTCGATCGGATCTGTAAGCCCGGGGCGATCATGGCGTCGAACACCTCGGCCCTCGATGTCAACGAGATCGCCTCCGTCGCCAGTCGCCCCGAGTCGGTGATCGGTATGCACTTCTTCTCGCCGGCCAATGTGATGAAACTCCTCGAGAACGTGCGTGGCGATGCGTCGTCCGACACCGTGGTCGCCTCGACGATGGCGATCGGCAAGCGGATCGGCAAGGTTGGCGTGATGGTGGGTGTCTGCAACGGCTTCGTCGGCAACCGCATGCTGTTCATGCGCGGCGCCGAAGCCGACCGTATGTTGATGGAGGGCGCTACCCCCGCCCAGATCGACAATGTGCTCTTCGAGTTCGGCTTCCCGATGGGCCCGTTCTCGATGAGTGACCTCGCCGGCCTCGACATCGGCTGGAAAGCAGAGAAGAGCACCTCGTCGACGGTGCGCGAACTCATGTGCGAAAGCGGGCGCCGCGGCCAAAAGAACGGCATGGGCTACTACCGCTATGACCCGGAGACCCGGGCCGCCACACCCGACCCCGAGGTCGAGGAGATGATTAGGCAGTTCGCCATTGACCGTGGCCATGAGCAGCGCGAGGTCACCGATGAGGAGATCGTGGAGCGGCTGCTCTACCCGATGATCAACGAAGGGGCGAAGATCCTCGACGAAGGCATCGCCATCCGTGGCAGCGACATCGACGTGGTATGGGTCAACGGGTACGGCTGGCCGATCTACCGGGGTGGCCCGATGCACTGGGCCGACTCGGTCGGCCTTGCCGAGATCGCCGACAAGATCTCTGACTACGGCGAACGTCTCGGTGGCCGTCACTGGGATCTGTCACCGCTGCTCGAGCGGCTTGCCGCCGAGGGCAGCTCCCTCGCCGGTCACCAGAACGGCTGACCTGCTGAACCGCTAGGGCCAGGCGAGGCCGCGCCGGATCACCATGTTCCGCCATGGCTTTACGCGCTCTGAAACCCAGTCCTCGGCGCCATGGCCGAGCATCGACCGCAGCGAGTCGTTGAGGGTGTGCATCAGCGTCCGAGCATCGGCTGGTTCGTAGGTGGGGTCGAGCATCCGGGCGATCAGGTGCATCTCGACGGCCACGAAGGTGGCGAGATCCAAGGCGGTGCGAGCGACCGGGTAGATCGCCTCGACATTGAGGTCGGGGTCGGTCAGGAGCCGGTCGAGCAGGCTCGCCGAGTCGTCGCCGAAGCGTCGCGCCGCGGTGGAGGGTT
>PBTQ01000075.1 GCA_002729125.1 Acidimicrobiaceae bacterium | reverse complement strand
TCCGGCAGGCTCGATGCCGTCGATGTCGATTAGCTCGGCGATGGCGTCGGCCATCGATCGTTCGAACCCGCGAACCTCGACGGCGAATTCCTCGTCGGAGCGGACGCCTTCGCCGTAGAGCAGACGGAACTCCTCAGGACGCTCGTCGACAAAGGTGAAGACGGCCCGCATGCCGCGCCGGACCATGTCGTGGGGGCTGGTGGCGTCACCGACCGCGTCGGTGACGTCATTGCGGAGACCCCGAGCCACGTTGCGGATGAGTTCGTGGAAGAGCTCTCGTTTCGAGGGAAAGTGCTGATAGAGCACTGGTTTGGTGACGCCGGCCTCGGCCGCGACGGCATCCATCGTGGCGACCTTGAACCCTTCGGCCGAGAACACCGTGAGGGCGGCCTCGACAAGACTGGCTCGACGCTCGGCGGCGGGAAGACGGGCTGCCATCAGCCGACCTCACGTCCGTGCTCGAGGTCGTCGCGCACTGCGGCCTTCACGGCGTAGGAGACCACGATTGCCGGGGCCAACACGATCGAGCCGATGACGACGCACACGATGATTGCTGTGGAGATGCCGCTCGTGAAGTCGCCGATCAGGCCGATGAAGAACACGACGAGGGCGAGAACGAACAGGCCGTAGCCCATCCGCTGTCCGAGATCAGCGAGACGGCTGGCACGGGCCCGCTGCTCGAGGACCGGATCACGGGGGCTGGTCGCCATGGCGACCTACGGTATCCAGCCGGCCTCGTCGAACAGCGCCCGGATTGCCTCGGTCATCGACTTGAGCGAGAGATGGGTGCGGGCGACGTTTCGATTGTGGGTGAGTAACGCAGGGTCGGGGTCGGCAAGGAATCGGCCGAGAGGCCCGGCGTCGTTGGTTGGGAACCAGCGGAAGCCCAGTCGGCAGAGCTCGTCAGCGACGGGGTATGGGCCGACTGCGGCGGGAAGGTCGTGCATGGCCGCCTCGACCGGTGGGTTGCCGAAGCCCTCCCAGGTCGAGGGGAAAAGCACAGCGTTCGCCGCCTGGTACAGGTCGATCGGATCGACGTCAGGCGCCAGGTGCACGACGCGGCAACGAGCCCGATCGAGTATCCGGCTGAGCTCAGCGCCGTAGCCGTCCTCGGCGGGCCCCCAGAGCCAGTAGGTGGCGTCGAGTTCCTCAGCGATCGCGATGGCTCGCGGGACATTCTTGCGTTCGATGGCCCGAACGGGATGTGCGAGGACGACCTCGTCGGGGGCGATGTCGAGTATTGCCCGCAGCTCAGGGGAGGTGCCGGGCCGGGTGTCGGTGGGGAAGCCGTTGTAGATCCGCACGGCGTCGATGCCGCGGTCCTGGAACTGATCGCGGGTGAGGTCGTTGATGGTGACGTGGCGCCAGGCCGGATTGTCGATCGGGAGATCGGTGATGTGGGCAAAGTGGGCCCGCTGCCAGGGTGGATCATGGTGATGCATCACCGTCGGGCGGCCGACACAGACCTCGGCGACCGCGTGAGCGGCCGGCAGGTTGAGCGGGATGGTGCAGAGGTTCTCGACGACGATGAGGTCGGCGTCGGCGAGGGCGGCTCGCAGCTCGTCGAGGTCAGGAGGGTTGGTCGCAGCCAACTCGAGTCCGGCTACGGTCCGGTCGACCGGACCCTCACCGGCGACCGTCACCGTGTCGAAGCCCATCGACTCGACGGCTCGCTGCCAGTGCCCGGTCACAACCGACACTCCGTCGGTGAGACCCAGTCGGAACGATACGAAAGCGCAGACGACCATGTCGTCCACCATGCCCGATCCGGAGAGCGACACCACGATCGAGGCGATCAGTTCGGCGGTCGGATCCCTGATGGACGATGCCTGGGTCGACTATGGCTACACCGCACCGAACACGGAGGTGTACCCCTGGTTGTGGCTCTGGGATTCCTGTTTCCACACGCTGATCTGGGCCGATCTCGACCGGCCTGATCGGGCGGTTGCCGAGCTTGCGTGCGTCCTCGAACTCCAAGACAACGCCGGCTTCGTTCCCCACATGGGCTACCAACTTGATCCGCAGGTACCGGTCGAACTTTGGGGAAGGGCGGGCAGCTCATCGATCACTCAGCCGCCGATGTACGGCCACGCGGTCGCCGAGCTTCGCCGCCGGGGGATCGACGTGCCCGACCAGCTCGCCGAGCGAGCCCACGCAGGCCTTCGGTTCTTGGTTCGTGACCGGGCCCGCGATCCGGAGTCGGGCCTGATCTCCGTGGTGCACCCGTGGGAGACCGGCTGCGACGACTCGCCCCGTTGGGATCATTACTGCCCGGGCTCTGGCTTCGATCTTGACGTGTGGCGTCGACACAAGATCGATCTGCTCACGTCGCTCGAGTTCGGTCCGACTGGTGGTCCGCTCGCCAATCCGGCGTTCGGTGCCGCCTCCGTGAGCTTCAATGCCCTGACGGTGTGGAACGCCCGTGAGCTGGCCTCGGTCACCGGTGACGACGAACTGCTCGCTGACGTCGATGCTTTGGTCCCGCTGATCGAAGGTTGCTGGGATGCCGACCTTGCGACCTGGGTCGACGCCGGTCCCGGCGCGTCGACGTCGGGCCGGATCCGCACGGCCGACCCACTTTGTGCCCTGCTCGTGGTCGACAACACGGACCAGCGGGCCGCAGCGGTCGCCTCGCTCGCCGACTCGGCAGATCACGGCGGTGCGTTCGGGCCCCGCGGGGTGCACCCGGCCGAGCCGATGTACGACCCGTCGTCCTACTGGCGGGGGCCGGTGTGGCCCCAGCTGGCCTACCTGCTCTGGAGAGCCGTAGATCGCGGACCGGCCGAGATGGAGGTCGGGGAGGAGTTGCGGGGTCGCACGATCGCCGGAGCGGTGCGCTCAGGGTTCGCGGAGTACTGGGACGGCGACTCGGCCGGCGGCGGCGGGGCAATCCCGCAGTCCTGGGCCGGGCTCGCACTCGTGTTGGCGAAGACCCGCACGACCTCTCCTTCATCTTCGGGGTAGATGCTGCGCAGCTCAGCACGCAGCTCAACGGCCGAGCCCGATGCTTCCTCCGCCTCGTGCCACCCGAAGGCCTCCAGGCTCGCAAGTGCGCTCAGCGAGACGGTCGGCCGCCGACGCCGGGCCAAGAGGTTGGCAAGAACGTCGGCGATGCCGAGGAGGATGATGAGGTCGCCGAACGACACGACCTGATTGGCGAACGGCAGTGGGATCGTGTCGCCCAGCAATGCAAGCGAGGTGTCGGCATCACTCAACTCGTAGGGGCCGGACAAGGTCACGCGTTCGATGTCGGCGGCGTCGACCATGCCCGCCTCGATGAGTGCCTCCGGCCGAACGGGCGTTGCTCCGTTCAACACGATCGGTACGAGGTTGGCGATGATGCCGAGGCTCACCACCGCCATACCAGCGAGCCGGATGTTGCGGAAGGCGAAGACAAGGGCCATCACGAGGTACCCGAGTGCAATCCAGCCTGGAGCGGGGAGGTCGAGATGCTCGATGGCGACGCTGCCGATGACCGCGATCACGACGAGCGGTATCGAGGCGAAACGCACACCCGAGAGAGCGGCAACACGTCCACCGCGAGAGACACCAACGATAGTGCCGACGACGATGGCTAGAACCAAGGGCGCGAACGCCATGGAGGAAACCTCCTGGTCATGCCCGCCGACCATCTCGCACGGTAGTTGGTGGCCTCAGCGCCGATGCGGACCCTGTGATGAGGACTCAGAGCCCGCTGCTGCGTGAGGTGCCGACGAGTTTGTCGCCGTCTTCACGCTCGACGGAGCATTGGATCCCTCGATAGCTCTGTACCTCGAAGTCGTCGCGTGTCGGGGTGAAGGCCCGAATCTCGAGTGCGCTGGTCTCGTAGATCGCATCGGCCCAGGCCTCGAATCGGAGGTAGCAGGCGGCAAGGGCGTAGTCCTCGACGATGTCGTCGCCCGGATACAGCTCCCCAGGCTCGGCCGGATAGGAGAGACGGCCGAAGATCTGGGCGTCGTGGGGCTCGTCGCAGGGGATCTTGGTGGTGATTTCCCGTGGTCGGCCGGCGGTGAGATCCTCGAGCTGGTCGAAACAGTCGTCAATCGTGAGCGCGAATTTGTTGACGACAATGCCAGGGATGGTGGCCCTGGTTGTGTTCGGTGTCGTCGCGGACGAGTTCGTGGACGGACCGTCGACATCAACGTCGTTGCGCGGTGCAGCGGCTTGAGCATCGAGGTCGGCGGCGGCTGCGGCAGCTGGGTCCTGGCGACCTTCCGTATCGTCGTCGTCGTCGCTGCACGCCACCGCCAGCGCGGCGACGGCCACGGCGGCGAGCAGGAGTCGGGTGGGGGCCATGCACCGAAGGCTAGACCCGGCGCCGGGTCGGTCGACCGGTAGAAGCCGACCGTGTTCACGCCGGACCGCTGCCGGGGCGGCGCTAGCGTTTCGTGGTGTCCATCGTTTCGCTTCAGGGTGTCGTCGCTTTGCTCGGCCGGTTCCCGGCGCTGGCGGGCGCCGACCTCGAGGTCGGTGAGAGTGAGATCGTGCTCGTCCAGGGTCCCAACGGCGCTGGCAAGTCGACCCTGCTGCGGGTCTGCGCTGGCTTGTTGCGGATCGAAGCCGGCTGGGCCGAGGTGCTGGGCCACGATCTGGTGACCGACCGCGCCGCCGTGCGACGGTCGGTTGGGCTGCTCGGGCACGATACGGCCCTCTATGACGACCTGACCGTCGAAGAGAACCTGCGCTTCTGGGCTCGCGCGTCTCGCGTCGAGGACGATGCGGTGCCGGCGGCGCTCGACCGCCTTGGCGTCGCCGAACGCCTGCGCGACGTCTCGGTGCGGAATCTTTCTGCGGGCCAGCGGCGCCGCACCGCCCTAGCTGCGGTGGTCGTTCGCCGCCCTCACCTCTGGTTGCTCGACGAGCCTCACTCGGGTCTCGATCAAAGCGGACGCGACCTGATCGACCAGGTGATCCTCGACGCCGCGGCCGCAGGCGCCACGGTGATGCTCGCCTCACACGAACTCGACCGCACGCTCGACCTCGCCACCCGCCACCTCACGGTCGCGGGCGGCGCCATCACCTCCGACGAACGAGGCAGCCGCAACCCGGGGGGCCACGATGCTGCGTGATGTCTGGCTCATCGCCACGAAAGACCTCCAGATCGAATGGCGTTCACGGGTCACGTTCAGTCAGGTCGGGCCCTTCGCCGGCCTCGTTCTCGTGCTGTTCGGCTTCGCACTCGACGCGAACCGGCCAGTCTTGTTGCAGGCGACCTCAGGCCTGTTTTGGGTCACGGTCATGTTCGTTTCGACCCTTGCCGTTCAGCGTTCGACCTCGATCGAGACCACCGACGGCGCCCGTCGGGCCCTGCTGCTGGCCGGCATCGAACCGGCGGCGGTGTTCGTCGGGAAGTCCATTGCCGTCGCAGTGCAGCTGCTCGTCGTCGAGATCGTGCTTCTGGCCGGGGTGGTGGTGCTCTACAGCGCCCATGTCGAGGCGTGGGGGCTCGTGTTCGCGACCTGTCTGGTCGCCACCGTTGGCATTGCGGCGGCCGGTACCCTGCTCGGAGCGCTCGTGGCCGGAGTGAGAGCCCGTGAGACGGTCCTGCCGATCTTGCTGCTCCCGGTGCTGGCTCCGGTGCTCATCGGTGCGACTCGTGCGTTCGACGACGCTCTCGGATCGGTGGCTGTCGACGGCTGGTCTTGGCTGGGTCTGCTCGCCGGGTTCGGCGTCATCAACGTGGTCCTGGGAGCATTGTCGTACGGCGTGCTCTTGGAGGAGACATGACCAACCCCCCAATCGATCTTCCCGCCCACACCGGATCCCGCACCACTCGATTGCTCGGAGTGGCCGTGCTCGTCGGCGTCGTGACGATGATCCTGCTCGGCTTCTTCGTCGCCCCCGAGGACGACCTCATGGCCGACTCGGTGCGCATGATCTTTGTCCACGTCCCGTCGGCGATTCTCACGTATGTCGCGTTCTCCGTCACTGCGATTGGCTCGGTGATGTGGCTGTGGAAGCGTTCCGTTTGGTGGGACATCGTCGCTCACAGTTCGGCTGAGATCGGCGTCATCTTTTGTGGCCTCACGCTCATCACCGGCTCCATCTGGGGGCGTCCGACCTGGAACACCTACTGGGAGTGGGGCGATGTCCGCCTCGTCACCACCCTGATCTTGTTCGTGCTGATGGTCGGCTACCTCGCCGTGCGGTCGATGGACGGCGACGAGTCGGCCGTTGCGACCCGGGCGTCCGTCGTTGGCATCATCGCCGCCGTCAATATCCCGATCATCAACCGGTCGGTGGAGTGGTGGGCCGACCGCACGCTCCACCAGCAGTCGTCGATCACCGACGGCAAACTCGAGGATTGGACCCTCTTCACGATGTTTCTCGGCATTGTCGTGTCGGGCGTCTTCTACACCTGGGCGATGACCCATCGGTTCCGGATCGCCTGGCTCGAGCGAGAGCTCCGAGACGGCGACCTCGGCGAGGCGATCGCTGCCCGTCGAGCCGAAGCCGCAGCGTCGGGAGGTGTGTCGTGACGCATCTCGGGTACTTGATCGCCGGCTGGGGTATCACCCTCGGTGCCCTCGGCATCTACGCCTTCCGCTTGGCCGTTCGCGGCCGGACCTTAGCTGCCCGTGTTCCCGTCGAGCGTCGCCGCTGGATGACCGCGGAGGACGACTCGTGAGCGACACCGTCGCCGACGACTCCCTCGCTCCTCACGAACCTCGACCGGCCCGAACTCGTCGCCGCAAGGCCGTCCCTGCGCTGATTGCGCTGGCGATGGTCGGCGCAGTCGTCGGTCTCGTCTGGAATCTTGCGTCGGGCTCGCTGTTCTTCTACAACGCCGACCAGGCGGTCGAACGCCGCGACGAACTCGGCGACGAACGGTTTACCCTCCAAGGTCTGCCGATCGGTTGCTCGATCGTCGAGGGCTTCCAGGACGATCTGCCGATCGTTGCGTTCTCGATTATGCACGGCGGCGTCTCGGCCGACATCGTGCACTTCGGCGACCCAGCCGAATTGTTCGAGCCCGACGTTCCGGTCGTGCTCGACGGTGCGTGGGTGCAGTCGGATCCCGCTGTCGATGGGTTCGACGGCCTCGCCGACGACGGCTGGTACTTCGCCTCCGACCGCATGCGGGTCAAGCACGACAACGACTACATCAACGACGACGGGTACGAAGATCGTCTCGCCGAAAGCGCGGAGCAAGTGGCCGTCGCCGAGGCCTGCACGTGAGTAGCGTCGCTCTCGGTTCAGCCTCGGTCACCATCGGCGCCGCCTGCGCCATCGCCGGGATCATCATTGTGCTGCTCGGGATCCTCGGCTATCGGCCCCGCTGGTTCGCCGACACTAAGTTGCTTGTCGGGTTGATGACCCTCGCATCGGTTGCATCCGTCGTGATCATGGAGCGAGCCCTGATCACGCGCGATTTCACCGTCCAGTTCGTGGCCGACAACGGCTCGTCACAGACCCCAGCGCTGTTCAACATCGCGACCCTCTGGGCGGCGCTCGAGGGCTCAGTTCTGCTGTGGGTGCTGGTGTTGTGCGGCTATGTCGTGGCGGTCGTCGTCAAATTCCGCAACGACGGCGACGACCCGATGATGCAGTGGGTGATGCTCACGCTCTTCGTGGTGTGCGCCTTCTTCTTCTTGTTGATGGTCGGCCCGTCTGCGCCGTTCACCTCGTTCGATCCGCCGCCCGGCTACGACGGCCCCGGCCCGAATCCGCTGCTCCAAAACCACATCCTGATGGCGTTCCATCCACCGATCCTCTATCTGGGATATGTCGGCTTTACGGTGCCGTTCGCATTTGCGATCGCGGCGCTCGTCACCGGCCGCGTCGGCGAGGGCTGGCTGGTCGCCACCCGCCGGTGGACCGTGTTGGCGTGGGGGTATCTCACCTTCGGCATCGTGCTCGGTGCGTGGTGGAGCTACGAGACCCTCGGCTGGGGCGGTTATTGGGCCTGGGATCCGGTCGAGAACGCGTCGTTCCTGCCGTGGCTGACCGGCACGGCGTTCATCCATTCGGTGATGGTCCAGGAGCGTCGAGGCATGTTGCGGGTCTGGAACCTGTCCCTGGTCGTCTCGACGTTCGCGCTCACCATCCTCGGCACCTTCATCACCCGTTCGGGGGTGTTGCAGTCGGTCCACGCCTTTGTCGAGTCCCAGATCGGCCCGTGGTTCCTGTCGTTCTTCGCACTAATCGTCATCGTGTCGCTCGGCCTGATCGCCTGGCGAGGAGATGAGCTCCGGTCGCCCGGTCGTATCGACTCGCCGGTCTCGCGGGAGGGCGCGTTTTTGGCCAATAATGTGGTTTTCGCTGGCTTTGCGTTCGTCGTCTTGCTCGGCACCATCTTCCCGCTGATCGTCGAGGCGATCGACGGTCGCACCATCTCGGTCGGCAATCCGTACTTCGACCAGATGACCATGCCGATCGGCTTCACCCTGCTGTTCTTGATGGCGATCGCCCCGATCCTGCCGTGGCGCAAGGCGAGCGGCGAAGTCCTGTCAGATCGACTGATCTGGCCCGCCTGGCTCGGTGCCGGTTCGATGGTGCTTGCCGTTGTCGTCGGCGCTCGTGGCTGGGCCCCGATGCTGGCCTTCGGCCTCGGTGGTTTCGCAGGCGGTGCTGCGCTTCGTCAGGTAGTGCTCGCCACCCGACGCCAGGGCTGGCGCGGTCTGGTCGGTCGCACCAACGGCGGCATGATCGTGCACCTCGGTGTCGTCTTGATCGCAGTGGCGTTCGCAGCGAGCAACGCCTACGTCCGGCAGGGAGAATTCACCCTCGAGCCTGGCGACAGTGCCGTGATCTCGGGCCACACCCTCACGTATGAGGGATCTCGCATCGTCGAGTACCCCAATCGGGTAGAGCGCAAAGCCGACATTCGCGTCGATGGTGGCCAAGTCTACGAGCCGGCGATCTCGACGTACCCGTTCGCCGGGCAGACGATCGGCACCCCGAGCGTCCGTTCGACCCTTCAAGACGACATTGCACTCTCGGTGCTGTCCTTCCCCGAAGACGCTGCCGACGCCGTGGTGCTCCGCGCGACGGTCCAACCATTGATTCTCTGGTTGTGGATCGGCGGCATCGTGATGGCGGTGGGCACGGCCCTTGCCGTCGTGCCGGGCCGGCGTCGGAATCCGATCGCCCCGACCTCAGCCCTGATCCCCGAACCCGTTTCCGTCGAGGCGTCGTCGTGACACCCACCGCCGAAACCGGCGCCAACCGCACGGCGGTCTGGATCGTTCTCCCGGTCGCGGTGGCCTTCGCGCTCCTGATCGTGTTGCTCGCCACTGGCGAGCCGGCGTCGGAGCGTGCGGCGAACTCCACCGCTGTGGGGCGGCTCGCTCCGCTCATCGAGGGCGAGGATCTCGACGGGCAGTGGTTCGACATCGACGACCATCGCGGTCAGTGGGTCGTAGTCAATTTCTTCTCCACAACGTGCGTTCCGTGCATTGTCGAGCACCCCGAACTCGTTGCCTTCGCGGAGGAACGAGTGATCACCGGTGACGCCATCGTCGTGTCGGTTGCGTTCGACGATGCCTCGGCCAACGTCCGCGATTTCTTCCTCGCGAACGGCGGCGATTGGCCCGTCATCACCTCCGACACGGGGTCAATCGCTGTCGACTACGGCGTCACCGCCGTTCCCGAGAGCTATCTCGTCGCCCCGAGTGGCGTCGTTGCCGCCAAGCTCATCGGCGGGATCACCAAGGATGATCTCGACAACCAGATCGAGGATCTTGTCGCTCGTGCGCAGGCCGACACCGAGGTGTCGTCGTGACCCGCCATCTTGCATCGTGGCTGGCCGTCGTCGCCCTCGGGTTGTCGATGCTGGTCTTCGCCGCCGTCGACGAGGGTCCGCCGCTCAGCAACGCTGACCGGGCGTATTCGCTAGCACAGGATTTCGCTTGCCCGGTCTGTCAGGGTCAGTCGGTCGCCGAGAGCGATGTCGTCGTCGCTCGCAACATTCGACGGGAGATTCGGGTCTGGGTCGACGAGGGGCGGTCCGACGCATTCATTCGGGACCAACTCGTCGACACCTTCGGCGAAGACGTCGACTACACACCCTCCGCCGAAGGCGTCACCGCCCTCGTGTGGATCCTTCCGGTCGTGGGCGGAGCTGTCGCGGTCACCGGCCTTGGTCTGGTGTTCCGTCGATGGAAGCGCGACGCCGATCTCGAGGCGACCGATGAGGACCACGCGCTGGTCGAGCAGGCGATGGCCGATCGGGGATGAGCGTTGATCCTGCGCTCCTCGAGGAGCGCAACTTCCTGCTCGGGTCGCTCGACGACCTCGAGGCCGAGTATGCCGCCGGTGATCTTGACGACGCCGACTATGAATCGCTGAAGGTCGACTACACCACCCGCGCCGCTCGGGTGCTGCGAGCAATCGAAGCGGGGGAGCATCCCGCACCGATCGAGGCACCGACGGCAAAGGGAGCAGGCTGGATGTGGCTGGCCGGCATCGCCGTCGTTGCTACCATCGCCGGAATTCTCGTCGCCCAGTTCTCCGGCAGTCGGACACTCAACGACACGATCACCGGTGATATCCGGGTCACCACCCGAGAGCTCTTGCTCGAAGCACAGCAACTGCTCGGGGAAGGTGATCTCGACGCGGCAATCGACGTGTACGACGAAGTCCTTGAGTTGTCGCCCTCCAACACGGAGGCCCTTGCGTACAAGGCGTGGTTCCTGCGCCTTCAAGGGAATGTCGACGACGCACAGCCCCTCGTCGAGGATGCCGTCGCGATCGACCCCGACTACGCCGACGCTCGAGTGTTCGCCACTGCCATCGCCCTCGACGTCGGTGATATCGACGCAGCCAAGGGGCATCTCGATGCCTTCGATCAACTCGACGCACCCCCGTTCATCGAGCAGCTCGTCATTCAGCAGGGTCTGCGCGATCGCCTGGCAGAGATCGCCCGAAACGACGCACTCGCCCGTGTCGAGCCGGCTGCGCTGGTCGATGATCCAGCGCCGTTCAGCGAAACCGAACTCACCGTCGACGATGTGTTGCTCGCCGCCGAGGCTCTCGCAGCGCAGGGTGAGCCGTTCACGGGCATCCAGCTGGGGGAGTGGATGCTCGAGTCGGTACCCGAAGATCCCGACGCGCTCGCCGGGCAGGGCTGGTTGCTCGCTCGGTCGGCCACCCCAGATGCGCTGGCTCCGGCCGAGATTGGGCTGACGTTCCTCGACCGAGCACTCGGCGTCGCGCCCGTGCACCCGGAGGCGCTCGTCTACCGGGCGTTCGTCCACAACTTCCTCGGCGATCCCGTTTCGGCCGCCGCCGACCTGGTGGCGTTCGACGATCTCGACACGAGGCCCGCGGATCTGCGCGGGCTGATCCTGGCCTTCGGTCTCCGGGAATCGATCGACGGCTCCTGAGCAGGGGGTGGTTTCACGCCGGTGATTCGTCGGCCCATACTGAGGGCATGGCAGCACTGCGACGTCTTCAGCCCGGCCAGTTCGCAATCCTCGGGGTGGTGGTCATCGGCAGCCTCTTGATGGCGACCCACGACCAGTGGGATTGGGTGCTGACCGACGGCGATCCGCAGACCACGGATGTGGAGGCGCCGACCATCGCCGTTGAGGAGGTCGACGAGGAGACTCAGCGGCTCTATCGCATCAGCCCCAACAACGGCAGCGAGGTCCGGTACGTCGTGACCGAACGTCTCGCCGGCACGGAGAAAACCACGGTCGGCACGACCACGGTCGTCGGTGGCGACATCCTGTTCGATCTCGAGGATCCGAGTACATCGACGATCGGTGAGGTTGTCGTCAATGTCGAGATGTTCACCTCCGACTCGAACCTGCGCGACAAGCGTCTCCGACATGACTTTCTCGCCTCGACCCACTTCCCCTTCGCCCGTTTCGAGCCGACGTCGGTCGAAGGCCTGCCTATCACGTTCGTCGATGGTGACACCGCGACGTTGACGCTCGCTGGCAACCTCACCGTGAAGGAGACGACCAACGAGGTCGTGTTCAGCGGCGAGGCCACGATCACCGACGGCCGGATCCTGGCGTCGGTCTCCACGTCGATCCTCGGCTCGGCTTTCGACGTCGGCCCGATCAACATCGCTCGCCTCGCCCACACCGACGACGAGATCACGCTCGAATTCGATCTGGTCGCCGACCGCATCGACCTCGACGCAACCAACTCCGGGTCGTTGGAGAGCGGCATTCCCGCCGACGAGATCGCGGGCGGGGCGTTCGCTGAGCACGTCATGCCGGTGCTGCAGGCCAACTGTGTGGGCTGTCACCGTAGTGGTGGCCCCGGCTGGAGCACGCTGGCCCTCGACACGGCCGGTGATGCCGCAGCGATCGCCGATGACATCGCGCTCGTCACCGGCGTCGGCTACATGCCGCCATGGTTGCCCTCCGAGGAGAGCCCCGATTTTCTCAACGACTGGTCGCTCACCGACGACGAACTTGCGGTCCTCGCCGAGTGGGTGGCCAACGGTGGCGGTCTCGATGTCGCCCCCGACACCCCGCTTGTCTCGACCGCCCCGCTCCTCAATCCGATCCGACGCAACATCGTGACGAGCCCGGCCGAGCCCTATGTCGGTTCGCTCGAGCAAAAGGACGACTACCGCTGCCAGGTCTACGAGGTCCCCGACCCCGAAGGCGATGGCACCTGGATCACCGGTATGGGCTTCGAACCTGACGCGGCCAGTGTCGTCCATCACGCAATCATCAGCCGTGTGCCGGCGTCGGCGCTGCCCGAGATCGAGGCTCGATCGGCGGAGGACGACAAGCCCGGCTATGAGTGTTTCGTCGGCGAGGGCCTGACGAGCGGTGGTGTGTACAACATCGACGGATGGGCGCCCGGTCAGCAGCCAACGGAGTTCCCCGACGGTGTAGGCATCTTCCTCGAGTCGGGCGACGTGATCGTCAATCAGATCCACTACCACTTCGATCACGAGACCCCGCCTGACCAATCCACGATCGTGCTGCAGACCGCGACCCCCGACGAGGTGGCCGCCGGCATTCGTCGTATCCGGGGGTCCGCCTACACGACACCCGCCGAGATGCCCTGCACGCCGGAGGAAATCGCCACGGGTGCCCCGCTGTGCGACCGCGACGCCGTCTTGGTCGAACTCGCCGGGCTCTATGGGGAGACGGCTGCATTCTTGCCCGACTCCATGATCCGCGGCTGTGGCGGACAACTGTCCGACTTCGACCAACTCGATGGCACGGTTGCCCACAGCTCATGCGACCTTGCGGCCCGCAACACCGGCACGATCTTCTCGGTGCTCGGCCACATGCACGAGTTTGGTGCTTCGTACCGGATGACCCTGCACCCGGATGCACCCGATGAGCGTGTCCTGCTCGACATTCCGGTATGGAGTTTCGAGTGGCAGCTCAACTACACCCCGGTCGAGGAGATTCGCATCAAGCGTGGCGACACGATCCGCTTCGAGTGCTGGTGGGATCGAAGCCTCGTCCACCTCGAGGAGCCTCGCTACGTCACATGGAACGAGGGCACCGTCGACGAGATGTGTTACTCGTCGATCCGGGTCATCCCGGACCAGTAGGCCTGGTCGGCGGCCACGCCCGACACGGCGGCATCGTCAGGGCGTGGCGGTGTAGGTGCCGCTCACGATGTCGCGACCGCGCACCTCGAGCGTCCAGACCGAGCCTTTCTCGCAGCCGCGTCCACCGATGACCGACATGCCTTCTCGCAAGAGTCGGTTGAGCACCTCGGGGATGAGGTCGCCGTGGCTACACATGACGAGGTCACCCTCGATGAGCGCCTCCGTGCGCATCAACTCCAGCAGATCGTTCGGCCGCGCCCCCTCGGTGAGTTCGCGACGGAGTTTGAGCGAGCGTTCGTGACGGGCGGCGAGTGGTGCAACCGTCTGCGAGCAGCGGGTGGCCATTGACGACCACACGGCACGAATCGGCGTGTCGGCGAAGAAGTCGGCAAGCGAATCCGCCTGAAGGCGGCCTCGTTCGTCGAGGGGGCGCTCGAGGTCGTCACCGTACCAGCGGGAGCGATCGCCAGCGGCGGCATGGCGCACGAGATGTAGGGTCACGGCCCGGCAAGATAGCGGTCCGGGCGGACCGTTCGCCTCTCCTTACCGTCGACTACAGCGAGACGTGGGTGACGCAGACGTTGTCGCCCTGGGCAAGCGACGAAGCGGTATCGGCACCGGGTGTCGAGCCGATCATGTGGGCGAGCATGCCCTTCACGATCCCTCGGTCGACGGCGCAAATCACCGGATGCTCAACAACGGCATCGCCGAACGGGCAGTGCTCGGCAACGATTCGAAGTTCTTCGTCTTCCTCTGCGTGCTCGGCGCGAGCGGCGAAGCCGTGGGCCGAAAGGGCATCGGCGATTGCATGCAGCGCTCCTTGGA
>PBTQ01000074.1 GCA_002729125.1 Acidimicrobiaceae bacterium | reverse complement strand
AAGATGATCACGGTCTCCTCATCGACGGTGTTCTCACGCAAGGACTCGGCAACCTCGACGAACGCCGGCATCAGCAGCGACTCGGGGATGACGAGCTCGCCCGTCTCGCCAAACTCGGCACCGACGGCGACACCGATTTCGTCGGTTGCAGCGATCAACTGCGCGACCTTTCCTCGAGCATCGGCACCGGATGGCCCGACCCAGGCGTAGATCGGCACCTCGGCCTCGCTGATTTTTTCGGCGAGTTCGACCAAGCGCTCGTCGGGGATCACCGCCCGAGTGCTGTTGACCTGAAGAATCAGGCCGCCGCTGCCGCTGGCTTCGGCGTTGTCGATCGACGACTCGATGAAGTCGGCCACGATGCGATCGACGAACCCGGAGATTTGCACGACATCGAAAACGAGCGGCTCGAGGGTCAGATCCTGCGCCTGGTTCTGAGCCCGAGCGGGGCCCATGGCGGACAGTGCCCCGACGAGGAGCGCCACGAAGGCGACCGATAGGCTGATCCGACGTCGAAGCAACGAAGGCCGAGCGCTTTCACCGTCGGCTGATGAACTCCCGGTCAAGGACCGCAGCGGCGAGGAGGGAAATGCATCCCAGCCATTTTTTTTCATCGTCGAATGTCCTGATCGTCGCGGGCAAGGGGGGCGTCGGAAAGACGGTCACGGCGGCGGCGGTGGCCACCGCTGCGTCTCGTGCTGGCCAGTCCGTCCTCCTCGTGGAAGTGGCTGGCCGTTCCGGCGCAGCATCGTTGTTCGGTGCTGTGCCCAAAGGGTACGAGGAATCGACCGTCTTCGAGGAGGCGGAGATCGATGGTGTTCGTCACGGCTCGATCACCCTGAAATCGATCACCCCTGACGCCGCCCTCATGGAGTGGCTTGAGACCCAACGGTTCCAGCGGCTGGTGGGTCGGATGGCCACAACCGGCCTGCTCGAGGTGGTCGCCACGGCCACGCCAGGCATTAAGGATCTCCTGATCCTTGGTCGCATCAAGGCCTTCGAAGGAGCGGGCACCTTCGACCTCATCGTGATCGATGCTCCCGCCGCCGGGCACGCTGTCGGCTTCCTTCGCTCCCCCGCCGGCGTCCGGGACGCTGCGAAGACGGGCTTGCTGCACCGCCAAGCTGTCGAGGTCCTGGAGATGATCAGCGACCCGGCCCGCTGCAAGGTGATGCTGGTGACCATCCCCGAGGAGACGCCGGTCAACGAAATGATCGAGACGAGCTTTGCCATTGAGGAGGACCTCGGCGTACATCTCGGCCCCACAGTCGTCAACAGCGTGCTGCCCGAGCTCGATGACCTTGACCATGACCTCGCCACCCCGGCGGCCGAACCAGGCCTCGACCTCACCGACAACGAACGCGCCGCCCTCGCCACCGCCGCCGATTTCCGTGCTGGTCGGCTCCGTCTCCAGCGCGAACAGCTCGATCGGCTCGGAGCCGCGCTCCCGCTCGATCAGATCCGCCTCCCGCATCAATTCGGTTCGTCGATCGGGCCCGACGAGATCGCCGAACTCGCCACCGTGCTCACCGCCGCCATCGAAGCACTCCCCGAGGAAGGCGACGAGTGACAGGCTTCGCCGAACTTCTCGCCGAGAGCCAGGTCGTGATCTGTTGCGGCACGGGTGGCGTCGGCAAGACCACAACGTCGGCCGCCACCGCCCTCGCCGCAGCGACCGCCGGCCGACGCGCCTGTGTGGTGACGATCGACCCGGCAAAACGTCTCGCCGACGCGCTCGGCATCGGCGAACTGTCGAACACCCCCACCGTGATCGAAGGGCCGTGGGACGGCACCCTTGCGGCGCTCATGCTCGACACCGAGTCGACGTTCGATGAGGTCGTACGCCGGCACGCCCACGACGACGCGCAAGCCGATCGCATCCTCGGCAACCGCTTCTACAGGAACATCAGCGGCACCCTCTCGGGCACCCAGGATTACATGGCGGTAGAGAAGCTCTCGGAGCTCTCCAGCAGCGGGGATTGGGATCTCATCGTTGTCGACACGCCTCCCACTCGCGATGCCCTTGCGTTCCTCGAGGCACCGAAGCTGCTCACCCGGCTGCTCGACAATCCGATCTACAAGGTCGTCACCACCTCCAACAGGGGGCTGATCGGCGTCGCCAACCGGGCCGCTCAGGGCGTGCTGCGCCAACTCGCCCGGGTGGTGGGCGCCGCCGTCGTCGACGAAGCAGTCGCGTTCTTCCAGGCGTTCCAGGGAATGGAAGACGGCTTCCGCGGCCGGGCCCAATCGACCCTCGAGCTCCTCGGCGACGACCGCACCTCGTTTGTGCTCGTCGCCTCGCCCCGCAGCGACACCCTCGACGAAACTCGCTACTTCCTCGATCGGATCCGAGCCGCCGACCTCGATGCCTCGGGCGTGGTGGTGAACCGCATGCTGCCTGGCACAGGAGTCGACACGGAACGGGCCGCTGTCATCCGGGCCGGGCTCGCTGACACACCCAGCGCCAGTGCGGCAACCGCGCTCGCCGACCTCGCCGCTGCCGCGGCGGACGACGAGGACCGTGTCACCGACCTGAACGAAAGCGCTCCCGATGCCGTGCTGGTGCGGGTGCCGATGTTGAGCGACGACGTGCACGACCTCGACGGTCTGCGTCGCATCGCCGACCTGCTCACGGCCGATGCGTAGTCAGCGACCTGCTGACGATTCGATCCGTTGATCGGCGTGTGTCCGGCCCAGCGCGGTTCAGCTTTGGGGTTCGTCGAGTGAGGCGACCGCCGATGGGAGATCCTCACAGACCGGCACGATGCGATCGAAACCGGTGGTGTGCAGGAGCCGGGTGATGTTGGCCCGGTCGCAGAACACGGCAATGACACCGTCGTTCTCGCGTACCTTTCGGATGCCGCCGATGAGCGCACCGAGGCCTGCGGAATCCATGAACTGCACCCCGCCGAGGTTGACGATCAGGCGAGCCTCCTCGCCGAGCTCGGCGAAAGCCTCGCGGAAGGCCGCGACCGAGTACGCATCGAGCTCGCCCTCAGGGCTGAGCTGGGCGTAATCGGCACCCTCGGGACGATCTACACGGATCTCAAGCACGGCCGCATGGTAACCCCGTTCCGACGAACGGGACACGCGCCCCTCTGCATCCCCCGGGAACGTGGGCCGGGGGGGGCCGCCGTGTACCATCCGTGGCGTGACGGACATCCTTCTCGCCACCGATTCCAACGCCCTCGCCGATGAGGTCGAGGCTGCGGTCGCCGGCGCCCATCTCCTGCACCGTGTGCGGTCGGGTGTCGACGTTGTGCCAGCCATCATGCAGGTCGACCCGGGCCTTGTGCTGCTCGACCTCCAGATCGGCAACATGGGCGGCGTCGCCGCATGTCTCGCCGTGCGGCAACGAGAGGAGATGGGCGATATCGAGCCTCGGCCGGTCGCACTCCTCCTCGACCGAGAGGTCGACACGTTCCTGGCCAACGAAGCTCGAGCCGACACCCACCTCGTGAAGCCGCTCAACGCCTTCCAGGTCCTGCGGGCCGTGGAATCGTTGGTTGCCCACGAGCCGTCGTCAGCCTGAGACGATACCCTTCCCAGTCGCACCACGGGCAGTGGCGCAGGTTGGTAGCGCGCCTCGTTCGGGACGAGGAGGTCGTGGGTTCAAATCCCGCCTGCCCGACCATCTCACGCTGATCCGGATCCCCGTCCTTACGGCGGGGATCCGACCGTTTCCGGGCCAAGATCGAGACTGCCATACTCGGCGGGTGCTGGATCCGCTCGTCGCCGCCACCGCCACCGAGCTTGCCGAACGACTCCGTTGCGGCGAGATCAGTTCGGTCGATGTCATCGAAGCACACCTCGATCGGATCGATGAGGTCGACGGCGCCGTCAATGCGATCCCAGTGCGGCGAGCACGCGAGGCGATCCTCGCTGACGCCGCTCGGCTCGACGCGCTGTCTCAGCCAGCGGGGCCGTTGCACGGCCTGCCCGTGGCGGTGAAAGACCTCGAAGATGTCGCCGGTCTCCCGACCTCGTCGGGCTCGACCGTGACCTCGACTCGGCCGGCACGCGCCTCCGGTCTTATTGCGTCCCGCTTCAAAGCTGCCGGCGCGGTGATCATTGGCAAGACCAACACTCCGGAGTTCGGTACCGGGAGTCACACGTTCAATCCAGTCCACGGACTCACCCGCAATCCATGGGACCTCAGTCGCAGTGCCGGCGGGAGCAGTGGGGGCGCCGCCGTCGCGCTCACCACTCGCATGGTGCCGATCGCCGACGGCAGCGACCTCGGCGGTTCGCTCCGCAACCCGGCGGCCTTCAACAACATCGTCGGACTGCGCCCGAGCATCGGCCGGGTGCCACTGACCGAGCCGACGACCCACCGTCTCGCCCGATTGTCGGTCCAGGGGCCTATGGGCCGGACGGTCAGCGATGTCGCACTCGTGCTCTCTGCGCTCGCCGGGCCGGATCGACGCGATCCGCTCGCGCTCACCGACCATCCGAGCAGCTTCTCCTTGCCTCTGCCCGCGAGCGTGTCGGCGAAGGTCGGCTGGATCGGTGACGTCGACGGCGCCTTCGCCTGTGACGATGCCCCGATGGCACTCGCCCGGGCGGCCGCCGACGTCGTGACCGAAGCTGGTGGTGAACTCGTTGAGTTAGGTGCCGTGCTTCCCGGCGCCGAACAGACCTTCCGGGTCGTGCGGGGCCTTGGCTTTCGCCAACTTGCCGCCGACATCCCCGCCGATCGTCACCACGAACTCAAGGACACGATCCGCGAGAACATGGCGTACGGCCTTGCACTCAGCGTCGACGACATCGTGGAGATGGAACGGCTTCGCGTTGGACTCCGCAAAACAGTGGTCGAGCTCTTCGATCGCGTCGACGTGCTGGCGCTGCCGACCGCGCAGGTGCTGCCCTTCCCTGCCGACCAGGAGTTCCCCACCGAGGTCGCCGGTCAGGCGATGCCCGACTACCTCGGTTGGATGATGTCGTGCTGCGTGATCACCGCCACCGAGTGCCCGGCGATCTCGATCCCCGCCGGGTTCCACAACGGCCTACCCGCCGGCCTCCAACTCGTTGGCCGTCTGGGCGCCGATCGTGAACTCCTCGAGGTAGCCGCCGCGATCGAAGCCGCCCGCCCGTACCACCACCTCACTCCGGAGCTCTGAGGACGAAGCCGGGCGAAACGCCCCAAAGGCGGGCAATCAGGCGCTGAGCGATGGGTGGGTATCGGCCGGCTTGTCGATCGGCATCGTCAGCTCACGTGGGTTGCGATCGAAACCGAAGACGGCACGGTAGCCGTCGCTCGTCTCCCGGTGGACGATGTGCGGAGTCTCGGCCGAGATGACCGTGCCCGGGCCGCATACGAACCGCTCACCGGTGTCACGGACATCGATCGTGAGTTCACCACTGACGATGTAGGTCGTCGACTGGAAGTCGTGCCAATGGAACTCGTTTTCCACGGCGTCGATGTCGAGGGCAACCGGGTGCTCACCTCGGGCCTCGGCCATGGCGAGCGCCCTGGCCTCGTCGGCGAACTGGGATGGCTGACACGAGAACTGCATGCTGTGAATGGTACTCGCGTTGTCGTCGCTGTTTCCGCTGGCGCCGAACGCCGCGCCCGTTCATGATGAGCCGATGCAGGGTGAAGAACTCCGCCAGATCGTTGAGACCTATGAGGGGTTCGGCATCCATCGGGCCGGGACGGACGTCGACCGGGCCGTCGTCGACTGGATGGAGGGCCGCTTCGCTTTGCTCGGACTGAGCACCACCCGCCTCGATGCGCCGTTCGACCGCTATGTCACCGACTCGACCCTGACCGCCGATGGGGTCGAAATCGACCACCTCCCGTTCTTCTACGAGTGGACCGGCTCGATCGACACCGCAGATGTCGAGGTCGTTCTGACCGACGCCCACGCCGGAGGCCGCGATCACGACCTCGACCACACCACAGACGCCGCCGCCACAGCTGCACGCGTGATCGCCACCGAGCACCCAAAGGGTTCGCTCGTCGCAGTAAATCGCGAGACTCGTCCCCACGATGGTCATCCGACCGTGCTCGTCGCAGGCCGCGACCATGCAAAGCTCAACGCCGCCGACACGGTTCGGCTCCGCCTCGATGCGCGGATCGAGCCTGCGGTCACGATCAACCTCGAGGCCCGCAACGAGCTCGACGGTCCACCATTGCTGATCACGACGCCACTCACCGGCTGGTTCGGCTGCGCAGGCGAGCGAGGCACCGGAGTGGCCGTGCTCCTCGACCTCGTCAAACGGTTCGCCGACCGGTCACTTCTCGTGCTCGCAACCGGCGGGCACGAACTCGATTATCTCGGGGTGCGCCAGTGGGTCGCCGCTCGGCTTGCCGACCACGGCGAACGACCGGTGGCCGTGCTCCACATCGGCGCGTCGATCGCCGTCGACGAGCCGGCCGACGACGGCAGCCGACACCTGATCCCGACCCGACTCGCCATGACCGATGCCAGCGGCGAGACCGCCGAGCGAATCGGCGCAGCTCTCGAACCAGCGGCGTTCATCTTCCGCCCGGAGACCGAGTCGTGGCTCGGCGAGTCGGAGGTGTTCTGCGACCTCGATGTGCCGATGCTGTCGTTTACCGGCAGCGGCGTTGCGTTCCACACACCAGAGGACACGACGGCGCAGGTGACGAGCGCAGCGTCACTCACGCTGGTCGCCGATGCCGTTGCGAACGCCGTCGAGGCGTTGCTCGACGGGATCTGAGATCAGTCGACCGGGTCGATCAGGCCGGTGTCGACGTCGTAGACGAAGCCCCGCACGTAGTCGGTGTGCGGAACAAAGGGCGAGTCCCTGAGGAGTTCGATCGAACGATGCACGTCGTCGTACGGGTCGCTGAAACCACCGGAGGACCACTCAGGAGTGAAGCCGTGCTCGGCTTCGAGTTCGGCTCGGAACTCCTCTTCGATCACACCGCACACACCGCACTTCGTGTGGTGGAGCAGGATAATCTCACGAGTTCCGAGCGCACGCTGGGAAAGACACAATGAGCGGATGACGTCGTCGGTGATGATCCCGCCCGCGTTGCGAATGATGTGGCCGTCGCCATTGTCGAGCCCCAGGATCTCGTGGATGTCCATTCGCGCGTCCATGCAGGCAACGATGGCGACCTTGAGCGCCGGCGCAGCAGGCAGATCGCAACGAGACGACCCTGACGCGGCGCGATTTCGAGCGACAAGGTCGTCGGTTACTGGGGAGAAGTCGTCAGAGGCCACGACCCCTACTGTAGGTGCACTACTTTTGAGCTGAACACACCACCTCTTCGAGAGGACTCGACATGAGTCAACCCCCCGGCCACTATCCCGCAGAAGGCGATCCGCCAGACACCGTTCGGTACTGGGACGGCGAGCAATGGATCGGCGATCCCATCCCCGCGCCGCCGAGCTCCGTAGCGGTTCCAGCAGCGGGCGGTCTTGCAGACGGCGAGCCCGTCTCCAAGATGGACCGGTTTCTCTGCTTTTTGCTTGAGGCCGTGCTCACGATCGTCACGCTCGGTATCGGCTGGCTTATCTGGGCACTCATCCTTGTGCTTCGCAACGAAGGCCAAACCCCGGCGAAGAAGATCATGAATCAGAAGGTCATGATCGAGGAGACCGGTATGCCGGCTGGCGCCGCCCGCATGATCTTCATGCGTGGTCTCGTCGGAGGCATCATCCTTAGAATCGCGTTCGAGCTGTTTGTCATTCCCGGCCTGATCCTGCTCTTGCTGGTGTTCTTCGATAACAAGAACCGCACCTTTTGGGAGCGGGCGTCGGGCACCATAGTCATCCGAGCTTGAATCCGTGATCCCGGTCCTCGACGCCAGGACGGGCAACTTCGCTGCCGAACTGCGTCGAACGAGCCGGGACGTCGGCTTCGTGTCCGTGGTCGGACACGGCATTCCGGAAACGCTCTTTGGCAGGGTCCGCAGCACGCTGCGGACCCTGTTTGCGTGCTCCGAGGACCAGAAGCGGGAGGTCATGATCGAGCCCCACAACTACCGCGGGTTTATCCCGCTGGGCTTCTTCACCCCGAACCGCGTCGAGGCCAACGGCGACCAGGGCGACCGGTACGAGGGCTACAAGCTTCACTGGGAGTGCCCGCCCGATCACCCCGTCATGGCTGCGTGCGATCTCTACGGGCCGAACCGTTGGCCAGCTGACCTCCCCGAGCTACGGGCCGTGATCCACGAGTACTGGGCTGCATGCGACCGGGCGGCCGCTCCAATCATGGCGGCGTTCGCCGATGGGCTCGGCATCGACCCCGACGTGTTCGCAAGCTGGCACACAACCCCGCTCACCAACATGACCCTGCTCCACTACCCGGCCCAACCGCCTGCGAGCGACGCAATGGGGATCCACCCCCACAAGGACACGAACGTCATCACCCTGCTGCACCCCGGTGACGTACCCGGCCTCGAGGTGCGGTCCCGCAACGGCGACTGGATCACCCCCGACGCGCCATCCGACGCGCTCGTCGTGAACGTAGGCGAGATGCTCGAGCTGTGGTCAGGGGGCGAGTACATCGCAACCCCGCATCGGGTCGTGAACCGCAGTGGGCGAGAGCGCTACTCCTTCCCTTTCTTCGTCGTGCCAAATCACGACATTGTCGTCGAACCTCTGCTCCCCCGCCGAGCCGGCTACACCGCCAAACCGATGCCGGTCGGTGCACTCTCGGCTGAGGTGTGGCGCACCAACTGGCCCGACGAGACACCATCGACCACCGGCCACGATCTCGGTACGCTCGAATGCACATGACCGCTTCACCCATCGATGGTGTGATCACCGAACCCGCCCGCACCCTCGAGGTGCTCGCGAGCGCCGACGTCCTCGTGGTCGGCTCCGGCCCGGGTGGCCTCGCCGCCGCAATCGGTGCCGCCCGCGCCGGGGTGTCGGTGCTTCTCCTCGAACGCAATGGCTGCTTCGGCGGCAACATCACCCAGGTCGGGGTCGAGGGCTTCGCCTGGTATCGCCACGAACAGACCCAGGACTCCGAGGGCATCGGCATCGAGTTCGAAGAACGGGCGAAGGCGGCGGGCGCAGCCCAACCCGAACCCCAGAGCGACAGCCACGCACTCGACGCCGAAGGGTTCAAGAACGTCGCCGACGACATGGTCACCGAAGCCGGGATCCAGCCACTGCTCCACGCCATGGTCGTCGCCCCAATCGTCGAGAACGACGCGATCATCGGCGTGATCGTCGAGTCGAAGTCCGGGCGCCACGCCGTGCTCGGTTGGGTGGTGATCGACGCCACCGGCGACGCCGACATCGCCAACCGAGTTGGCACCTCGACCCGGAAGACCCCGCTCGAAGAGATGCAGGCCGCATCGGTGATGTTCCACATGACGGGTGTCGACAAGGTGGCGTTCATCCAAGGCGTGAAGGACGATCCGCAGACCTACCTCTCCTGGGCTGGCGCCGACGAGTGGACGATTGAGACCACCGGCAAAGAGGACGACATGTTCTCCCCGTGGCTGTCGAAGCCCTTCGATCGGGCCAAAGACGCTGGCCACATCCCCGCCGATCTCAAGACGCTCGGTGGCACCTGGGGCGCCATCTCCGACCAGGGTGACCTCACCTATCTGAACCTCGTACACATGCCCGAGATCGACGGCACCGATGTGTGGTCGCTCACGAAGGGCGAGATCGAGGGACGCCGCCAGGCGCTCATGGCCATCGGCGCCCTGCGCCGCTACACCCCCGGCTGCGAGAACGCGAAGCTCCGCAACTACGGCATGACCATCGGTATCCGCGACACTTGCAAGCTCGTGTCGCGCTACGAACTCACTGCCGCCGACGTTCGCGAGCAGGGGCGCTTCGACGACTCGATCGGCATCTTTCCGGAGTTCATCGACGGCTACGGGATCCTGATCCTGCCGACCACCGGCCGGTACTTCCAGGTGCCGTACCGCGCGATGGTCCCGAGCGACGGGGTTCGCAACCTCCTCGTGACCGGTCGATCGATCGGCGGCGACCAGACCAGCCACGCTGCCGTTCGCAACATGATGTGCTGCACCGTCGCTGGCCAGGGCGCCGGCGTGGCCGCCGCCGTCGCCGTGAAAACCGGGCGCGACGTCGCCGAGATCGACATCGCGGCCGTGCAGAGCGAACTCAAGCGTCAGGACGTGCGGCTGTGGTGACGTCCGTTGTCGTTCGCCGGATGCAGCTCACGACCCGCCGTACCCTGCGAGCAGCCGGCGCCAACCTCGATCGTCCGCATCGCCACGGGTCGATTGCCGCCGTGCTCGCCAACCCTTTCGCAGGCAACCAGGCCACGGAAGCGCAGATCGCCGAGTGGATGGCCGACCTGCGTCCTCTGGCCGGCGAGATGGCGATCGAGTTGCGCGACGCGCTCACCACCAACGGCGAACAGATCGAGACCTACGGCAAGGGTGCAATCGTCGGCGTGTCGGGCGAGCTCGAGATTGCTGCCGCATGGCATATCCCGGCCGGGGCTGGGCTGCGGGCCGCGCTCGGCGACCCCAAGGCCCAGGTGCCGTCGAGCAAGAAGATCGGTGTGCTCGGGAGCCAGGTCGACATCCCGCTCGTCCACCTGCATGCCAGTTACCTGCGCAGCCACTACGACGTCGAGCCGGTCGTGGTCCCCGACGGGCCCCGACCCGACGAGGTCGTCTTCGCGCTCGTGATGTCGACGGGCGCCCGCCCCGCCCATCGCATCGGCGGCTTCACCATCGACGACGTGCAAGGCGACGACGGCCTGCGCTGACCACGATCACGCTTGCATGTCGGTGTTCATCGTCGATCAGTCGATCGATGCGAGCCAGGCTCGGGCGTCGATCATCATCTCGATCGTCTGGCTGTGGGCCATGTCGTAGGCGTATGCCTCCGTGTTCCATCCACCGGCCTCGAGGGAAGCCGCGACCGCCTCGGCCCGATCGGTCGCGACGATCGGATCACGAGTGCCCCATTGAACCAGAGCGGGCCGACCGTCGCCGTTCGAGAGGTCGACGGGCACGGCGGCGAACTCGGGCAACCCGCAACAGATTGCCCAGACCCCGCCATACCGGGGAGCGTCGGCCTTGCCCACGAGCGTGAGCGCCAGATACCCACCCTGGGAGAAACCGCCGACGTAGCACCGCTCGAGCGGAACATTTGCCGCAGCAGCCTCGGCGACGATTAGGGCCTCCAACGCCTCGACCGAGGCCTGGAACTGGCCGAGGTCGTACTGCATCGTCTCGGCGTCGATCGACCACCACGAGGCGCCATCGGTGTCGTCGATGGGCAACGGCACCGGGCCGCGGGGGGCGATCGCACTGAAGCGTTCATCGGGGTCGACGAGCGGCACATAGGAAGCCAAGTGGTGCTGCTCGGCGGAGTAACCGTGCAGAAGAAACAGCAGCCGAGGGGCGCCATCGCGGGTGATCCGGTAAGTGGTCAACGACATGGGTCGGAGTCTGGCACGAGTCGGCCCATCAACGGGCACCCTAATAGCCTTCGTCGCATGGATCTGACGTGGGAAGACCGGCAACGGGCGTTCCAGGCGAAAGTGCTCAACGAGGGGGTGAGCGAGGAGTTCGCCATCGGCGTCAGGCCGTATCGGACCTTCGTGGGCGCAGCCATCGGAACACCGCCGCCGGCTGGCTCTCGTCTTGAGCGGGCGCTCATCGTCGTCATCGCGGGCGCTGCGATCGCCGCCACCCTCGTGCTTCTCGGTGGGCCCCGCACAATCGTCGCCGTCATCGCCGGTCTCACTGGCGGCGTGGCGATTTTCGCCTGTCTCGCCGGGCCCGATCCCCGAATCCGCCACGACCTTGACGAGCCGCTGCTGGCGATTTACGCCGACCGCGCCGGCATCGGCTCGGTGCCGACCTGTGTCACCGCCATCAGCGATGAGGAACAGGTCCGGCTCGGCAAGGAAGGCTTCGGCAACGTCGTCGGCTCACCTCGACCTGGTGGGACCCTCGGCGTGTTTATCGACGACTACCTCGTCTGGGCCCGCACTCCACCTCGCGGCAATCGCAAGGGCGACCCGAGCTTCGGTCAGATCTAGCCGACTCGACTCAGTGGCCACCGCGGCGGACACCGCCGTATTTCATCCGGGTGTCGGTCATCGCGGCGGGACGCTTCTCGTCATCAAGAATCGCGGCGTCGACCAGTTCACCAATGAACAGGGTGTGGGTGCCGAGGTCGTGAGCCTGACGGACCTCGCATTCCATCCAGGCGATCGCCTCGTCGAAGATCGGCGCGCCGGTCACGCCGTCACGCACGGCACGGCCATTGAGCGCCCCGTCTTCGAACACGGCGGGCTTGGAGAACTTCACGAACGGACGGGTCTCCTCGCTATCCCAGAGGTTGACCGTGAACGAGCCACCCTGACTGATCAGGCGATGGGTGACCGCCGAGTTGTCGATCCCGACGCCGATCAACACCGGTTCCATCGAAAGCTGCGTGATCCAGCTCGTGGTCATGCCGTTGCGTTCGCAGTTCGCCGCGGAACCGACCAGGGCGAGGGCATTCGGGATCTTCCACGTGACGCGGTTGACGAGTTCATCTTCGAGGGCCATGCCCGGAGATTAGAGCGAGCCCACGTTCTTCGTCGTGGTGACGAGCCGAATCGAGTGATCAGCTGAGGTAAGGACGGCCGGCTGCGATAGCGACGGCCATCCCCTCGACGAACAGCGGTCGCCCGTCGACCTCGATGACCTTCTCGATCCAGGTGATCTCGACCTCGAACTCTTTCGCACCGGCGGCCTGGACCTCGGCGACAGCGGCAGCTCGAGCCAGGTCCTCGGCTCGGGCCTGCGCCTCGGGATGCTCCCACGTCGTCTCCGGTTCGCCACCGGCGTGAATCCGATAGACGCCCCGCCGCGGCGCGGTGACCGGGACTTCGGCGCGAACGCGGACCTTGCCGACGACGGCGCCGATGGCATTGGCGACATCGGCGTCGGCCGGAACCTCGACCTCGGTGCCGAGCAGATCTCCGATTGCCGGGTAGTAGGTGGCCGCCGGGGCACCGAGCCCGACGAGCGTGGTACCGAGTCCGATGTCGATTCGGGCAGAGCGCGACGTGCGATCGAGCGCAGCCGCGACGAGCGCGGAATCGGCAAGGATGTCATCGAGGCCGTCGCGGTCGAGCGCAGCTGCGAGCAACGCCTCGGCCGATCGGCGCACGAGCGCAGCAACGACGGCTTCGCTGATCTCCTCGGGCGTCCCGGCGATGTCGTTGCCGTATCGATCTCGACGGCGAGCGAACACAGCCGCACCCAACCGGGCGATCTCGGGGTTGTGGGTGGCCTGGTCGCCGAGCACATGGCTGGCATCGGTGGGTGTGAAGGCGGCGAGGCGCAGAATCGCGCGACTCACGAGCCGTCGCATGGCCCGCTCCTGGAGGCTTGTCGCGACCGCCTGCGACACCGGGACGAGCGGCTTGTCGACTGCGTCGACGACCGCCTGTTCGTTGCGGTCGAGGACGGCACCCTCAGCCCGTGCCGTGCGCTGGAGAAACATGCCGTCGTATGCACCAGGGATCTCGTCGTTGAGACGCGCTCGGAGTTCGTTGCGGAGGATGTCGCCATGCTGCTCCCCCATCAGGCTGAGCGGCACGACCCGACGAGGACCGACTTCAAGCTGGGAACCGACGAATCTGTCGGCGAGTCGGACCTCGCTGTCGCCACCGAGGCCGTGCGTGTGCATCAGCACCGCCTCGACCATCGTGCGGTGGCCACCGACGGTGGCACCGTCGGTCCCGAACGACGGCACGCCGTCGCGCACGACCGCGATGTCGGTGGTGGTACCACCGATGTCGGCGATCACGGCATCGTCGGCGTCGGCGAGATGCGCCGCACCGACGAGGCTGGCCGCCGGCCCCGAGAGGATCGTCTCGACCGGACGCTCCTTCACAAAGTTGACCGACACGAGCGAGCCGTTGCCACGCACGATCATCATCGGGGCGTCGATCCCCCGTTCAGCGATACTCCCGCCGGTGGTGGCGACGAGATCGTCGATCATGGCGATAAGACGGGCGTTGAGCAGGGCGGTAACGCCCCGCTTGGGGCCACCGAGGCTGGCCGACAGCACATGGCTGCAGGTCACTGGCTTTCCGGTGCGTTCGCGGATGAGTTCGCAGGCGGCGAGCTCGTGATCGGCGTTGCGCGTGGCGAACTGGGCGGTAACGGCGAAGCCATCAACCTGGTCAGCGATCTCGTCGACGCGAGCGGCAAGTTCGTCGAGGTCGAGTGGCTCAACCAGATCACCGTGGCTGTTATGACCTCCACCGACGACGATGACGGCGTCGTCGCCGATCGCTTCTCGTAGGCCACCACGATCGAGGGCGTCCTCGTCGAACCCGATCGTGACCAGGCACGCCGGACGGCCCGTGCCCTCAACCAGGGCGTTGGTGGCGAGCGTGGTGGAGAGCGCCACCATCTCGATCGCCGACGGATCGACCGCAGCGTCGGACACGGCTGCGTCGATCGCCCGACCGATCCCGATCGCGAGCTCGTCGTGCGTGGTGGGCGACTTCGCCTTGGCGACGATCTCCCGAGCGCGCTCGTCGTACACGACGGCGTCGGTGTACGTCCCCCCGGTGTCGACACCCAACGCGTAGCGGCGCGGCTCGGTCATCGCGGCACAGTCTGCCCCGGTCGCCGTGTCCTGCGCGCCATCTCGGGTGCCGGTCGTGACAACTTCATACGGATCCGAAGAGCCTGGGGTGGCGAGGCTGACGGGGCCTGAGCGGGGATGGGGGCGCCACTCGCTGATCGTGAGACCAAGGCGTCCGCTCCGAGGTCAGCTCTCTGGCGACCAGAGCGGCTCGTCAATCACGAACCCGACGTCATCGCCCCAGGTATTGCGATACGCCACCTCGTGAACAGGATCACGCTCGGCCACCCCCCAGGTGCCGGTTGGGTACCCCATCGGGATGCACGCGGCCATCTTCCACCCCTTGTCCTCAGGAACGCCGAGGATCTCGAAGGTCTCGCTGTTCTTGAACGCCAGCACGCTGGTGAGCGACGAACCGACATCCTCAGCGCGGGCCGCAAGCATCGCGGACCAGATCGCCGGGAAGATCGAACCACCGCTGGAGTCGTTGCGGTCGAACGCGAACAACAGCAGCGGGTAAGACGCAAAGTTGTCCTGGGCCCAACCCACCGACTTGATGATCTTGCGCATCTGGACAGCCTCGGGATCGGTGGAATCCGACTCCGCGTCGTCCATCTTGTCCTTGTAGATGGTCGCCCAGAGCAGGTCGATGCACACCTTGTAGAGCTCACCCAACTGCTCCCGTTTGGCCGGGTCATCGACCAACATGAAGCGCCAGTTCTGATTGTTGCCGCCGCTGGGAGCCCGGATGGCGGCATCGAGGATTCGCATCTGCACGTCCTCGGGGATCGGGTCGGGTTTGACTCGCCGCATCGCTCGGGTGGTGTACAACGCTTCACGGATATCCATGAGGCAGAGTCGACCATGGCTCGCGCCGATGGGCAAAAAACGGGCGGCTCGGCATAGCGGAGAGCAGTCCCGTAGCCTTTCACCATGACGAGCGCCCCCCGCCCTCCGCTCGAAGCCGTCCGCGACCGTCTTGGTCGCGGCATCCGCGAGATGCTCGCCGGCACACCCGACCAAGTCCAGGAGTGGGATTCCTCCGCCGAACGCCGTTTTGCACCCGACTCGGCGATGTGGGCCGTGCACACCGACGTCGCCATGCTCGTCGGCGGGCTGCGGGCATTACTGCTGCAGACGCTGCACCCCCTCGCCCTTGCCGGAGTCGTCCAGCACTCGACCTACAAGACCGATCCACTCGGCCGGCTCCATCGCACCGGCACCTTCGTCGGCACCACGACTTTCGGCACGGTTGAGGAATCCGATCAGATCATCGCCCAGGTCAAAGCGATCCACGCCCGGGTCAACGGCACCGCTCGCGACGGCCGTGAGTACTCCGCCCTCGATCCCCACCTGCTCATGTGGGTCCACTGCACCGAGGCCGACAGTTTCCTTCGGGCCCGAACGCGCTACGGCGCGACACCTCTACCCGAGGGAGTCGCCGACACCTACGTCGCCGAGATCGGTGAGATCGGCGCCGCGCTCGGCGTGATCGACCCCCCGCAGAACCAGGCCGAGCTCCGCGAGCAGCTGATCTCCTACCGACCCGAGCTGCACGCCACCCGGGACACGCGCGAGACCGTGCGTTTCCTCGTCGTGCCACCGCTTCCCCTTGCCGCCCGACCGCCCTACGGCATCTTGTTCGGCGCAGCCACGGCGATGCTGCCCCGCTTCGCTCGCCGAATGCTCCTGCTGCCGGTCGCCCCCGGCGCCGAGTCGCTGGCCATCCGGCCTGCCGCCACCGCCTTGCTCCGCACGATGGGCTGGGCACTCGGCGACCACCCCGCCGTCGAGGCCGCACGGGCCGCCAAAGCCGACTGACCGCCTAGCATCGAGGCTATGGATCTGGCCGAGGTGCAGCGGTTGATGGAGGAGCTCTACGGCGATGCCGACCGCGCCCGTGGTGTGCCATCGACGGTCGCCTGGCTCGCCGAGGAGTTGGGCGAACTTGCCCAGGCCGTGCGCAAGGGAACTCGTGAGCAGCAAGTGCACGAGTTTGGCGACGTGCTCGCCTGGCTCGCATCACTCGCCAACCAGATGGATATTGACCTTGACGATGCCATGCAGCGCTACGTCGAGAACCCGCCCTGAGCGACATCGACGAACTCGTCCGGACCTTCACATCGGGGGCCAAGCCACGCCGCCGCGCGACGAGAGTGCGGCGGGCATGTTCACTGGCGGTGGCGACCACTAGAGTTTCTGTCAATGGCCAACGATCTTGACACCCGACTCACCGACGCCCAATTGCGGCCGGCCGACGTCGTGATGCAGCCCGAGATGCTCGGCGCCGCTCGGCCGACCCGTTACGCCTTCAGCCGCACCTTGCTGCGTCGCGCCCAGGCAAACGGTTGGGTGTTCTCGCGGCCTCGGTTCGAGATCAACGACACCGGCGAGGGCCTAGCCGTTTACCAGGTTGATGCCGAGGGGCACACCATCTCGTTCATCGCCTTCACGCAGACTCTCCCTGAAGACGCCCACACCGACCGGGTGATCGCTGAGCGCTGGGAAATCTGCGCAACGCTCGTCGACGGTGCCGCCGACGACGCCATCGTCGAACACGCTCGACAGCATGTCACCCGCCAAGAGGGTGGGCGTCTCGACCCTCGGTTCCTCGTGCTGACTCGCGGCAACCGCAGTGTCCGCTTCTTCGACCGGCTCATCGAGGATCTCGCTGCCGGACGCCAGCCCGACCCCAACCAGGTGGCTGATGCCGGCTACATCATGCGCAGCACGGCGTTCTACGGGAACGGCAAGTACGGCATGCGCTCCTTCGACGGCTACGCACCCGATCATCCACTGGCCGCCAGTTTCCGAGCCCAGTTTCTCGCTGCGTTCTTGTACCGGGAACTCGGCTACGACGTCGTAGAGCACTGCGCGCAAGCCCGGGGTGGGGCCACCGCTGTCGAATTCGATGATCGCTGGCGCCGGTTCTTTGGCCTCGGCAACGCCACCGGACTCGGCCTCGTCCCGTTCTTCGTGCACCACCCGAGGCTGATTCACGCGTGGGTTGGCATCCGCGAACTCGCGCTGGCCGACGTGCGCGGCATGCGGGTCGACGACCACCACCGGTCGCGTCTGCGGACAACACTCGAACGGGCTCGACGCCACTTCGCCACCGGCGCCAACGACGACTGCACGCCGTTCCTGAGTCCCCAAGCACTCGTGCCCGTGCTCGACCGTCTGATCGGAGCATGGGACGCCGTGGAAGCGCGCGACGACGCACCCGATGCGTTCTACCGAGCCGTTGAGGACGATGAGCCCGAGGCGATCGAACTCGCCGTCACGGCGTTGATTGAGCTCCACGAAGGTGACGACGCCGAAATCGATGCGCTGTTGCGGGTCGACGAATCTGGACCAATCGACCACGATCTCGAACTCCCTGCCTTTGGCCAGATGCTCGACCAGCGCTTCCCGTGGCTTGATGAACTGGCGCTCGACGACGCCACCGCCGACGAATTCTGGTGGGTCATCAGCGACAACACCGACGAGCCGCGCCGTACCCGACGCGAGGCGCTCGCTCCCGCCGGGCGCGACGTCGCCATCGACGTGGCTCTACAAGTGCATCGACTGCGCAACCAACTCGCATCGACCTCAGCCACGACCGTGGCCGAGTTGCTCGACAACCATCCGGAGCACCGAGCAGCCGTCGCTCGCGTCTTCGCAAGCGATCGCACGTACGGCGAGGCCCGTGACAATGTCTGCGCCCCCGACTACCTCCCGCTGCTGCTGCAGCGATTCCAGCTCGCGATGTACGGCATGGAAAACTACAAGCCGAAGTCCACTGACTGGCTCCGGGTCACCCTGTTCCAAGGCGCTCCTCGAGCCGACGAGGTCGCCACCGCTGCGATCGACGACTGGACCTTCCCCGCTCGCCCCGGGAATTCCTCGTGATCATCGACGGTCTGCAGATCAACAACTGGTCCCGGCCGGTGATCGATGAGGTCCGTTCCGGCGGCGTCGACATCGTGCACGCCACCGTCGGGGTCTGGGAAGACCTTGCCGGCACGATGACCCGCATCGGCGCCTTCCGTCATCTGTGCCGCACCAACGCCGACGCGATCCGCATCGTTCAAACGGTCGACGAGATGCACCGAGCAAAGGCCGACGGCGTCCTCGGCATCGTGCTCGGCTTCCAGAACAGCTCGATGCTCGGCGACGACCCCGAATTGGCTGGGATCTTCGCCGACGTTGGCGTGCGGGTTGTGCAGCTCACCTACAACATCGCCAATCACCTCGGCTCGAGTTGCTGGGAGCCCCACGATGGCGGCCTCACTCGGGCGGGGCATCGCATGGTCGCTGCCCTCAACGACGCCAGCGTGCTCGTCGACATCAGCCATGTCGGCAACCGCACCGGGCGCGACGCCGTCGACGCATCGTCCCAACCGATCGCCATCACCCATGGCAACCCGCTGAGTTTCTGTGACTCGCCCCGAAACAAGCCCGATGATCTCGTCGCCGCCGTCGCCGACCGCGGCGGCGTGATCGGTTGCACGCTCTACCCCCTCTTCATGGGCGGAGCCGACGTCACCCGCGCCGAGTACTGCGGGATGCTGGCCCACCTCGCCGACACGATCGGGGTCGAGCATGTCGCCATCGGCTCCGACGCCGTACTCGGTTGGGACCCTGATGCACTCGGATGGATGCGAAGCGGCCGATGGGACCGTCCGGCCGAGATTGAGGCAATCCCCCAGTTCCCACCGTGGCCAGCCTGGTTCGACGGCCCGAAGGACTTCCCATCGCTCGCCGAAGGTCTCGACGAAGCGGGCTTTGCGCCCAATGAGCGTGACCTCGTGCTCGGCGGCAACTGGCTTCGCCTCTTCGACGCGGTCTTCGCGTGAATGAGGTGATCCCAGTCCAACCACGCGAGATCGTCGATCTCGTGTATCGCATCGCGCGAGTCGACGGGCTTGACCACGGCGACGCAAACCTCGTGGCCCGCTGGGTGACCTGCGAGGAGCTCGCTGGGCGAAGCCGTCTCGATGGAGCCCTTCGCGCCCCGTCAGGGCTCCTCAGTGCGGCTAAGACGGCCGACCGTCGGGGCGAGACCGACCCGTCGGCTGCCGATGGTTACCACCATGCGTCACGGCAAGGGCTGCCGATCGCGACTGCTCAATTCAGCGCCCTGTACGACGCGTCGAAAATGTTCCTCGTCGCCGAAGCAACGCTCGACGAGGTCGAGCGCTAGTCAGCGAGCCCCGAGACCAACGCCCAAAGCTCGTCGGGTACGTCGACCTCGGAAATTGATGGCCGATTCGCCCCCGGAAGGCGGGTACCCGGATCCGCGGCAATCGTCGCTGCGAGCGAAACGAGCTGATCCGCGAACCCGGGGTCATGGGCCGCCGGGTCGATCGCGATGTAGTACTGCCCGAGATCGTGTGGCGCGCCCTCCGGAGTCTTCAGCGGTGGAACATCAACCGAGCGATTCGAGCCGGTGAGTGCGGCGGCGAGCACCTCGACGAGCAAGCCGATCCCGTAGCCCTTGTAGCCTCCAGCGGAGACAAGCGAGCCAGCGAGGGCGGCATCAGGATCGGTGGTCGGGTTGCCGTCAGCATCGATCGCCCAGCCCTCGGGGATCGGCTCGCCTGCCGCCTGCGCCATCGTGATCTTTCCGAGCGCGACGGCGCTCGTGGAGAAATCCCACTGAAAAGCGACACCGCCGTGGCCGTCAGGCACTGCAAAAGCGATCGGGTTGGTGCCGAGCACGCGCGCCGAGCCGCCAGGGGCTGCGACCCGCGGCGTGGCATTCGTGACGCCAAGAGCGATCAGACCGGCTTCAGCAAACTGTTCGGTGAAGTAGCCGAGCGATGTACACGTGTGGCTGTGCTGGATCACGTAGCCAACCACACCGTTGGCCCGAGCCGCCGCGACAGCAGTGCCGAACCCAACACGGAACGCCGTCTGCGCGAAACCGAACCGAGCGTCGACCCGCACCGACCCTGGTCGATCGTGGTGGACAACGGGGTCGACATCACCGGGCAGGCGGCCTGACTCGAGCTGCCGGCAGTAGCTCTCGACGTAGTACAGCCCGCAGATCCGGTTGCCGTTGTGTTCGGCCACCCGGACCGCACGAGCCACGTCTGCCGCAATGTCATCACGGCAGCCATGACGCGCCAGCGCAGCGTGGGATGTGGATTCGATCAGATCGAGCGTGACAGCAGCCATACCCTGCAGTCTGGCCGCTCAAATCAGTCAGTGCTGACGATGCCCAGCTCGATGAGGCTCTCGGCGATCTGGATCGTGTTGAGCGCCGCACCCTTGCGGAGGTTGTCGCCCGCCAGAAACAGGCTGAGCCCATGCTCGGCCGTGTCGTCGAGCCGAATCCGACCGACATAGGTCGCGTCGACACCGGCCGAGTCGAGCGGGGTCGGGATGTCCATCAGCACAACACCATCGGCATCGGCGAGGAGTTCGCGTGCGCGGTCGGGGGTGATCGCCGAGGAGAACCGGGCGTTGATCGCCAGCGAGTGGCCGGTGTAGACCGGCACGCGCACACAGGTACCCGAGACCTTGAGGTCGGGCAGACCCATGATCTTTCGGCTCTCGAAGCGGAGCTTTTGCTCCTCGTTGGTCTCATCGAGACCATCGTCAACCAGCGCGCCGGCGAACGGGAGCACGTTGAACGCGATCGGCTTCACAAAGTTCGGGCCCTCGTCGATCGACACCGCTCGACCGTCGTAGGTGAGCTCCGGACCGTCGGCGCCGACCTTCTGGGCTTGCTCATCAAGCTCGCGGACACCGGAGAGCCCCGCACCCGAAACGGCCTGGTAGGTCGAAATGATCATCGCCTCAAGACCGGCCTCATCGGCGAGCGGCTTCATGACCGGCATGGCGACCATCGTGGTGCAGTTGGGGTTGGCGACGATGCCCTTAGGGATCGAATGCAGGTCGGCGGCGTTGACCTCCGGCACGACCAGCGGGACGTCGTCGTCCATGCGCCAGGCGCTGGAGTTGTCGATCACGATCGCGCCGGCGGACGCGACCCTCGGGGCGAGTTCCTTCGACGTGGAACCGCCAGCGGAGAAGAGCGCTATGTCGAGGCCGCTGTAGTCGGCCGTCTCTGCGTCCTCCACCATGATGTCCTGACCATTCCATTCGATGGTCTTGCCCGACGAACGGGCAGAGGCGAACAGTCGAAGCGAGGTCACAGGGAAGGAGCGCTCCGCCAAGAGCGATCGCATCACACCGCCGACTTGGCCAGTGGCACCAACGATTCCTACGTGCATGGTGGTCAGGTTATCGGCCACCCACTTCGGGCCACCTGCCGATTCCCGTGATGATGGCGTGTGATCTTCGCCACCATCGACCAGCGAACCGGCTCAGCCGACGAGTTCGGCGTGGTACGCCTCGAGTCGAGCGAACAGTTCGGTCTCGGGAAGCTCGCCCTCGCTGCGCTTGAGCTCGAGCAGCCAACGCATGATCTGCCCGATCTCCCGGCCCGGCCCTATGCCGAGGTGGGCCATCACCGCATCGCCGTCGATCTGGGGCCGCTCGGCATTCCGGCGATCCTCTTCCGCAAGCTCGGCGATACGGTGCTCGAGATCGTCGATCGATTCCTGCAGCGCCCCGGCCTTCGCTCGGTTGCGGGTCGTGCAATCGGAGCGCACGAGCGCATTCAGGCGGCCGAGCAGCGGGCCAGCATCGCGGGCGTAGCGTCGAACGGCAGCGTCGGACCAGCCGTCGGCGTAGCCCTTGAACCGGCCGCTCAGACGAACCAGTTCGGCAACCTGATCGATCACCGACTCGTCGTAGCCGAGCGCAGCCATGCGCTTGCTGGTCATCCGACCACCGACGACCTCGTGATGACGAAAGGTCACGCCACCGTGCTCGAAACTTCGGGTCTTGGGTTTGGCGATGTCGTGGAACAACGCCGCCAAACGAACGACCAGATCGGCCGGGGTCTTGGCGACGACGGCGACGGTGTGGGACAGAACGTCCTTGTGACGATGGATCGGATCCTGCTCCATGCGCAGCGCCAGCAATTCGGGCACGAGCGTGTCGATGCGGCCGCTGTCGATCGCCGCCCACAGAGAGGCAACAACGTCGTCGGCCATCAGAATCTCGTTGAGTCGTTCGGCTGGCGCCAGCTCGGTCGCAGACATCGCTAGCAAAGTCTACGGTTCAGCCCATGATGCTCGACCGATTTCGTCTCGATGATCGTGTTGTCATCGTCACCGGGGCCGGTCGAGGAATCGGCGCCGCCGTGGCGGCTGGCCTGGCCGAAGCCGGTGCCTATGTCGTCGCCGGCGCCCGTTCAGTCGACCAGCTCGCCGAAACCGCGGCGGCGGTCGAGACAAACGGACGCCGAGCGGTGACGGTCGCCGGCGACCTCTCGACCCGCGACGGCATGCGGGCGCTCGTTGATACCGCCATCGCCGAATTCGGCCGGATCGACGTTGTCGTCAACAACGTCGGTGGCGCCATGCCGTCGGCGTTCCTCGACACGAGCGAGCGGTCGTTCGACACTGCGCTGCGATTCAACGTCACCAGCGCCTTCAATCTGACCCAACTGGCCGTGCCGCATCTGCTCGAATCCGACGGCGCGTCCGTGGTGAACATTGCGTCGAGCGCTGGCCAGTTCGCGTTCCGGGGGATGAGCGCCTACGGCACCGCCAAGGCGGCTCTGATCCATCTCACCCGCGAACTCGCACAGGATCTCTCGCCGAAGGTCAGGGTCAATGCCGTGAGCCCAGGGGCGATCGCGACCTCAGCACTCGACATCGTGCTCCAGACCCCGGAGCTTCACGACGCCATGATCGAGGGCACACCGATGCGTCGCCTGGGTGACCCCGACGACATCGCCGCCGCCGTGCTCTTCCTTGCCTCGCCTGCTGCGAGCTATGTCACCGGCGAGGTGCTGGCCGTCAACGGCGGCATCCAGGGCTCGAACCTCGAACTCGGGCTCCCCGATCTATGAGCTGAGCGATAACAGTGGTCGTCTGGGCCATCCGCCCGACCCCGTCTACGCTCGCGCCATGGGAGACGTTCAGGAACGCAATAAGACTACCGCCGCTCGATATTGGGAGGTGCTGTACTCCCACAACTGGGGGGCCGTCGCTGGCTTTTTCTCCCCCACCGCCAACTATGTCGACAAGGGGCTGGGTGAATCCCTCGGCGGCGCCCACGGACCTGACGAGATCGTCGCTCGACTCCGACTCGGACTCGACCCGGTCGAGGCGCACAACCACGTCGAGGGGATGATGATCGCCGAGGGCGATATCGTCGTCACCGAGCACGAAGAGGAGTGGGTGTTCCACACCGGTGAACGCATCCTCCATCCGTTCGCCTCGGTGATGGTGTTCGCCCCCGACGGGAAGATCGAGCGCTGGTGGGACTATTCGAACCTCGGCAACCTGCTCGACAACGCGCCCGCCTGGTGGCTCGAACACATCGCTCAGGGGTACCGCTCCGCAGAGAAGTAGCGAGTCTCGATCCCATCGAGCACGGTTTCGAGGCCTTCGGCGAAACGTTCTTCGCGACTCAGGTTCACTAACAGCTCCCGCCTGAATGTCGCGACTCGGGTAAATTCCCTGTGGGGAGCGAGATTCGGCACGTCGCTTGCCGAACTTGCCTGTTGCACGAGTGTGCCGACGACCCAGTTCGCCACGACACTGAAGGCGAGGGCGGCGACGCGGAGGTCGTCGGTGGTGTCGTCGAAGATCGCAACGACCCGGTCGATAAAGCGTTGCTCACCTCGAGAGACGGGCGGACGGCCGACCAGTAACGGGAACGCATTGGGGTGCGCTGCTGCGACCGAGACATAGCTGAGAGCCATCTCGGCGGCCCGCACCCGCCAGGGCCCATCAGGTTCGGTGTAGGCGTCGAGGATGTGCTCGTACAGGCGGTCGGCGACCGCATCGAGCAGGTCGTCCTTGTTGTCGAGATGGTTGTAGAGCGACATCGCCTCAACCCCGAGCTCGGCCCCCAGCTTGCGCATGCTCAGTTGATCGAGCCCACGCTCGTCGATCAGCGACAGCGCGGTTTCGGCGATCAGTACCCGATTGAGGGGCGCACGCTCAGTGACCGTCATGCCGAGAGTGTAGGGCGAGTGGGGGTTCCGTCTGCGAGCTGCGGCGGCACCAGCATTCCTGCGGATCGGTTCACGGCGATGGGGCGGGTCGCCGCACCTGGCTCGGCCAGCTGACGACGAGAAACGAGCCCATCCCGGCAGGATCAAGCAGGGCACCCGCCTCGGTGAGCCGACTCCGTGCCCGAAGCGCAGCGAGGTCACCGACGTGGGCCGATGCCTCCCATGCACGGCGGCCTTCCTCGACGAGCGCATCGATACCGTACCGGCGCAGGAACGCTGCCTGCGTCTCGATGACCGGCGATCCGATCGCCGCGAGTTGCTCGGTCGGCACGTCGATCGTGATGTCGCACCGACCAGGGTCGGCGAGCCAATCAACAACTCGGTCATGGCCTCGGTAGGCACGCAGCCACTCACCTTCGCGTTCGAGCAGGGCACTCGTCGCCGCCGCGTAATCGAGCACGACAAGGAGGGCCCCGGGGAAGCGGTGCCGGCGCTCACTTACCCAGTCGATCGCCGGCCCGATGACGGGCAGCACGCTCCCGGCGGGGGCGTCGTCAACGCCGGCTGGTGTCGCCGTCGGCGAGCCACCAACCAGCGCGAAGCCGGTGTCACCGGTGCTGACCCGCAGCTCGAACCAACCCGACTCGCCACGCTGAACAATGTCGAAGGCGAGATTGTCGAGAAGTTCGTTAGCGAACACGACATCAACCAGATCGAGCGAACGGTCGTCGGCCACCGACCGCAGATGATCACCGTCAGGATGCTGGAGCCGTTGGCTATCGGACCGCTCGACCATCACCCACTCGAGCGCGCCCGCCGCGAGGCATGCGCCGGCGGCAGCGGTGACGGTGCGGGCAAGGGTGCCCGGACCGGCACCGTGCTCAGCGACGACAAAGCGATTGGGCTCCCCGGCCTCGCGCCACCATGCATCGACAGCGTTGCTGACAACCGCACCGAAGAGCGGCCCCACTTCAGGCGCGGTGATGAAATCGCCGCGACGACCCGCCTGACCAACGATGGCGTAGAAGCCCTCCGCCTCGTCATAAAGGGCCGCATCGACAAAATCGGACACGGCGATGGGCCCGTCGGCCGCGATGCGCGCTCGGAGTCGATCGGCCAGCGATGTGGCCGCCATCAGATCAGCCGCCGAGGCCGCCGGCCAACAGCGTGACGTCGAACTCGCTCACCAGCGGCGGGTAGACGCCGAAGGCGATGGTGAGGGCGATCGTGATGGCCAACGCCGACACGAGCGACGCCGGGACACGGATCGGTGTCGTATCGCCGTCGGGGGCATCCTCCGCCCACATGCCGAGGCCAATGCGGGCGTAGTAGTAGAGCGCGATCACCGAGTTGACGGCGACGAAGACGCCGAGCACCACACCGGATGTACTCTCGGCCTCGATCACGGCCTCCATGACCCGGAACTTTGCCCACCAACCACCGAGCGGCGGAATACCGGCGAGCGAGAACAGGAAGACGCTCATTGCAATGGTCAGGCCTGGGGCGTAACCGAACAGGCCCTTGAACGAGTCGATCTCGGCGGAGCGGGTCTTGCGAGCAACCGCCAGCACGATGGCGAAGGCGCCGAGGTTCATCGCGGCGTACACTAGGAGATACGTGACCGTGGCGGTGAGGGCGGCGTCACCGACGTCGCTGGCGACCGCCAGGGGCGCCAGCATGTAACCGGCCTGGGCGACACCGGAGTAGGCGAGCATGCGGACTAGGTTGGTCTGACGGAGGGCCACGAGGTTGCCGACGGTCATCGAGGCCGCTGCGAGAATCCAGATCAACGGTTCGTACACGTCGTCTCGGCCGAAGAAGCCGACGAAGAGCAGATTGAGCAACCCTACGAAACCGGCCGCCTTCGACGCGACCGAGAGGAAGGCCGTAACCGGCGTAGGGGCACCCTCGTAGGTGTCGGGTGCCCAGGTGTGGAACGGGAACGCCGAGACCTTGAAGGCGAAACCGATGATTACGAAGATCACGCCCATGACGACGATGGCGGACGGCGAACCATCGACGCTGACGGCTTTGTTGATGTCGGTCAGCAGGGTCGAGCCGGAGCCGCCGTAGAGCAGCGACATGCCGTAAAGCATGATCGCAGAAGCGAACACACCCATCAGGTAGTACTTCAGGCCCGCCTCGTTGCTCTTGAGATCACGCTTGCGCCAGGTCGCGAGCATGTAGGCGGGGATAGAAAGCAGCTCGAGCGCAACGAAGACCGTGATGAGATCACGGGCCGACGCCATCAGGACCATGCCGAGGATTGAACTCAACAGCAGGCCGTAGTACTCGCTCTCCCAGTAGTCGCCTTCGGCGACATAATTGGTCGACAAGAGGACGACCACATAGCCGGCGAGCAGGAACATCACCTTCATCACGAGGGCGTAGTTGTCGACCACGAAGGCCCCGCCGAACATCACGCGATCCTCACCGTCGAGGGCGAGGGTGACGATCGGGATCATGGTGACCAGCAAGGCGATCGAAGCGACCGACGAGGTCAGACGACGGCCCCGCTCGAGCCAGACGATGTCCATCACGGTGACAAGCGCACCGAACGCGAGCAGCGTGAGCTCCGGCGCGACGGCATGCCAATCGATGGCGGGTCGAACGAAATCGACCTCTTGGGCAAGCAGGGCGAGCATCAGGTTCAGCCTCCGAGGGCGGCCGTCGTGGCGTCGGCGACACCGTCACAACCGTTCTCAAACTGCAGACAGTTGTTGAGCGACTCGACGACGGCCGGGTCGGTGACTTCGAAGATCAGGCCGGGGGCCACGCCGAAGAGCACGATGAGGAAGAGGAAGGGTGTCCACGACGCCCACTCAAGCGGCGTGATGTCGACGACCTCGGGATCGTTGGCGAACTCCTCAGAGGGCTCGCCCATCGCGGTTCGCTGGAGCAGCCACAGGAGATAGCCGGCGGCGAGCACCGTACCGACAGCGGCGACGACCATATAGCCGCGGAACGTCTCGACAGGGAGACCATTGGCGGGCTGATAGGCCGACAAGATCGCCGGGAACTCACCCCAGAAGCCGGCGAGGCCAGGCAGGCCAAGCGACGCCATCGACGTGAAGCCGAGAATCCAACCGAGACGCGGCGCCTGGATGAGCATGCCGCCGAGACGGCCAATCTCGAGGGTGTGATAGCGGTCCTTCACCGAACCGGCGATGAAGAACAGCATGCCGGTGATGAGACCGTGGGCCACCATGCCGAAGATGGCGGCGTTGATCCCGAAATCGGTGAGGGTCGAGATGCCGAGCATCACGAACCCCATGTGCGACACCGACGAGAACGCGATCAGGCGCTTCATGTCGGTCTGGGCAAGACAGCCGAGGGCGCCGTAGATGATGCCGATGACGGCAAGCAGGCCGATCACCGGGGCCCAGGCCTCGGCGGCTTCGGGAAGCATCGGGATCGAGATTCGGATGAAGCCATACGTGCCGAGCTTGAGCAGCACCGCAGCTAGGATCACTGAACCCTGCGTGGGCGCCTGCGTGTGGGCATCGGGCAACCAGGTGTGGAACGGGAACATTGGCACCTTGACGCCGAAGCCGATGAACATGCCACCGAAGATCAGCAACTGGCTGCTGCGGGCGATGCCGGCGCCGGCGGTGTCGGTGAGCTCTCGCATGTCGAAGGTGCGCAGGAACTCGCCGGTGACGGGATCCTTGGCGAGGAAGAACAGCGCCAGGAAGCCGAGCAGCATCAGGGCCGAACCGAACAGCGTGTAGAGGAAGAACTTCAGCGAGGCATAGCGGCGGTCGTCGCCACCCCACACCGCAATCATGAAGAACATCGGAAGCAGGACGACCTCGAAGAAGACGAAGAAGAGGATGAGATCCTGCGCCACGAAGGTTCCGATCATGCCGGTCTCGAGGATCAGCATGAGGATGAGGAACGACTTGGTGTTGCCCGGGGACGGGATGTGGTTCCACGAGTAGAGGAAGACCAGCGGCATCACCAGCACGGTGAGCGCGATGAGCGGCAGCGACATGCCGTCGACGCCGAGCGTGTACCCGGCGCCGATGACGTCGATCCACGGCTCATCGACCACCCACTGAAGTTGACCAGCCTGGTCGTAGTTGAAGTCGAACAGCATCGCGATGCCGAGACCGAAGGCGACGAGGCTGACCGCAAGCGCCCAGCGCTTGTGGAGTTCGTCGTCGTTCGGCATCGCCATGGCGATGACGGCACCGAGGAGCGGTACGAACGTGATAGCGGTGAGGATCCAAGAGTCCATTGCAGTGTGTTCCCGTTACTGAGGTGAGAGCTAGAGGGCCAGAAGGAGGACGAAGGCGCCGGCAAGGATGGCCGCACCGGCGAACATGATCGCCGCGTAGTTCTGCACGCGGCCGGTGTTGATGTGTCGGAGTTCTTCGCCGATCGCGGCGGACGTGCGACCGGAGGCGTTGATGGCGCCGTCGACGACGCCTTGATCGATCTTTTCGTAGACGAGTTTGCCGCTCTGCACAGCGGTGCGCCCGGCACCGTCGACCGTGCCGTCGAGCACGTTCTGGTTCACCCAGTATGCGGCCTTTGCGATCGGGCCCTTCGTGCCACCGGCGATGATGCCGGTGTAGAGGTGATCGAGGTAGTACTTGTTCACCAGCAGCTTGTGGCCGGCTCGGGCCAACGCATTCGTGGTGGTGACACCGTTGGGAAGCCCCACGAGGTGCTCGCCGGTGCGCTGCGCCAGACGATCGACCTTCACGAAGTAGTAGGTGAACGCAGCGCCGGCGCCGGCGACGGCGACCAGCGAGGCCACGATCGCAAGCCACCAGCTCGGCGTGGCGTGGCCGACAGCCGGGAAATACGACGAGCCCGCCGGCTCGATGAAGTGCAAGAAGCGTTCCTGCCAACCCGCAGGATCCTTCTTCGAGCCGGTGAGGAAACCGGGTGGGAAGTTGACGAAGCCGACAAGGATCGAGAACGCCGACAGGATGTAGAGCGGGTAAAGGATCCGCGGGCCCGACTCGTGCGGCTCGCCGTGATGGCCGTGGTCGTCGGCATGATCCTCGGCGTGATCGTCGTGGTGGCCGCCGCGGTACTCGCCGTGGAAGGTCAGGTAGACGCAACGAGTCATGTACGCAGCGGTGAGGGCCGCGCCGATCATGCCCATGACGAAGTGGAAGGTGTAGCTGCCCGGCGCTGAGGCGCTGCCGCCAAGGATGCCCCAGCCACCAGTGTTGACAAGGATCTCGTCCTTGGACCAGAAGCCGGCGAGCGGGAAGAGACCGGCGAGCGCAAGCGAGCCGATGAGGAACGTGACATAGGTCTTCGGCATGAATTTGCGCATGCCGCCCATGTCCTTCTTCATGTCGAAGCTGTGCACGGCGTGGGCGACCGAGCCCGAACCGAGGAAGAGGTTGGCCTTGAAGAAGGCGTGGGTGAAGAGGTGGAAGACCGCCGCCGTCCAGGCGCCGACGCCGAGCGCCATCGCCATGTACCCGAGCTGCGAGACGGTCGAGTAGGCGAGCACCTTCTTGATGTCGTCTTGAACGAAGGCGAGAAGGCCCGCACCGACGAGGGTCACGGCACCGACCGTGGCGAGGAAGTTGATGCTCGAGCCGTCGATCTGCATGCCCTCCCAGAAGACAGGGAAGAGGCGGGCGACCATGTAGATGCCGGCGACGACCATCGTGGCAGCGTGGATGAGCGCCGAGACCGGCGTGGGCCCGGCCATGGCGTCGGGCAGCCAGGTGTGCAGCACGAACTGGCCCGACTTCGACATCACGGCGATCGTGAGGCAGGCCGCTGCGACCACGAGTGCGGTGTGGCTCACACCGCCCTGGAGGATGTTCTCGTTAATCGTGATCGTGTCGAAGGTCATGCCCTTGCCAGCGGCAAAGAACAGCGTGATCATGCCGACGAGAAGGCCAACATCGCCGACACGGTTGGTGATGAACGCCTTCAGTGCGGCGTCGCTGTTGGGCTTCTCTTCCCACCAGTGACCGATCAGGGCGAACGAACACACGCCGACGAGTTCCCAACCGACGATCATCTGGAGAATGTTGTCGCTAAGGACGAAGAACAGCATCGAGGCGGTGAACAGCGACAAGAACGCAAAGAAGTGCGTGTAGCGGCGATCGCCACCGACGTAATCCGTTGAGTAGATGTGCACCAGCAACGAGATCATCGTGACGACGAACAGCATCATCACACTGAGGCCGTCGACCATGATGCCGGCGTTGAACTCCACACCGCCGGACTGCAACCACTGGGTGGTCTTCTGCACGGCCACATAGGCCTGACCGTCGCCCCCAGCAGCTTCCGCTGCGGTGCCCACGGCAAGGGTCACGTTGTCGACGGCAGAACCCGCGCCGTCATCGACAAGGACGGCAGCCTTCTCTCCGAACGTGTCGAGCGTGAAGTTGTCGCGGTGTTCCATCCAGGCAGCACCAGTGAGGATCGCAAGGATGAAGCTGATCGAGACGGCAGTGATGCCGAACTCGGCGCCCTTGAAGGGCATCTTCTTGCCAAAGAAGAGGATGAGGACAAACGAGATCGCCGGCAACAGGGCGATCAACCACGCGTTCTCTAGGAGCCAGTTGGCCTCGTTGGTGACGGTGGAGACTTCGGAAACCGCGCCAGCGGCGAGACGAGGGAACACGACCTACTCAGCCCTTCAGCAGGTCGGCCTGGGTGAGGTCGATACTGCGGCGGTTGCGGTACATGAGGAGCACAATGGCGAGACCGATGCCGACTTCGGCAGCGGCCACAGCGATCGTGAACAGGGCGAACACCGAACCACCGACGTCGGTGCGGAACGCACCAAACGCCACGAGGTTGATGTTGACGGCATTGAGAATCAACTCGACCGACATGAGCACGAGCATGCCGTTCTTTCGGGCGAGCACGCCGTACACGCCGAGACAGAACAAGACGGCGCTGAGGAGCAGGAACTGGTTCAGCAGCATGGTGATCCTCAGTCTTTCCGGGCGACGACGATGGCCCCGATGAGGGCAGCGAGCAGAAGCACAGACACCGCTTCGAAGGGGACGATGTACTGGCTGAAGATGGCGTCGGACACCTCGGTGACGCCCTGCGGTCCGTCAATGTCGACCCGGGTGTCCTCGAAGGAGTCGACCAAGGCCACCGCCATCACAGCGAACAACAACACGCCGACGATCGCAGCCATCGCCCGCTTCTCGCCGGCAACGGTCTCGTCGTCGCCCATCGACGCACGCGTGAGCATGACGCCGAACAGGAACAACACGATCACAGCACCGATGTAGACGAGCACTTGCGTGACCGCAACGAATTCAGCACCGAGGAAAAGGAACTGCACCGCAACGCCGGCCAGCACGACGACCAGCCAGAGCGCGGCGTGCACGACGTTGGCGGTCGTGACCACCCGGAACGCCGCGTAGATCATCGTCACCGCGATCACCGCGAAGAAGATGTTCTGTGCCACATAGAGATCGGTCTCCGAAGAGACCTGGGCCAACAACTGCATCACGTCGAGGGAACCTTCTTGACCTTGGCTTCCGAACCCGCCTCGTAGGGCTCGAACTCCGGCACGGTCTCCATCCACTCCGCGAGTCGCGACTTATCGTGAAGGAGATCAGCGATTCGAGGCTCGGAGAACTCATACTCCGGGCTCCAAAACAGCGCCTCGAACGGGCAGACCTCGACACAGATGCCGCAGTACATGCACAGAGCAAAATCGATGTCGAAGCGATCGAGGGCGTTGACCTGGCGGGGCTTACCGCCAGCACGGCGCGGCGGCGCCTTTTCCTTATGGCCCTCGATGTAGATGCACCAGTCCGGGCACTCACGAGCGCAGAGCATGCACGCCGTGCAGTTCTCCTCGTGCAGGGCGATCACCCCGCGGGCACGGGCGGGCGGCGCTTCCTTCTCGTGCGGGTACTGCACGGTGTCGGCGCCCTTGACCGGGTTGGGGATCGGCTTCTTAGGATCCGGGAAGATCGTGCGGAGCATGGTGCCGCCGGTGACACCAAGGCCCTTGACGATTCCGGTCGGTAGGTAACGTCCCATGACTGGCTCCTAGAAGACGATCTTGAGAAGGGCGGTGACCACGATGTTGGCCAGCGCCAGCGGGATGAGCACCTTCCAGGCCAGCTGCTGGAGCTGATCCTCTCGGAAGCGAGGCAGCGAGAACCGGGCCCAGAAGATGATGAAGGTGAGGACGACCACCTTGGTGACCAAGACGAGCGGACCCAGAAGATTCCAGACATTGTCGTCGAACCCAAGGCCCGGGATCGGCGCCCACCAACCACCGAGGAACAACACCGACGCAATGGCGCTGAAGACGCCTGCGGTGGCGAACTCACCGATGAAGAAGAGCAGGAAGCGCATGCCCGAGTACTCGGTCATGTAGCCGGTGACCAGCTCGGACTCTGCGATCGGCATGTCGAACGGGGTCTGGGTGAGTTCGGCCTGCATCGCGATCATGAAGATCACGAAGGCGACGAACTGGGTGAGGATGTACGGGTTGCCGATGCCGCCCCATCCGAAGATCTCACCATCGGCTTGGGCCTGCACGATGCCCTGCATGTTCATCGTCTCGGCCTGGATGACCACACCCATGACGGCGAGGATCAGCGGGAGTTCGTAGGCGATGAGCTGGCCCGTGGCGCGCAGACCCCCGAGCAGCGAATACTTCGAGGCCGAACCCCAGCCGGCCATGAGGATGCCGATCACCGACACCGACGACACCGCCATTGCGAGGTAGATGCCAAGTTCAGAGTTGATGAACCAGGCGTCGGGACCGCCGGGCACGACGACGACCAACAGGAACGTCGACATGAGCACGACGAACGGGGCGGCAGCGAAGACGAACCGGTCGGCCTTGCGCGGGAAGATGTCTTCCTTCTGGAGGAACTTGCCGACCTCGGCGAGCAGCTGCAGCGAGCCAAACGGGCCGGCCTCCATCGGGCCAAGACGGCTCTGCATGAACGACACCAGCTTGAACAGGTGCAGATACACCAGGGTGCCCGCAACGAGCAGCACCGCAGCGAGGCCGGCGCCAACACGGATACCGGTCTGTTGCCAGTACGCGAGCTCCCCCAGGATCGCGACGTCGGTCATCTGTCGATGTCCCCCAAGATGAAGTAGAGCGAGCCCAGGATCGTGACGATGTCGGGCACGTAGACGCCCTTGAGCAGCCAGGGCGTGATCGAGATGTTGTTGAACGACGCTGAACGGATCTTCACCCGGTACGGGGTGAGATCACCCTTCGAGACGACGTAGTACCCCATGACCCCCAGCGGGTTCTCGGTCTCCACATAGGCCTCACCGGCGGGCACCTTGATGATGCGCGGGACCTTGGCCATGACCGGGCCACTCGGCAGCCCGTCACAGAGCTGGTCGACCATCTTGGTGCTCTCACGCACCTCCTGGAGGCGCACCCAGAAGCGGGCGAAGGAGTCGCCGTCGGGGTGGGTCCAGACCTTCCAGTCGAGTTCGTTGTGCACGAGTCCGCACGGATTGTCGCGGCGGGTGTCCCAGTCGACACCCGAGGCGCGGATGTTCGCGCCCGACAGGCCATAGCTCAGACCGACGTCGGCAGGGATCACACCGATGCCGCGGCAACGAGCCTCGAAGATCTCGTTGCCCTGAAGCAGCCCTTCGATTTCGTCGCAGAAGCTGCGAATCTTCTTCATCGCCCGCTTGGTCTCCGCGATCCAGCCTGCGGGCAGATCGTCCTTAATCCCGCCGATGCGGTCGAAGTTGGGGTGGAAGCGGCCACCGGTGGCCGCCTCGATCTGGTTGAGCACATGCTCGCGGTCGCGGAAGGCGAAAAAGGCCGGCGTGACCGCACCGACCTGCAGGCCCATGTCACCGAGGAACAGCGAGATGTTCGCAATACGGCTCATCTCGAAGAGAATCGTGCGAATCCAGGCGGCGCGTGGCGGCGCCTCGACATCCATCAATTTCTCCGCTGCAAGGATGAAGGGCACCTCATTGGCGAAGCTGCCCACCCAGTCGATGCGGTTGATCAGCGTGGTGACTTGCGGGTACGTGCGGACCTCGGCAAGCTTCTCGTAGCCGCGGTGCATGTAGCCCATGATCGGATCGGCAGCGATGACCTGCTCGCCGTCGAGCTTTGCGACGATGCGCAGCGTGCCGTGGGTGGCGGGGTGCTGGGGACCGATGTTGAGGGTCATGCCCTCGGTTTCGATCTCCACGTTGACGCGGGCGTCAGCCGCCTGGGCGGCGATATAGCTCAGCTGCTCGCGATCGGATATGGCGGTCATTCGGCCGCCTCTGCGGTCTCAACGGCATCTGCCGGACCGTCGTCGCCGGGCATCTGCTCAACGTCGACGATGCCGGGCCATGGCTTCAGACGTCGGGCCAGCAGCGGGTAGTCCTTGCGCAGCGGATTGCCTTCGAATCCAGCCGGTAGATAGATGTGGCGGAGGCCGGGATGACCCTCGAAGGAGATGCCGTACATCTCCCAGCACTCACGCTCGTGCCAGTTGGCGCCGCTGTACACCGGGACCCAACTGCCGATCGATAGATCGTCGTCGGGGACATCGGCCTTTAGCGTGACGCCGAGGCCATTGACGATGTCGTTGACCCGGGCGAACACCTGGAAACGGGTGTCACCGCCGGCAACGCCCTGCTCGATGGCCATGTCGACCTCGGAGGCCTCGTCGTGACCGAGGCTGAGATCGACCTGGGCGTCCATGTCCCGGCCGAAGGGCGAGGGCTTCCAGTCGATGGCCGACAAGAAGTTGAAGTACTCGAAGCCGACGCCGGTCTTGAGGTAGGCGCCAGCGGTGGCCCAGGCGCTGCGGTCGACGCGGACCCAAAGGTCGGCACCGGGCACGAGGTGGGAGCCGACGACGGCATCGCCGAGTTCGGTCTGGATCTTGGCGAGCAGCGCTTCACGAGCCTCGTCAGACTCGACGACCTCGGTCTCTTCTTCGACGGGCGTGTCAATCGACGACAATCGGCTCACCTTTCCAACGCTCGGCCATGTCCTCGTTCTGAATGCGCTCCTGCAGCAAAACGATGCCCTCGAGCAGGGCTTCGGGGCGGGGTGGGCAGCCGGGGACGTAGACGTCGACCGGGATGATCTGATCGACGCCCTTCGTCACGGAGTAGGAGTCCCAGTACGGGCCGCCGCAGTTAGCGCACGAACCCATTGAGATCACGTACTTGGGTTCGGGCATCTGTTCGTAGAGACGCTTGACCGACGGCACCATCTTGTCGGTGACGGTGCCGGAGATGACCACGAGGTCGGCCTGGCGAGGCGAGGCCGGCAGCGGGATAACACCGAGACGCATCACGTCGTAGCGGGGCGACGCAAACGCCGCACCCATCTCGATCGCGCAGCAGGCGAGGCCCCACTGGTACACCCACATGGAGTACTTGCGGCTCATGTTGAGCAGCGACGTGATCGGCTTGGGGATCTTGCCCGATTCGACTAGGCCCACTTGAGAACTCCCTTGCGCCAGGCGTACAGAAGGCCCAGCAAAAGGATGAAGATGAAGATCGCCATCTCGATCAGGCCGAAGGTTCCGTAGGCCTCAAGGCGGGTCGCCCACGGGAAGATGAAGACGGCCTCAACGTCGAACATGACGAAAAGCAGCGCAAACACGTAGTACCGGATGTTGGCCTGGGACCACATGTCGCCGGTCGGCTCGACACCGGACTCATAGGCCTCAGTCTTGGCCAGCGTGGGCTTGTTGGGGCGCAAGATCTTGCCCAGCCCAAGGAACACACTGACGAGCGCGACGCCGACGAGGCCAAAGATACCAACCGTCAGGTAGCTACGAAGAAAATCCGACACGAAGGGTGACCCTACTGCTGGGGTTTCGGGCAGAACAAAGCCAGGAACCGCACGGTCCCAGCCCGGGCGAGGCTACCTGCGAACCACCCGATTCGAAGGGATCGAGGACGATTTCCCCAGCGAGATTTCACCGTTTCTTCGCGCTGCAGCGGACATCACCGACCACCGTCACCATCACTCGTCGAACGGGACGACCCTCGATGCCAGCCAACGACCGGTCCCGGCCAGCAACAGGGCCGGGAGCGAGCGACCGAAGATCGACTCGAGGCGTCCAAGCACGCCCGTACCCGAGACCCGCCAGAGGTCAAGCAGGATCGCAGCACCTGCCTGCAAGATGACGATCCACGCGATCGCGACCGTCGCCGTGCGCAACGATGGCACCAGATCGACCCGCGGTGTCGTGGCGACGAGCACGGCCGCCCCGATCACCATGAGTCCAGTGGTGGGCGATGCATTGCGGGTGAGCTCGGCAAGGTCGTCGCTGAACACCCCCCAGCGTTCGTCGATGAAACCCAACAGCGGGCCGAGCATCCGCAGCACTGCGCAGACGAGAAGGACGACGATGAGGGCCTCTCGCGCCTCGTCCCAGCTAACCGGGGGCGCCGAGGACTCGGTGTCGTCGCTCATCGGGGGGCGGTCAGCCTGCGGCGATCAGAACAGGGACGGCGTCTCGGGTGATGTCGTCAAGTTCGCCCGGAACGAGGCCGAAGCCGACCGTGATCACCAGAGCCACGATGATCGCCAGACCAGCAGCGCGCGGCACACGGATCGTCGGCGCATCGTCCTCGGCCTGACCGAGGTACATCGACAAGATGATGCGCAAGTAGAGGAACGCCGACACGACCGCCGTGACCATGGCAGCGACGGCGAGCCAGTACGAACGAGCCTCGACCGCCGCGCCGATCACCGCGAACTTGGCGACGAAGCCCGACGTCAGCGGTACACCGGCCTGAGCAAGCAGGAAGACGGTCAGGGCGAGCGCCAGGGCCGGCCGACGAGTGCTGAGGCCGTCGAGGTGATCGAGGCTCGTGCCACGATCACCCTCGCCCGACACAATGCTCAACACACCGAAGCTGCCGATCACGAGGAAGGTGTAGGCGACGGCATAGAACAGCACCGACGAGATGCCCTCGTCCGAGGCGGCCTGGACGCCGACAAGGATGAAGCCTGCGTGGCTGATCGAGGAGTAGGCGAGCATGCGCTTCGCGTCGCGCTGCACGATCGCCATGAACGAGCCGACCACGAGGGTGAGGATCGCCAGGCCATAGACCGCAGGCTGCCAGTCGTCGGCGTGGTCGGCGAACGTCGTCACGAAGACCCGGACCAGCGCCGCAAAGCCGGCCGCCTTGACCGCCGAGGCCATGAAGGCCACCACCGGGGTGGGCGCACCCTGGTAGACGTCGGGCGTCCAGGCGTGGAACGGGGCCGCCGCGACCTTGAAACCGAGCCCGACGAGCAGCATCGCCATGCCCGCCATCAGCAGACCGTCCTCGACAAGACGGTTCTGCTCGAGGAAGTCAGCGATCACGATCAGGTTCGTGGAGCCCACGGCGCCGTAGGTCAAGGCGATGCCGTACAGCAGGAACGCCGAGGAGAACGCGCCGAGCACGAAGTACTTGAGGCCGGCCTCTTGGCTCTCGGAGCGACGCATGTGCATCGCCGCCATCACGTACACCGCAATGCTCAGCGTCTCGAGGGCGAGGAACAACACGATGAGGTCGTTCGCGCTCGCCATGACGGCACCACCAGCGCCCGAGAACAGCATCAGGACGTACATCTCGGCGCCGGCCATGCCCTCACGTTCGAGGTAGTCGTCGAGAAGCAGGGCGACGAGCACGATGGCGCCGGCAATGACACCCGTGATCACCAGCGAGAAGCCATCGGCACCGAGCTGATCGCCGACGAGGCCGAAGGCACCGTCGACCTCGTACCGGTCGGTCCACACACCCCAGATCGCGGCGAGGCTGGTGAGCCCGATCATGACCGTCAGCGCAGCGTCGACGCTGAGCCGCAGGTACTGGGCGAACCAGCCGACGAGGCCGACCATGATCAGGAGACCGAAAAAGAAGAGCGGGTCGCCGAGGTCGTCGCGAAGGCCGGCAAGCGGCACGTCGGTGCCGGCGAAGCCACCGACGACCCACATGGCGATCACGGTGAGGCCACCGATGACGGGCACGGCCTGATCGGCAGCCGCCTTCGGCAGTTGCTTCATCAGCGACCGGAACAGCACCAGCAGCAGCGCACCGACGCCGAGGGTCAGGATCGGCAGCAGGCCGTCCCAGGCGATCTCGGGGCGGGCGACCGTGGCATCGAGCTGTGCGATCATCCTGCGCCCCCTTCGGCCGAGGCCGACTCATCGGTGGCCTTCGAGTCCTTTTTCTTGCCGAGACCCTTCAGGTCGTCGACGTCGAGGTCCTCTCCCTGGTCGGCGTCGGCCTCATCGAAGTCCGCGACATTGCCCTCGATGTGTTCGATCAGGGCGTCGACCGCAGGCTCCATGCGTTCGAGCACGGGCGCCGGGTACAGGCCCATGACGAAAATGGCGGCGAGGAACGGCACCATAATCGCCCCTTCGGACCAGGTGAGATCCTTCATCTCGGCGTTGTCGCCCTCGGCGGGACCGTGGAAGACCCGCTGGTAGGCCCACAGCAGGTACAGAGCGGCGATGATGACACCGGTGGCGGCGACGATCGCCCACCAGCGATGCGCCGCGAAGGCACCGAGCAGTGCGAGAAACTCCCCGACGAAGCCATTGAGGCCGGGCAGACCGATCGAGCTCAACATCACGACCATGAAGACGGCCGCGAAGACCGGCGCCGGCTTCTGGAGGCCACCGAGCTCGGCGATCAGACGGGTGTGGCGACGGTCGTAGATCCAACCGACAAGCAAGAACAACGCGCCGGTCGAGATGCCGTGGTTGACCATCTGCAACAGGCCGCCGGAAATGCCCTCGGTGTTGAGGGCGAAGGTGCCGATCACGATGAAGCCGAGGTGGGCGACCGAGGAGTAGGCGACGAGACGCTTGAGGTCCTTTTGCATCGTCGCCGCAATCGCGCCGTAGATGATGCCGATCGTGCCGAGGGCGACGAGCCCCGGTGCGAAGTACACGGACGCCTCGGGGAAGAGATAGATGCCGAAGCGCAGGAAGCCGTAGGTGCCGAGCTTGAGCATGACGCCGGCCAGGATCACCGAGCCCGCCGTGGGGGCGTTGGTGTGGGCGTCGGGCAACCAGGTGTGCATCGGGAACAGCGGAACCTTCACCGCGAACGCAACAGCAAAGCTCAGGAAGATCCAGCGGGCCGTCGTGGTGGCGAGCGCCTGTTCCTCGGCGAGGTAGACGAGATCGAACGACACGGCGTTGCCGGTCTCGGCTGCGGTGAGGAACGCCGTGGCGAGAATGCCGACGAGCATGAACGCGGAACCGAACATCGTGTACACGAAGAACTTGGTCGCGGCGTAGGCCCGGGCCCCGTGACCCCACTGGCCGATGAGGAAGTACATCGGCACCAGCACGATCTCGAAGAACACGAAGAAGGCGAACAGGTCGAGGGCGAGGAACACCCCCATGACCCCTGCCTCCAGCACGAGCAGCCACGCGTAGTACGCCTTCGGCGTGTGCTCGGCCTCGATCGCAAGGATGGCGAGCGGGAACAGGGCGGCCGTGAGCACCACCAACCAGAGCGAAATGCCGTCGAGACCCAGTGTCCACGAGATGCCGAGACCGGCGATCCATTCGGCGGAGTCGACAAACTGGAACTCGTCGGCGGTGTGCTTGTCGAACTCGACCATGACCCAGGCGGTCATGCCGGCAACAGCGCCACTGACGAGGAAGGCCACCTGCTTGAAGTACTCGGGCCGACCATTGGGCAGCACGAGCATCAGCAGTGCCCCGAGGAACGGGGTCACCACCAGGGCGCTGAGAATCGGGAACGGCACGTCGGCCGACGAAGCTGCGAACAGAGAAGACATCAGAAGGTCGTCCTCACGAGGAACCACGCGATGAGACCCACCGCACCGACCGCAATGAGTGCGGCGTAACTACGAACCAAACCGGTCTGCAGGGTTCGGAGTCCCCCGCCGGCCGTGCGCACCAGGCGACCGGTGCCGTTGACGATCCCGTCGACGATCGTGGCGTCGAACCAGGCCACCAGGTCGAAGCCCTTGCGGCCGGGTCCACCCATGAAATCGCTGACCGCTTCGTCGTAGCGCCAGCCCCGAGCCAGGACGGGCAACTCGACCTTCTCGGCCGGGATGCGCTTCTGGAGATAGATCGCGACCGCTGCGGCGATGCCGAACGCTCCGATGACGACGGCGACGATCGCCAGGATCCACAGCTCACCGCCGGAGAGGCCGAGCTTGTGCTTGTTTCCGTACAGCGTGGGTTCCAACCATTTCTCGAGGAAGTGGAGGTCCTTGCTGAACGGAAGGTTCATGACGCCGGCGATGACCGCCGCGCCCGAGAGCAGGATGAGCGGAACCGTCATCTGCCAAGGCGATTCGTGGGGATGGAATTCACGACGTTCCTTGACGGGTGCGGGTAGATCGTCGTCGCTGATCCCCTCGAGGTCGTCGCCTGCGCTTGCCGCGGCGGCGAGCACCGTCTCGACATTTGCACGGGCCGTGTCGACCTCGGCGCGGGCGGCGTCGACCGACACGGTGACCTCATCGACGGCCGCCTGGGCCTTGACGACGCCGTCCTTGGCCTTCTCGAGGCTCTTGGTGGCCTTGTCGACGGCCTTGTCATCGTACTCGTCGACCTCGGCCAGTTCGGCTTCGCGCTGTTCGAGCTTCTCGGCGGCCTTGTCGAGCTTCTCCTTGGCCTTCACGATGCCGTCTTCGGCGGCGCCGACACCGGCCTCGGCCTCGCCCACGGCGGCCTCCGCGGTGGCGACCCGGTTGTCCCAGATCTCGGAGATCTCCTCGGGGCGGACGTCGGCATAGCGGTACTCGCCGAAGAAGGTCATGAAGACCTGCCGGCTCATGTAGAACGCCGTGAGCAACGCCGTGAGCAGACCGATGACCCACAACATCGGGTTGACGTCGTAGGCGTAGGCCAGGATTTCGTCTTTCGACCAGAAGCCCGAGAACGGCGGCACGCCGGCGATTGCGAGCCAGCCGACGATGAAGGTGGCCGAGGTGATCGGCATCAGCTTCTGCAGGCCGCCGTAGTGGCGCATGTCCTGGTCGTGATGCATGCCGTGGATGACGGATCCCGAACCGAGGAACAGCAGCGCCTTGAAGAAGGCGTGGGTGATCATGTGGAAGATGGCGGCGATGTAGGCGCCGATGCCGACGGCGAGGAACATGTAGCCGAGCTGGCTGACAGTCGAGTACGCCAGCACCTTCTTGATGTCGTTCTGAGCGACGGCGATGGTGGCGGCGAACAATGCCGTGAGCGCACCCACCCACGCGATCAGATCGGTGGACCACGAGGCGGCCTCGGCCAACACCGGATTGACCCGGGTGAGCAGGTAGATGCCCGACGTCACCATGGTGGCAGCGTGGATGAGCGCGGAGACCGGGGTCGGGCCGGCCATCGCGTCGGGCAGCCACAGGTAGAGCGGGAACTGGGCTGACTTGCCGGCGGCGGCGATCAGCAACAGGACGGTGATCCAGGTGGCGGTGCTCTCGCTGATGAGGCCACCCTCGGCGTTCCCGATGATGTCGACGTACTCGATCGAACCGATCGTCACGAAGATCAGGAAGGTGGCGACCATGAAACCCCAGTCGCCGATGCGGTTGGTCACGAAGGCCTTCTTGCCGGCGGTGGCATTGGCCTCCTCGGTGAACCAGAACGAGATGAGGAAGTACGAACAGGCGCCCACGCCCTCCCAGCCGAGGAAGGTGAGGAGCAGGTTGTCGCCGAGCACGAGCATCAGCATCGAGAAGGCGAACAGGTTCAGGTAGAGGAAGAACTTCGAGAAGTTCTCATCACCGTGCATATACCCGATCGAGTAGAGATGGATCAGCGCACCGACACCGGTGATGAACAGGGTCATCGTGATCGACAGCGGATCGACGAGGAAGCCGATGTCGACGGAGAGGTCGCCGACCGGCACCCACTCCCACAGGGTCTGGACGTGACGACGTTCGTCGGCGTCCTCGCCGAGGAGACCGAGGAACACGGCAGCGGCGGCCGCGAACGATCCACCCATCGCCATCGTGGCGACCCAGCCGGCACCGGGCTCACCGAGCCGACGGCCGGCCACGAGAATCACGAGGAACCCGAGCAGCGGGAACGCCGGAATCAGAAATGCAAGATCAAGCAACACAGGTCAGCTCATCCCCTCAAGAGCGACACGTCGTCGGCGGTGGCGTCGGCGCGACGGCGGTTGATCGCGACCACCAGGGCGAGGCCGACAACAACCTCCACCGCAGCGACCACGAGAACGAAGAACACGGAGATCTGGCCACCCACATCGTTGAGGTCGGCGCCAAAGGCGACGAAGGAGATGTTCACGCCGTTGAGCATCAGCTCGACACACATGAACATCACCAGCGGGTTGCGGCGGATCAACAGGCCCGTCGCACCGATGGCGAACATCAGGGCCGACAGCACGAGGTAGTAGGGCGGGGTGAGCGCAAGCTCGGCGAGGATCACGATGCATCCTCGTCGACCGCGTCGACATGGTGTTCGTCGTTGGCCCCCTCGGGCGCCAGCGACGGGAGGTCCATCGACGCCGGCTCGAGATCATCGAGCTGGTCGGCCGTCGGCAGTGACCGGGTGAGCACGACGGCACCGATCACGCCGATGGTGAGCAGGGCGGCGGTGAGCTGGAACGCCACTGCGTATTCGGTGAACAGGACCCGGCCGATGCGCTCGATATCCGTGATGCCGGAATCGAGCTGACGTTCGGGGTCGGCGGAGCCGACGCCGGTGGCGCCGTCAGTGGCGACGAGCACGAACGTGATCGCCGTGGCGAGCAGTGAGGCGCCGAGAACCACTGCGAGCGGCTTTTGGCCGGCGATGGGTTCGACACCGAGATCCTCGGCCTTGTCGACACCGAGCAACATGATCACGAAGAGGAACAGGATCACGATGGCGCCGGCGTACACGACGATCTGTACCGCTGCAAGGAAGTGTGCTTCCTGCACGACAAAAATCACGGCGACACCAAGCAGAGTCTGGATCAAGAAGAGCGCCGAGTGCACGGCGTTGCGTGCGGCGACGACGCCGATCGCCCCGGCGAGGATGATCGCCGCTCCGAAGAAGAACGTGATGAATTCAGCCATGCTCGACGCTCGACGCTGCCGGTCGAGCTCCCCCGTCGTCGTTCGCCTCTGCGCTCTGCCCCGTTTCGGGGTCGCGCACGCCGTAGCCCAGCTCGCCCGCCCAATGAACGATGCCCTCATACCGATGGTCACCGGCCGGTGAGGTGGCCCGCATCCAGCCTGAGGTCATGGTGTCTTCGCCGTCGCGCCAGTCTTCCCAGGGCAGCTGCTGAGGCTTGCCATCGTCGCCGACGAGCAGTTCGTTCTTGGTGTAGATCGCATCGCTGCGGTTGGTGAACGAGAACTCGAACAGCTTCGACTCAGTGATGGCCTGCGTGGGGCATGCCTCGACGCACAGATCGCAGTGGATGCAGCGCAGGTAGTTGATCTCGTAGACGTAGCCGAAGCGCTCCCCTGGCGAAGTCGGTGCTTCGGGGTTGTTGTCGGCGCCGCGAACATAGATGCACTTGGCGGGGCACACGCCGGCACACAGCTCACAGCCGATGCACTTCTCCATACCGTCCTCATACCGGTTGAGGACGTGGCGGCCGTGGAGCCGGTCGGCCTTGGGGCGCTTCTCGTCGGGCTTGCCCTTCTCGAGGCCCTTGCCACCGCGGTAATCGCCGGTCACACGGTCTTCGAAAAGCTTCTTGAACGTAACGCCGAAGCCCTTGAGGTAGGAACCGTCAGCCATGGGCATCCTCCATCTCTTCGATGCGCTCGTTGCGGGCGTTGCGGATCGCAAGGGTCAACATGCCGGCGAGGGCCACGAAGGCGGCCGCAAGACCCACACCGAGGCCGACGAACTGGGCGGTGCTCCAGTCTTCGTCGCGCCCGATCTGAATGAACGCCAGCAAGATGAACCAACCGAGCGACAGCGGGATCAACAGCTTCCAGCCGAAGTCCATGAGTTGGTCGTAGCGGAAGCGGGGCAAGGTGGCTCGCACCCAAACGAGCAGGAACAAGAAGCCCATCAGCTTCACGAAGAACCAGAAGACGCCGATCCACCAGCCCTCGGGGAAGAAGAACGCCGGGCCGTTGGGGCCGCCAAGGAAGAGGGTGACGAGCAGGGCGCCCATCGTGATCTGGTTCATGAACTCGGCGAGGAAGAAGAGTGCGAACCGGATCGAGGAGTACTCGGTGTGGAAGCCGCCGACGATCTCCTGTTCGGCTTCGACGAGGTCGAAGGGCGGATGGTTGAGTTCGGCTGTGCCTGCGATGATGAAGACGACGAAGGGCACGATGCCGACCGGCAGGAGGTACCAGGCCGGAAGGATGTTCTCGTTCCCGAAGAACGCAGGGCCCTCACCCGACTGGTCGATGACCATGGCATGGGTGGACAAGGTGCCCGACACGAGCAGCACCGATGCAAGGGCGAGGCCGAGGGCCGCTTCGTAGGACACCATCTGGGCCGACGCACGCACGGAGCCGATGAGCGGATACTTCGAGCCTGAGCTCCAGCCGGCGAGCATCACGCCATAGATCGCGAGCGATGACATGGCGAGGAACCACAGGACACCGACGGGCGGGTCGGCGACCTGGAGGAGTGTGTCGTGACCGAAGATGCTGACGACACCGTCGCCGTTGTCGCCGTTGAAGTCGCCGCCGATCGGGATGATTGCGAAGACGAGGAAGGCGGGGACGAGCGACAGATACGGCGCCAGCTTGAAGGCGAAGCGATCCGAGTTGTCGGGGATCAGATCTTCCTTGAAGAACAGCTTGATGCCGTCGGCCAGGCTCTGGAGGATGCCCCACCGACCTGCCGTGTTCGGGCCGATGCGGTTCTGGAAGTCGGAGATGACCTTGCGCAGGAACCAGATGTTGAGCATCACTGCGACGAGCAAGAACGCAAACGCGACCAGCACCTTGAGCCCGGTGATCAGGGCATCGCCGAGCCAGTCGCCGGCGTAGAGCGGGTCTTGAGCAAACATCATGCGCGTTCCACCCGAACGTCGGTGACCGACGCCGACGCATCGATCAGGGTGTTGGCGTTGGACCCCGGCGCGTTGGCCGGGATCATGGCCGAACCAGTGGGGACACCGAAGTCGGCGGCGAGTGGCGCCATCAGCTCACCTCGACCCGAGATCACCTTGACGACGGTGCCGGCGTCGAGGCCGAGCTTTTCGAAATCGGCGGGGTTGAGTGTGACCTTCACTGAGGCGGCGAGGCCGGCGCTGGAGGCGCTGGCCTGCAGCATCGTGCCGTTGTCGTACATGCGGCGAGCGGCAACGAGGCGCAGGGAGTAGGCGTCGTTGGCTGGGGTGCTCGAGCCCGAAGCGGTGGGTGCTTGGATCGATGAGCCGCTGATCAGGACGCCCTCGACACGGCCATCGGCCAGCGCGGCCTCGGTGAGCTCGGCGTGAACCGGCGACACGGCGGCGATCTCGGCCCGGATCGATTCGGGGGACTCGACGCCAAGGTCGGCACCGAGGCGCAAGGCGAGCTCAGCAGCGATCATCCAGTCGGCACGGGAGGTGCCGGAAGGGGTGACCTTCTGCTCGGCGACACTCATGCGACCCTCGAGGTTGGTGAACGTGCCTTCGACTTCGGTCGGCGCCGCAGCGGCCAGGACGAGGTCGGCGTGGGTAAGGGTCGAGGCGTTGGGCAACATCTCGACGGCGATCACGGTGCCGGCGCCGGCGAGGCCGCGCTCGGCCAGGTCGGCATCGGGCGCGTCACTCAGCGGATCGCTGCCGAGTAGGACGAGCACGTCGAGATCACCGGCGGCAGCTGCCTCCAGCATGGCGATGGTGTCCATGCCCGTCTCGGTGGGCACCTGATCGAAGGCATCGCAACCGGTGCTCAGCGGCACTCGGCCGGGGAGCAGGCCCGGGGCCATGCCCATGTCGAGGGCGCCGTGCACATTGCCGCGACGCAGCGCCGACAAGAAGCCGACCCCTTCGAGCTGGCTGAGGGCGATGGCTGCATCGACGGTGATCGCTGCGGACTCGGCGATCGAGGCCCGGCCGAGGACCACCGTGACCGGACCCGAGATCGCGGCCGCCGCAGCGGCGATGGCGTCGGCCGGCACACCGGCAGCATCGCGGGCGTCGCCCGATACGGCGTCGACGAGCGCAGCGGCCAGGAGGTCGACCTCGCCCGGCTTCGGGTGCAGCGAGTGACCCGCGATCGTGCTGAGACCGGTGCGGGTCGGGGTCAACTCGATCAGCGTGGTGCCGTCGTTGACGACGGCGTGACGCAGGCGAAGGAACAGCGCACCGAGGTCTTCCTTGGGGTCGGGACCGACGAGGATGACAGTGCCACCCGGGGTGCAAGCCTGGTTGATCGTGGCGCGGGGCAGACCCAACACCGCCTCGACCGGAAGGCCATCGCCGAGCTGGGCGTCGACATTGTCGGTGCCGAGCACACCCTTGGCGAGCTTGGTCCAGGCGTACTGCGATTCGTTGGTGAGTCGAGCGCCGCCGATCACGCCGATGCGGGCCGGGTCGACATCGCGCAAGGCGTCGGTGGCCGCAGCAAGGGCGGGGGCCCAACCGGTGGATTCAAGGCGACCATCGACACGGACCATCGGCGCAGTGAGGCGGTCCTCGCTGTTGAGGGCCTCGAAGCCGAAGCGTTCCTTGTCGGAGAGCCAACCCCAGTTGACGCTGTCGGCGTCGACACCGAGCAGGCGCAGGACCTGATTGCGGCTCGACTGGACGGTGACGCGCGAACCAACCGAGTCGATCCATGCCGTGGAGATCGTCTCTTCGAGATCCCACGGGCGGGCTTTGAATCGATACGGCTTGGCGGTGAGCGCACCGACCGGGCAGATCTGCACTGTATTGCCGGAGAAGTACGAGGCGAACGGCTCATCGGGGAACGTGTTGACCTGGGTGCTGTTGCCCCGGTCCATGAAGTGGATCAGCGTGTCGCCGGCGACATCGTCGGCGAAGCGGGTACAGCGATCACAGAGAATGCAGCGCTCACGGTCGAGGTAGACGGTGTCGCTGATCGGGATCGGCTTCTCGTAGTGCCGCTTCTCCTCGACGAAGCGGGACTCGCCAGGGCCGAAGGCCACGGTCTGATCCTGCAGCGGACACTCGCCACCCTTGTCGCACACCGGGCAGTCGAGCGGGTGGTTGATGAGCAGGAACTCAAGCACACCATCCTGGGCCTTCTTGGTGGCCTCGGACTCGGTGTCGACGGTCATGCCCTCGCCCACCGGAATCATACAGCTCGGCTGCAGTGCCGGACCACGGCCCGAGTCGACCTCGACCAGGCACATCCGGCACATGCCGACCGGCTTCATGCGCGAGTGGTAGCAGAACCGCGGGATGTAGGTGCCGTGGCGCTCGGCGGCGTCGATGAGCAGTTCACCAGGGTTGGCCTCAATCTCGACACCGTTCAGGGTGACGGTGACTGTGGACTTCTCGTTCTCGACCGCGGTCATCAGCCAACCTCGACGGGATCAGACGACATCGGGGCGGCCATCACCGGGATGGAATCCCGCTTGGTGATCTTGGCCTCGTACTCGTGACGAAAGCGACGAATCGTCGACGTGATCGGTGCGACCGACGACGGGCCCAGCGGGCAAATGGTGGTCTGCTTCGGCGGGAACGGCACGGCGGCGAGGCCCTGGGACGGGTCGGCCGCGACCGGGTAGGGGCCGGGCGAGATGTTGTCGGCGATGTCGAGCAGCTTGTCGATGTCGCTGGGACGACCTTCACCGTCGAGAATGCGCTGCAAGATGCGCTCTTCCCAGGTGGTGCCCTCCCGGCACGGGGTGCACTTGCCGCACGACTCACGGGCGTAGAACCGCACGAGTCGCAACGCGGCCTTGACGGCATCGGTTGTCTCGTCCATCACCATGATGGCGCCCGAGCCGAGCATCGAACCTTCCGCACCGACGGTGCGACCCTCAAGGGGAAGGTCGAGTTGCTCCGGGAAGAACCAGGGGGCCGAACCGCCGCCCGGCACGAACATCTTGAGTTCGTTGTCGTTGCGAATCCCGCGACAGAAGTTGTCGCCGTAGAAGAGGTCGCGGAAGGTCGTGACGCCCTGCTCGATCTCGAACACGCCGGGACGGTTCACGTGACCCGACACGGTAACCATGCGCGAGCCAGGCGAAGCCTCCGAGCCGTGCGCCTTGTACTGCTCGGAGCCGTTGACGAGCAACCAGGGAAGGTTGCTCAGCGTCTCGACATTGTTGACAATCGTGGGCTGGCCATAGAGGCCGATTGCGGCTGGGAAGAACGGCGGCTTGAGGCGCGGCATCCCGCGGTTACCCTCGAGCGACTCGATCAGTGCCGTCTCCTCACCGACGATGTAGGCGCCGGCGCCCCAGGTCAGCGTGATGTCGACGCTGAACTCCGTACCCATAATGTTCTTACCGACATAGCCCTTGGCGTAGGCCTCGTTGAGCGCTTGGGCGAGATTCTCCTGGGCGGCGGGCATTTCGCCTCGTACGTACAGGAAGCACTGGCTGAGACCGAGCGCGTAGCAGGTGATGAGACAGCCTTCGATCAACTGGTGAGGGTCCCGCTCCATGAGGAGGCGGTCCTTGTAGGTGCCGGGCTCGGACTCGTCGCCGTTGACGACGAGGTAGTACGGGAACTTGCCGGGAGGCATGAAGCCCCACTTCACGCCCGCCGGGAAGCCAGCGCCACCGCGGCCGAGCACGACGGCGTCGCGGACCTCTTCGTGGACATCGGCCGGAGTGCGGTCAAGGGCGCGGTGCAGACCCTCGTAGCCGTTGGTGGCCTCGTAGCGCTCGAGAGTGTGGGAGTCCTCATGAACGAAGCGGCTGGTGACGATCTTGGGCCCGTCGTTGTCGACATAGCCGGGCGCATGGGGGACATAGTCGTACGTCGGCATCAGCCTTCTCCTCCTTCAGCGACAGCGTCATTTCGGGCGAGCCAGACCGGGCGTTCGGTGGCCTGCTCCGGCGCCACGATGCCTGCACCAGCATCGGCAGGGACGTGCTGACGGACCAGGCCGAGCGTGCCGTGCTCGGGGATGTCGGTCGCCCGACCGTTGCGAATGTCGTCGATGAGCTGATCGAGATCGTCGGTGGTGAGCCGCAGCTTGTAGCGGTAGTTGACCTGTAGGCACGGGGCCTCGGTGCACGCTGCGATGCACTCGACGTCTTCGATGGTGAACATCCCGTCGGCGGTGGTGCCGCCGGCCTTGATCCCCAGCGTCTCTTCGGCATGGGCGAGGAGTTCCTCGCCGCCAAGCAGCTGGCAGGCGAGATTGGTGCACACATTGATCATGTACGTGCCCACCGGGTGGAACTTGAACATTTCGTAGAACGATCCGGTGCCCTTCACCTCGGCGGGCGTGGTGTCGGTGAGCTCGGCGATCTGGCGCATGGCGTCGTCGGTGACCCAGCCCTCCTGCTCCTGTGCAAGATGCAGCAGTGGGATAAGCGCCGACTTCTTGCGCGGGTAGCGCGAGATGATCTCGTGCGCGGTCTCGAGGTTGTCAGCGTTGAAGTAGCTCATCGATCGACCTCGCCCATGATGGGGTCGACGCTGGAGATGATCGCCACGACGTCGGCGATGAGGCTGTCGCGCATGAGGTGCGGCATGGCCTGGACGTTGATGAACGACGGGCCCCGCACATGCATGCGGTAGGGCGTCGAGCTGCCGTCAGAAACCATGTAGATGCCGAGCTCGCCACGGGGTGACTCGACACACGCATAGGCCTCCCCCTCGGGGACCTTGAAGCCCTCGGTGAAGATCTTGAAGTGGTGGATGAGCGCTTCCATCGATTGATCGATGCGAATGCGAGGCGGCGGGGTGACCTTCTTGTCCTGCACCCGGTAATCGCCCGACGGCATCTTGTCGAGAATCTGTTCGACGATGCGCATCGACTCGCGGATCTCGTTGAGACGGATCGCGTAGCGGTCGTAGCAGTCGCCGTACGTGCCGACGATGACGTCGAAATCGACCTCGTCATAGGCGAGGTAGGGCTGATCGCGACGAAGGTCCCAGGCATAGCCGGTGGAACGAAGGATCGGACCGGTAGCCGACAAGGCGAGCGCCTCATCGGTGTTCAGCGTGCCGACGCCCTGCAGGCGTTCACGCCAAATCGGCTGCCCGGTCATGAGGACGTCATACTCCTCGAGGCGAGGCGGCAGCAGTTCGAGCAACGCCTCGATCTCACCCTTCCAGCCGTCGGGAAGATCAGCGGCGACACCACCGGGGCGGATGTAGTTGTGGTTCATCCGCAGACCCGTGACCTTTTCGAAGAAGCGGAGGACTTCTTCGCGTTCACGCCAGCCGTAGATCATCATCGACACGGCACCGAGATCCATGCCGTTGGTGGCCATGAACAACAGGTGGGAGCTGATGCGGTTGAGCTCGCTCATCAGCATGCGGATCCAGACCGCACGCTCGGGCACCGAGATATCGAGGAGCTTCTCGGTGGCGAGGCTGAACGCCAGTTCGGTGAAGAACGGCGAGGCGTAGTCCATGCGGGTGACGTTGGTGCACCCCTGCAGGAAGGTCAGCTGCTCGGCCTGCTTCTCCATGCCGGTGTGCAGGTAGCCCACGACCGGCTTTGACCGGATGACAGTCTCACCCTCCATCTCCAACATGAGGCGCAACACGCCGTGGGTCGACGGATGCGACGGGCCCATATTGAGCAGGACCCGCTCGTCATCGTCAGGGGTGGTGGCGTCGGTGCCGATCGCGGCGGCCTGGGCCTCGCTGAGGCGCAGGACCGCAGCATCCTCGCCACGCTGGCGGACACGTGCGGCACCATCGATCGTCTCGGGGGTTTCGTCGGTGATCGTCATCGTTCGTTGCTCGCTGCCTTGAACTGGACGGGGATGGCGCCGACGGCATAGTCCTTGCGGAGAGGATGCCCGACCCAGTCCTCGGGCATAAGGACCCGGCTCATGTCGGGGTGGTCGGCGAAGGTGATGCCGAACATGTCGAACGCCTCACGTTCGAGGTACTCGCTGCCGGGCCACAGGTCGAAGAGGCTTGGGATGGTCGGTTCGTCAGCGCTCACCTGGGTGCGGATACGGATCCGTTCGCGGCGGACATGGTTGATCAGCGACGTGACCACCTCGAAGCGTTCCGGGGTGAGCCCGCCCGGGAGCGTGCGCTCGCCGGCGTACGTGAGATAGTCGACAGCGGTGAGGTCGATCAGTTGGTCAAACCCGTCAGCGTGAGCCTCGCGGCAGACCTCAAGGTAGATCTCGACCGAGGCGTGTAACACAACATCGCCGTGGGACTCGCCCACGACTGCGCCGAAGCGCAGATCGACGGCAGCTTTCTCGGCGACGGCCTCGACCCCCGCCTCTTCGGCGGCTGCGGTCTCGTCACTCATGTCAGCCCCCGATCGTTAGGCCGGCGGTCTGTCCGTCGCGCTGTTCGATGGTGATACCGGCGCCGCCGCCGTTCGCCTCGCGGCGTCGGACAAGCTCGCCGGACTCGATCTTGGTGTGCAGGGTAAAGATCGCGTGCAGGAGGGTTTCCGGCCCGGGTGGGCAGCCTGGTGCGTAAACATCAACCGGCACGATCTGGTCGACGCCCTGCACGATCGCGTAGTTGTTGAACATGCCGCCGCTCGAGGCGCACACGCCCATGGAGATCACCCACTTGGGTTCCATCATCTGGTCGTAGACTTGGCGGAGAACCGGAGCCATCTTCTGGCTAACCCGGCCAGCAACGATCATGAGGTCGGCCTGCCGAGGCGATGCCCGGAAGGTCTCCATGCCGTAGCGGGCGAGGTCGTAGTGGGCCGTACCCGACGCCATCATCTCGATTGCGCAGCACGCGAGACCGAACGTGGCCGGCCAGAGGCTGCGGGACCGTGCCCAGCTGACCAGGTTCTCGACATTGCCGGTGAGGAAGTTGTGATCCATCCCCTCCAGGCCGTTGTCGGCGATCGACTGGGTTTCACCGAGCCCTGGAATCCTCACGCTGCCGTCTCCTCGGCGATCGGCCGGTTCTCAAGACCGACACGGCGAATGGTGGAATCAGCGGTCCGTTCCGGCGAGACGGCGCCGGACGGGCGGGCCACCTGCTTGAGCGGGCCCCATTCGAGCGCGCCGTTGCTGATGAGGTACACGAACGACTCGAAAACGGCGAACGTGAAGACCATGATCATCGCCAGGCCGAACACGCCGAGACTCCCGTAGGCCAGAGCGTACGGGTAGAAGAAGATGATCTCGATGTCGAAGACGATGAAGATCATGGCGACCAGGAAGAACTTCACCGGGAAGCGTTCTGGTGTCTCTTTGGTCGGGACGATGCCGCACTCATACGCAGCTCGCTTGGCGTATGTCGGATTGCGCGGGGCCAGGAGGCCTGATGCAATAAAGCTGCCGGCGGCGAAGAGCACCGCCAGCCCAAACAGCATCAGCAGGGGCAGGTACTGGCCGAGCACGAGTTACGCCGCCTTTTCGAACTCAGCTCGCCGAGCCATGACAAGCTTGTCGCGTTCGTGGAGCATGTAACACAGCGACAAGAAGATGAGCAGCGAACCGATGGTGAAGAACGCCGGCACCTGACGCAGGTTGCCAAGGTTGCGGATCATCACGACCGAGACAATCGGCTCGTCTTCGTCGACCACTGGGATCTGCGGAGCGCTACCCGGCAGGTTGGTCAACGACTCCTCCGTGACCTGCTGCACCTGGATGATGCCGTAGCGGGTCGGGTGGCTGATCTGCGCAGTCTGACGGATCCTGGTCCAGACCCGGTCGAGAACGTTCGGGTCATCGGGCAGGCCCTCCTTGCCGCCGATGGTGTAGGCGTCAAGGAGCTTGAACTGGCTCTGGTCGGCGAAGGAGAAATCGTCGGACTCGAGCAGCATGGCGATGGCCGAGGCCTGCGCCTCACCCGCCTCGGCGGTGGACAGGAGTGTCCAGCCTCCGAGGTTCGCATTGTCAGGATCGATCAGACCAGGGGTAACCGCGGCGAGTTCAGACCAGGTGGTCGCCTCGTTGCGACTCTGCTCTGCAGCGACGAGTGTGTCGATCTCCACCAGCGACAGGCCCTCGACCTGGTCGGGCGTGAGGCGCTCGGCGACGATGACGCCGAATTCCGCGTCGGCAAGCTGGATCTCGACGAGACGATCGACGGCATCATTACTGAGGCCGGCCGAATCCATGGTTCGCCAGTCGGCGCCGAACTCAGCCTCGGCAGCCTCGGCAGCCGCAACGACCGTCTCATGCGCCGACGGCAGAGATTCGGTGCGAAGCAGGTTGGCCTCGTCGAGCGCTGCGAAGGTCAGGTGGCCTTCCGCCTCGGTGCCCTCGACGATCTCGACTTCGTCCCATACCGGGCCGTCACCAGCCCAACCGATGCCATAGAGCCACCAGATCGAACCCAAGATGGTCAGCCAGGCAAAGAGACCCGCCAGGGCCAGCAGGGTGCCGAGGCGGACGCCGCTGTTGCTGGACACGATGATCCAGATGGAGCCCATCCAGACACAGAAGCCCGCGAAGACCGCAAGGAAGCCGCGGACATGGGGATCCCACTCGAGCCCGTCGATCCAGTCGAGAACGCCGATCAGTTCGACCATTTCCATCAGAGAGTCCTCTCAAACGCCACGATGGCATCGATCTGCTCGTCGGTGAGCAGGGCCGGATACTCGAAGACGATGCCGGAGCCGGGGCCCATACCTGGGCCCACCGGGTTGGCTTCCGTCAGCGCGCCGAAGCCGGGCATCTGGCCGTTGCCGCCCGAACCACCACGTCCGTAGGTCTGACCAATGGCCTGGCCTCCCGTGATGAAGGCCGACTGGCCGATGGCGGTCTCGAACTGCGAAAGGGTTGAGCCGCCGGTCAGGTTGGGGCCAAAGAAGCCACCAGCGGTGATATACCCGTCGACGAGCTCGGGGATCGGACCGTCGCGGCCGTTTTCCTCCAGCACGTAGTCAGACGAGCCGTCGAAGCTCCAGCCGTAGGTATGGCAGCGGGCGCAGCTGTACGTGCCGGCGGCCGCCGTATTACTAAAGAGGATCTCGCCCCACTGGAGGTACGCCTCCTGCCCCTCGAACGCATCGGGGGTCGAAAGAATTTCGAGCGCAGCAGCTCGGAGGTCGTCCTCATTGCCCTCATCGGCGAGCGACGGGTCGTCCTCAATCACAAGGGCATTGGCTGCGGCCTTCGCCGCCGAGACCTGATCGAACCAGGTGGACACAGCCGCATCGAGCGGCTCGACTGCAGCCTCGTTCGCTGCGGTGAGACGGGCATTGGCCTCGTCGAGTGCGAGGCACTCGCTGACGTCGTCGGAGCACTCGAAGTCGAAGTCGGCCCGACCGAGCAACCGAACGGCCACGGCGGCTTCGGCCTGGGCGGCTTCCGCGGCCCGGACCTCGACCGCCCACGCCTCATCGCTGGTTTCGAGGATCAGCGCCTTAGCACCGGCCTCGACACCACTGTCGACCTGTGAGCGGATCTCATCTTCGGAGATCTGAACGCTGCGGAGATAGAAGATGATCTCTTCAAGCTGCTGATCGGTGAGCGGACCGCCGCCACCGGAACCCCAGGCTGGCATGACACCGTTTCGGCCGTAGTTGAGCACGTGGAGAATCTCGTCCTCGGTGTAGCGCGACATCAGCGTGTTGAGGGCCGGTGCCTTCCAGTTGACCTGGGCCACGAACTCGCCGGAGGACGAGGTGATGGCGGTGTTGACCACACCGCCGGCACCCTCAGGGCCGTGACAGTTCACGCACTGCGCACCCTCGAGATAGATCTCCTCGCCACGGTTGGTGGAGATCCGCCACGTGTCAAGATCCCGGCCTTCGTGACGCCCCGGCTCACCGAGCCAGTAGAGCGGCAAGGTGATGGCCACGATCGTCAGCAGCACCAGGCTCGAGCCAAGCGCAAGATCGAGCTTCTTGCCCTCGAGATCCTCGTCGGAGAGGTACGGCTTGCGGTTGGAGGCGAGCTCGATTTCCGAGCCGACTTCGTCGCGAGCCGAGCGGATGTTGAAGTAGATGTAGACGATCCCACCGAGGAAGACGATCGCCAAGATGACGAGTCCGATGGTTCGTTGTGTGGAGGCAGCGAGCAACATGCGAGTGTCGGGTGGTCGAGAACTCTCTGGGATGGGAACGGACGGAGGCTACCGGGCCTAGTGCGACGACTGACCGATGCAGTTGGGGCCTTCGGCCTCCTGCCCGGTGGTGTTCGTGCCGATCGGCGGGCCCTGGATGATCGTGCCGGTATCGACGGTGAGAACACCATCGGCCGAGACGCTCATGGCGAAGCGATCCATGCCGCGCGGGGCTGGGCCACCACGCTTTTCGCCGACACGGTTGTACTGAGAACCGTGGCAGGGGCACTCGAACCACTGGGAAGTGACGCACTCGGGCACGCGGCAGCCGAGGTGCGGGCACTTCTGGTAGATGGCGATGACGCCACCGTCGAGCCCCAGCGCGAGACCGGCTTCCATGCCGGCGAGTTCGTTGGCCGAGTAGGCAGCGCGGGCCTTCTCAACCGCACCGTTTGGATATTCGGTGATCCACATGCGGCCTTCCGCCCGGTACAGGAAGCCGTTGGCGCTGCGGATCTCGCTGAGCACGTCGCTCACGAGGCCGACTCGAATAGCCGAGCCAAAGCCACCACCAAGCTGGGGCCACAGGAAGGCGATCGACGCGAGGCCGAAGCCGCCGAGACCGATTTGCATCATGAGGATGATGGTGCGGTTGAAGAACTGGCGACGCGAGACGCCGATGACCTCGGGATCTGGCGGCACATAGGGAGCCGGCGGCGCACTCTGGCGGGCAGCGAGGACAAGCTCCTTGCTGGCGGCCTTGCGCTCGAGGACCTGGGCCCGCTCGACCTGCTTACCCGTGAGGGCGTCCTCGTCACCGAGGACGGTCGATTCACGGTCGCGTGCTTTGGTCTCCCGAGAGAGGATGCCGACGGCACCGTCGGCATCGCGACTCTTGAGCGCGGAGAATACAGCGACGGCGGCCAGCAGGGCGATGACGACGATGGCTGCGATGAGCATTGGTGGTTCCTCCTTGCCTTACAGCTCGAAGAACAAGCCGGCTTCCCACGGGAAGACGAAGTTGAATCCAGGACCTCGGAAGAACGAGCCGATCATGGTCAGCACAGCCCAGAACATGAGGTGGACGGTCATCAACGAGACCGCGAACTTGCGATCCTCGGGCTTCGCCGACGGGTTTCGGTCGATGTAGGGAACGAACATCAAGAAGAACAAGCCGATACCCGGGATGGTCACGCCAGCGACCATCGGGTGGAACACCGTGAGGAGTTCCTGCAGGCCGAGGAAGTACCACGGGGCCTTCGACGGGTTCGGCGTCTCGTTGAAGTTGGCGAGTTCTAGGAGCGGAGCATTGACGAAGATCGAGAAGATCAAGGTGAACGCGAGCGCAAACAGAGCGGCGCCGAACTCGACCACGAGCAGGTGAGGCCAGGTGTGGACCTTGTCCTGCGGGACGGCCTTGACGTCTTGAATCGAGCCCGACTTCACGACCGTGAGCAGGCGCTGGGTGTGACCACCGGGCCCGGTCGGCACCGGGGCGCCTGACGCAGCAGTGGGGGCGGCAGCGGTGGGAGCCGTGGCGACGGCGGTTCCGGTGGCGGCGCCGCCAGCGTCGCCACCGGCGGCCTTGGCCTTGGCGGCCTTGGATCGCTCGAGCAGGTGCGCCGGGATCTTCGACGTAGCCTCTTGCTGTTCGGCGCTGAGTTCCTCGGCGGGGGCCTCAGCCGGGGAGTCGGCTGCAGCCTTGGCCGCAGCGGCCTTGGCCCGGGCCTCTTCGGCCCGCTTGCGGAGGTGTTCGGGGACTTCGGTCATGTCCTTCTTCTCCTTCTTGCCTTAGAGCGGACCCGAGATGCCGCCGTCCTTGCGCACTCGCCAGAAGTGGATCGCCATGAAGATGACGAGCACGAAAGGTAGGAGCAAGACGTGCAATACGTACCACCGGAGCAGCGTGTCGGTGCCGATCTCCACGCCACCGAGCAGCACGAAGCGGACTTGTTCACCGAACACCGGCGTGTACCCCATCATGTTGGTACCCACCGTCACCGCCCAGAGGGCCAGCTGGTCCCAGGGCAGGAGGTAGCCGGTGAACGAGAGCAGCAGGGTGAACTGCAAAAGGTTGACGCCGATCACCCAGTTGAACTCACGGGGCGCCTTGTACGCACCGTGGTAGAAGACGCGGGCCATGTGGAGGAACACCGAGAGCACCATCAAGTGGGCTGCCCACCGATGCATGTTCCTGACCAGCAGGCCGAAGGTCACGCTGTTTTGCAGCGTGTAGATGTCGTCCCAGGCCGCTGCAGCGGTCGGCCGGTAGAAGAACATTAAGAAGATGCCAGTGACCGTCAGCAAGATGAACAGGAAAAAGGACAGACCGCCGAGGCACAGCGTGTAGCTGACCTTGACAGCGTGACGCTTCACCTTCACCGGGTGCAGGTGGTAGAGCACCGAATTCATGATCACGTAGGACCGGTTTCGAGGGCTGTCGGTGTAGCCCTTCCGGAAGATCGAGCCAGGTCGGAAGATCGAGTTCCAGGCCTGAGAGGACTGGGTCGCGTCGACGAGCTGGGTTGCTTGGTCCTGCAGTCGCTGCGGCAGGGGCTTCTTCACGTCTTCGTCAGTGTTCGCCATAGATCTTTGTTTCGTGTCAGGGCACTCCGGCGTCAGCCGAGGCGCATGCCGTATCCGTAACCGTGGGTATTCGTTCGCTGGTGGGCATCACCGTCGGCCGGCGGGTCGCCGATCTTGCCGAGGATGATCACACCAGTGGGGCACCGGTCGACGCAGAGAGCGCACCGAGTGCACACGTCGTCGTCGATGGTGAAGATCACATTGTCGTTGGGGTCGCTGCCCGGGAGTTCCGTGCCGATCGCTTCGTCGATCGCGTCGGGGCGCACCATGTGGATGCACTTCCAAGGGCAGATGTCGACGCAGCCCTCGCACATGATGCACTCGGACTGGTCGATGTGGATGAACTGCTTCGGCTTGACTTGGGCGGTGAGCCAGGCGGCGTCGACCTGCTGGAGGACGTAGTCGTCGCGGAACTCAGGAAGCGGCGGATTCGCGTCGGTGGTCGCCATGAAGTCAGGCACCTTCCTTCACGAGCGGACGGCCGAAGGTCGAGCGTTCGGGTGTCGTCTCTGCGTTCTGCTTCTCGCCGCGCTTTTGCCAGGCGGCCCACATCCAGATGTTGCCGGCGAGCGCAACGACGTAGATGCCAACGGCGATGAGGTCGCGCAACACGACATAGTTGACACGAATCGGCGACCAGCCACCGTCCTGCTGCGACTTGAGCAGATCGAACGGGCCGAAGAGAATCTTGTCGGAACGCCAGTTGAGCTCATTGTCGGCCCAGGTCAGGAACTGGTGCGGCACGACGCCGTAGACCCAGAACATCAAGAAGAAGACGATCATCGAGCCGAGCATCGCCTCGCCCCAGGTCACGACCTGATCGGCGGGACGACGCTTCTGGTATGCGAGGATTCCGCCAACGATCAAGGCGGTGACGATGATCGACGACACGAAAGCGACCACGCTGCGACTCCTGGAGAACGGACGCGTTTCACGAACTTCGTGAAACCATGCACAAGTTTAAACCGGGAGAGCGGCGGCCACCGGATTGGACCTTTGGTTTATCACGGTGCCTTTCGATTCCCCCCATCCGGCGCTGGGGAAATCGGGTGTTGCGCCATTGTCAAAAATCGGGGGAAGGATTCTGCTTCGGCTTGTTCGGACGTGCGACACTGCCCCTATCCTCGCAGGGCGTGGTTGGCGTCATCCTGCGTCTGCCGTTCCACCCGCCATTCCGCTGTCCGATCGATCCGCCGGAGACCAACGGTGACCGAAGTACCCGAGCACCTCCTAAAGAAGGCCGCCGAGGCCCGTGCCCGCCTTGGTGGGGAGGCCCCACCCGACGCTGGCGACAGCGCCGCGCCGAGCAGCGAGCCGACGGTCAACGCCGCTCCGGTTCCGGCCACGACGGCTGCCCCGGCCCCGGCCGTCCCCGAGGAGCCCGCGGCTCCCGAGCCCATCGCCGCCTATGTCGAGGCCGCCGAGACCCGCAAGAGGGTCCCGGTGTGGATCGTTCCGGTCCTGATCTTTCTTCCCTTCTGGGCGATTTTTTACGTCGGCTTCCTTGAGAACCCGCCCGCCGCTCCCGAAGGTCTCGCCTATGAAGGCGCCGAGATCTACAGCGGCCAGTGCGCCGGCTGCCATGGTGGCGGTGGCGGTGGCGGCTCCGGGCGCCAACTCAACGGCGGCGAAGTCCTGCTCACCTTCCCGTCGCTCGCTTCGGGCGCCGCCTACGACGGCCTCGCCGGCCACCTGCACTGGGTCGCCAACGGCACCGCCGGCTCACAGGCCGAGGGCCTCCTCGTCTACGGCGACCCCGATCGGCCCGGCGGGGCCCACGCACCGGGCTCGTACGGCCAGATGGCCGGCTTCGGCAACCTCTCGCCCGAGCAGTTGGTGGCGGTCGTCTACCACGTCCGCCACGCGTTCGGTGCTGACCAGATCACTCCTGAGGGCGACGAGCGAGAGCTCCACGTGCTCGACGAGCTCTACCACCTGATGGAGGAAGAGGGCGTCATGACCTTCGAAGGTGCCACGCTGCCGGAGATCCGGGGCTGGGTCGACGCCGCTCGCGTCAAGGTCGACGAAGAGTACGGCGAACTCGCCTCGGAATAACCCACTCCCCCGCCGGACACAGAGCATCGAACAGCTAGGCCCGCAGGATCCGGCTGTTCCGCGTCCGAACCGGCGAACATGGGACCGTGGATCCCTCGCTCACCGATTCCTGGCGCGCCCTCCAGGACCATGCCGCCTCGTTCGACGATCTCGACCTACGCAGGCTCTTCGACGGCGACCCTGGTCGAGTCGATCGCATGACGCTCACGGTCGCCGACCTCACAATCGACCTGTCCAAACACCGAGTATCACCTGCGGTTCTCGACGACCTCATCGCCCTGGCAAACGAGGTCGGTCTCGCTGACCGCTTCGCCGCAATGATCGCTGGCGAGCGAATCAACTCGACCGAGGATCGCGCCGTGCTCCACACCGCGCTGCGAGCACCGGTCGGTGTCGAGGTGCTGGAGGACGGTGAGAATGTCGTACCCGCCGTCCACGAAGTGCTCGGCCGATTGGGCACGTTCGCCAACCGAGTCCGATCCGGCGACTGGGTCGGCGCCACCGGGGCACCGATCGAGACGGTGATCAACATCGGGATCGGTGGCTCCGACCTCGGTCCGGTCATGGCGTACGAAGCACTCGCTGCGTTCCGTCACGACCGGATTCGCTGCCACTTCGTCAGCAACGTCGACGGCAGCGACCTAGTCGCTGCCGTCTGCGACCTCGACCCGGCCACGACTTTGTTCGTGATCTCGTCGAAGACGTTCACTACCCAGGAGACGCTCACGAACGCCCAGTCGGCACGGGCATGGCTCACCGCGTCGCTTGGCACTGATGCCGTGACAAAGCACTTCGTTGCCGTGTCCACCAACGCCACCGAAGTCGCAGCGTTCGGGATCGACACCGACAACATGTTCGGCTTCTGGGATTGGGTCGGCGGGCGCTACTCGATGGACTCCGCCATCGGGCTGTCCCTCATGATCGCGATCGGTCCCGACGCGTTCGCCGAGATGCTCGCCGGTTTCCGGGCGATCGACGAACACATGGCCGCGACCCCGATCGCCGAGAACGTGCCGACCCTGCTCGGATTGATCGAGGTCTGGTACCGCACCTTCTGCGACCTGCCGAGCCGCGCCGTGCTCCCCTACTCGCGGGCGCTCCATCGCTTTCCCGCCTATCTCCAGCAACTCGACATGGAGTCGAACGGAAAGCGAGTCCGCATCGATGGCGAGCCCGTGACCTACGAGACCGGACCGGTGATCTGGGGCGAACCCGGCACCAACGGGCAACACTCGTTCCACCAGCTTCTCCACCAAGGCAGCACAGTGATCCCCGCCGACTTCATCGTGTTCGGTGCGCCCGACCACGCCGAGTTCGAGGGGGCCGACGCCCACCACGATCTCCTCGTGGCCAACTGTTTCGCCCAGAGTCAGGCCCTCGCGTTCGGCAGGACCGCCGAGGAGGTCGCCAAGACTGAGACGGACCCGCTGCTGGTCTCACACCGGACCTTCCCGGGCAACCGGCCCTCGACCACGATCATGGCGCCCGCCCTCACCCCATCGGTGCTGGGACAGCTCGTCGCCCTCTACGAACACCAGGTGTTCACCCAGGGCGTCGTGTGGGGGCTCAACAGCTTCGACCAGTGGGGGGTGGAACTCGGCAAGGTCCTCGCCTCGGCGATCATTGGCGAACTGACGGACGACCTCACGCCCGACCTCCGCCACGACGCGTCGACGAATATGCTGATCCAGCGCTACCGCTCGATGCGCGGTCGATGAGCCGACAAGGGTTCCGACCAGGCCAGGCAGCATCCGTACGGCTCGAACTCGACCCGGCGGATCCGATGGCTCTGTCGCCCGACCCACATCCTCGGCGGCGTTGACTGCGAGAAGGATGCCTGCGTGCCCTCGATGTCGTGGAGCGCAACGCGATCGGTTGTGAGACTGGCGCCGGTCACCATCGTCTGCCCGCGGTCGTCCGGCAGTCGGACGACCATGCGGTACGAGACCTCCGGCACGGATGCGAGCTTTCGATCGAGGTTGCGGGCATCAAGCACTGCAAAGAGCGGAACCGCGACCACGACGACGACGATCGCGACCGTCGGCTCGAACCCGCCGGTAAGGACGAGCAAGAGGTAGAGGGCGATGGTCAAGCCGAAGACGAACGTCTCACCTCGGCTTGGTCGCCGAAGCCCCACTATGGCGAAAAGTGCGCTGCGGCGCTCGAGGTCTTCGACCTTCACCTCAGCCACGGGCTCAGCACATTTCTGGGGAGAGGTCGTGGGCACCGATGAGCTCCCATGCCTCGTGTTCGAGGTAGGCATCGAGGGTGCGGTTGATGATGCGTTCGAAGAGTTCTTCACCCCGCTGGGTGGTCTCCCCCTTCGTCACCGAGTTGTGGAGCCAGGCGCTCAGCCAGAAGTTGAGCGTCAGCTTGTAGGCGTTCATCAGATCGTCGAGGTGGACGTAGCCGGCGTCCATTGTCTCGAGGGTGTCTCGGTAGAGGTCGATGAGGTTGGACTCGTGCGCCCGCCGGAGCGCCGGGTCGAGGTTGCACGTCAAGAACGGCACAACATCGCCCATTCCGTCGCCACGGCCGAGGAGCTGCCAGTCGATCAGGACGAGTTCGTCGACGTCGAAGAACATGTTGTCGAGCCGGAAGTCGTTATGGGTCAGGGTCCGACTCGACTCGCCGAACGAGGCGAACATGTCGCTGACCGTCGGAAGGTAGGACTCGAGCCGGGCGACGACCTCGGCACCGAGTTGTTCGCCGTGCTGGTCGACCACCATCGGCCAGCTCGACTCGAACATCCCCTGCAAGCCCATGTTGAGTGGGCTGTCGATCGGTGGCACCCAGTCGAACTGGTCGACCTGGTTCCACCAGCGGCCGTGCACCCCGGCGGCCGCGACCACAGCGGAGCGTGCCTGCTCGAGCGTCGCCCCCGCATGATGATCACCGGACGCGTAGCCGCCGACATCTTCCAAAACGAGGCAGTACGCCAGCAACTCGTCGTCGCCCACATTGAGGTAGGCCTGCGGCGTGCGGACCTTCATCTGCGAAAGGAGATTCGCATAGGCCCGGTGCTCGCGCCCGTAGACATCGAGCAGGTCGCCGATCGGCTTGAGCCCCGAGTCGGTGGTTGGGATCTTTGCGATCGCCGTCGCTGGCCCGGTGCCGGCCGAGTAGTCGAGCGTCAGGCGAGCGAGCTCGCCCAGGAAGCCCTCGCCAATCGCGATGCGCTCCGCCGACACCGAGGACACCGCGACCTCGTCGAATCCGCTCGACCGGAGTGCATCGGTCATCACCTCGGCAGTGATCTGATCGAGTGACGTCGGAACGTGATGTTGGGCCATCGGCCGAGGGTAGAGCCCCGCTTCGAGCCGTGTCGACGGGGCCTCAGCCCTTGGCGACGATGAGCTGGAACTCAATGATGCCGCTTTCGTCGATCGAGACGACGATCGGCGCGTTTGGCGGGGTCACGCCATAGTCCTCCCACGTGACCGTGGCCGAACCGGTGATGACACCAAATCCATCGTAGCGAAGGAGGGCATCGATCGTGAACGTCGCCTCGTTGGTCGTGCCCGCAACGGTGAGGTCGCCTGCGGCATCAACCGTGACCGTCTCGCCGTCGGCGAGACCGGCGGGCAAGTCGACCGGTGTGGTCAACACGAAGGTGGCGGTCGGGAACTCGTTGGCCATGACGGCCCTGCGGATCGGGAACTCACGACGGGCGTCGTTCGACGTGATCGACCCCATGTCGACGGTGATGTTGGTGCCGGTCAACCGGCCCCCGTCGATCGTGACCGTGCCGCTCACGCCGCCGGTTCGACCTACGGCGACGACATCACCGTAAGGGACGGTGAGCTCTTCGTCGACTCGGAAGCCGGCGAAGCTGCCACTCGCGGTCTCGAAATCGAATTCGCCGAGCTCGTCGTCGACCACCCACGTGGCGTTGATGTCGCCGTCGAACCGGTCGGGCGCAGCGGCTGGAACGTCGTCGGTGGCCGCCGCCAGGTCGACGTCGAGTTGGGTGTTGGCGGCATCGACATCGACGGCCTCGGGCGTGTCACCCCAAAAGAACAGCCACCACATGGCGGCGATCAACACGGCGAGGGCGATTCCGACCCCGATGGCCAGCTTCTTGATTGTCATTGCAGCTCCAAGTTCTCGTGAGCACTACCAAATGATGTACGGACGAAACCCGGTGTGTGGTTCCAAAATGCTCCGTAAAAGTCGGGTCAGAGGGTCGCAGCAACCTCGGCGCAGGCAGCGATGGTGGCTTCGATCTCCTCGTCGCCGTGGGCGAGCGAGGGGAAAATCGCCTCGTAGGCGCCTGGCGCGAGGGCGATGCCACGGTCGAGCATCCCGTGGAAGAACCGGGGGTAGACGCCGTTGTCGGCAGCGGCCTTAGCTGAATCGAAATCGTGCGGCGCCGTGTCGGTGAAGAAGATGCCCAGCAGCGGCCGACCCTCGGGAACACGGCGGCGACGCCGGCGGCGTCGAACGCCGCCTGCATGCCCTCTTGGAGGCGTGCGGCCCGGTCGGTGAGGGCGACGTACGCCTCAACCGTGAGGTGCTCGAGGGCCGCGAGGCCTGCAGCCGTCGCGAGTGGATTCCCCGAAAGCGTGCCGGCCTGATAGACGCCTCCAAGCGGTGCCACATTGCTCATGATCTTGCGGCTTGCGCCGTAGGCGCCCATGGGCAGGCCACCGCCGATGACCTTGCCGAAGCACCAGACATCGGGCTGCACACCGAACCACTCGGCTGCGCCACCGCGGCACAGACGAAAACCGGTGATGACTTCGTCGAAGAGCAGCATCGCCCCGGCGGCGTCGCAGGCTTCGCGAAGTCCCTCGAGGAAGCCGGGCGCAGGGGGCACCAGCCCCATGTTTGCAGCGATCGGTTCGACACAGATCACAGCGATCGACTCATCGATCTCGGGGACGACGTTGTACGGCGCCACGATCGTGTCCTTGATCGCGCCCGGCGTCACGCCGTCGGAACCCTTGAGGCCCTGTTGAGCGATGCCCGAACCGCCGGCGACGAGCAGGGAGTCGGTGTGGCCGTGGTAGTTGCCGGCGAACTTCAGAATCTTGCTGCGGCCGGTTGCGCCGCGTGCGAGCCGGATCGCCGACATCGCCGCTTCGGTGCCGGACGAGACGAGGCGCATCATCTCGAGCCCCTCGACCCGGCTGGTCATCTCTTCGGCGATGCGCACCTCGTTCTCGGTGGGGGCGCCATAGCTCGTGCCGCGGGTGGCGGCATCCCGGATCGCCGCGATGACGTCGGGATGGGCATGGCCGAGGATCGACGGGCCGTAGCTCTGGACGTAGTCGATGTAGCGGCGACCCTCGACGTCGTAAACGAATGGCCCGTCCGCTCGTTCGACGAAGTACGGCGTCCCGCCGACCGAGCCGAAGGCCCGCACCGGCGAGTTCACACCGCCGGGGATGACGGCCTGACCGCGTTCGAACAGGGATGCGTTCGTGTTGCTCACATGGCGAGGCTACCCACCGCGATGGGTCAGAACCCGAAGTGAGCGAAGGGGAAGTCGGCAAGCGATCCGAGCACGATCTCGGCGTCGGGGTGGACGTCGTGTGCTGTGATTGCGTTGGGAACGACGACACAGCGCATCCCCGCCGCTCGGGCTGCCGCATAGCCGTGTCGCGAGTCTTCGATGACGAGGATGTTGGCCGGGTCAAGACCCAGTCGGGCCGCGGCGAGGAGGAACAGGTCAGGGGCAGGTTTGCCTCGGTCGACCTGATCACGCGTGCTGAGGTGGTCGAAGTGATCGACGAGCCCGAGCCGGATGAGGTGCGGCTCGACCCAGTCGATTGGCGAGCTGCTTGCGATCGCAAGCTGGCGGTCGTGCGACTTGGCGACCGTGATCAGGTCTTCCACGCCCGACAGAACCGGGACGTTCTCGCGGGCGTGGCGGTGACGTTCCTCGGCCCGGGCCATCACGTCGGCATCCGGGGCGCGACCGAGCGCGTCCCTGAGTCGCTCGGCCAGCGGCTTGTTGTCGGCGGTGCCGACGATCTCGATCCATGTCGTCATGGGGAGTTCGAGACCATGCTCCTCGTGCGCGATCCGAGCGGCCTCGTACACGGGGGTCTCGGTGTTGGCGATGGTGCCGTCGAAGTCGAAGATGACGGCGGCAGGCGGGATCACGATGTGGGCCTCCGACGGCGATGCTGCCGGGTCAATCGAGTGCTCGTCCGAAGAAGTGGGTGGCGTGCGGGTCGTCATTGAATCGCTCGACGACAACGAAGCCGGACGACTCGTAGAGCGCGATCGCCTCGACGAGCGTCTCGTTGGTATCGAGCCGGACCCGGTCGACACCCAGCGCCCGGGCCTCGTCCATGAGATGGCCGAGTAGCGCCCGGCCGAGTCCCCGACCGCGTACGTCTAAACGCAGCCACATCCGTTTGATGTCGATCACCGCAGGGTCGGAACGTTTGAGCGCGCCGCATCCCACCGGGTGACCGTCGAGACGGATGACGACGAAGAGTCCGTTCGGTGGCGAGATCTCGTCGATGTCGGTGGACTGCACCGTGCTGCGATCGAGGCCGTGGACGAAACGGGTGTCAAGTTCGGCGTAGTACTGCTCGAGACACCACTGGGCGTCGGCGCTCCCGGCGGGCTCGCTGTGCAGCACTGGACGGTCGGCGACGTGGGCGACGAGGGCGTCGACGAGGCCAGGGATCGTGTGCGGATCGGCTTCGACGTCGACATCAACGCCCCGCTCGGCAGCGACGGCGGAGGTCGCCGGACCGATCGAGACGACGATTTTCGGGAGTCCGTCGACACCGACGGCGTCGACGAGCGAATCGACCGCCGAACCGGAGGTGAAGACGACGGCGTCCGCCGCAGCGCAGGCGAGACGACCGCTGTCATCGATGTCGGCAGAGACCGTGCGGTAGGCGACGACCTCGTCGACGTTCCAGCCCATCATCCGCAGATGGATCGGCAGGGTCTCGCGGGCGATCTCGGCTCGGGCGAGCACCACCCGACCGCCCGCAATCGGTGGTGCGGGGAACGCGGTTGCGAGACCCTCGGCGATCGCATCGGCAGGCACGAGATCGACGGGGAGACCGAGCGACTCGGCCCGATCGCGGGTTCCGGGACCGACCACCGCGACCCGAACGCCATCGGCGAGTGGGCGCTCACCAAGCGCCTCGGCCACCGTTGCGGCACCGTTTGGCGAGGTGACCGCAACCCAGTCGCCATCGCGCAGAACCCGCAACGCCGTGCGAAGCCCGACGCCGCCATCGAGCGGCTTGGTGATCTCGATGACCGGAACCGATACCGCTTCGGCACCCTGCGCCTCCAGCGCCTTGACGAGCGATGCCGCCTGGTCGCGAGGTCGGGTAACCACGATGCAAAGCCCGCCGAGCGGGCCGGCGACAACGGGTTCAGGCGGCGGAGTCATCGCCGTCATCGTGCCGCGGTCAGCGGAGATCGGCCAGCAGGTCGCGGCCACCGCGTTCGTCGAGTAGGAAGCGGGCGACCGCCCGACCGAGCTGATCGGGATCGGTCCCGACCCGGCGTTCACGGATCAGGGCCCGGCCATCAAGCGACGCCAGCATGCCGGTGATCTCGATGCCGTCGTCACCAAGGGTTGCGTGTGCACCGGCGGGGAGATCGCAGTCGCCGCCGAGTTCGTGGAGAAAGGCCCGCTCGGTGTCGACGACACGGCGGGTGTCGGCATGTTGGATCGCACGCAGCACAGCGATCGTCTCGGTGTCGTTCGCACGGCACTCGATGGCGAGGGCGCCTTGGGCGACCTGCGGGAGCATGATCGACGGGTCGAGCCGGTCGACTAGGGTCGTCAGGTCGAGCTCAAGGCGGTCGATCGCTGCGGCCGCCATTACGATCGCGTCAAAGCCGCCCGACTCGAGCTTCTCCAGCCGAGTCTGAATGTTGCCGCGCAGTTCGGAGAAGACGAGGTCAGGTCGATGCCAGGCCAGCTGGGCCCGGCGGCGAACCGAGCCGGTAGCGATGTGCGCACCGGGAGGCAGCGACGCCCAGGATGCGCCAACGAGCGTGTCGCGTGCATCGGCTCGGGCCGGTACGCAGACGAGCACGAGCCCATCGGGCGTAACCGCTGGGAGATCCTTCCCAGAGTGCACGGCGAAGTCGGCCCGACCGTCGAGCACGGCGGCCTGAACCTCCTTGACGAACACGCCTTTGCCACCCATCGAGTGGATCGGCACGTCGGTGTTGCGGTCGCCCATGGTCGAGACGATGACCTCGTCGATCCCACACTCGAGCTGTGAAGCCACCTGACGCGTCTGCCACAACGCCAACGCACTCCCGCGCGTGGCTGCTCGCAACTTCATCCCCATGAGCGCCGGCTCAGTCGAGGCCAAAGAGATCGCGCAGCGAGTCGGCGAGGCGATCCCCCCGAGCGTGACCGGCGGCATCCTTGAGCCGGATGGTGGGCTCATGCAGCAGCTTGTTCACGATGCCCCGAGCCATTGCCTCGACGGCTTCGCGCTGGGACGCGTCGAGATCCGAGAGCTTGCCGCTGAACCGGGCGAGTTCGACGTCGACGATGTCGTTGCCCCGGGTGCGGAACTGGGCGATGAGCGGCGCCACCTCACGAGCGGAGGTAACGGTGCGATAGCGATCGACCTCTTCACCGACGATCGTCTCGACGTTGCCGACGACGCGGGTCCGAGAGGCCATTTGCTGCTCTACGAACACACCGATGTCGTCCATGTCGAGGAGCGTGACGCCGGGAAGTTCGCCTGCGCCGGGGGCGACATCGCGCGGGACAGCAACATCAACGATCACGAGTTCCCGGCCATCGCGGCGCGAGATGAAAGCGGCGATCTCACCGCTCTCGAGGATGAGCTGCTGAGCACCCGTGGTTGTGACGAGCATGTCAACGGCGACGAGGGCGTCGCCCACGGCGTCGAGACTCACGGCGGTGCCACCACACGCCTCGGCGAGCGCCACGGCGTTTTCCCAGGTGCGGTTGGCGACGAAGATGTCGGATGTGCCGGCCGCAGCCAGCGACTTGACGGTTCCCTCGGCCATCTCGCCGGCACCGAGCACCAACACGGTGCGGCCGTCGAGGCCACCGAGTTGCTCGGTGGCGAGGGCGACGGCAGCCTGGCTGACCGACGCGATGCCGCGACCGATCGCGGTATCGGTGCGGGCCCGCTTTCCCGTCTCGACGGCGTGACGGAAAAGCGGGCCAAGCGTGGAGCCGACCGTGCCGTGTTCAGCCGAACGCTCCCAGGCGGTGCGAACCTGCCCGAGGATCTCGTGCTCGCCGATCACGGCGGAGTCGAGACCGGCGGTCACCGAGAACAGATGACGGATCGCCTCGGTGTCGTGGAGTGCGTAGAGGTGGTCGTTGACGTCCTCGGGGGCAAGCCCAGCGTGCCGGCCGAAGAACTCGCGAATGTCCTGGTAACCGCCGTGGAACTTCTCGGCGTAGGCGTAGATCTCGACCCGGTTGCAGGTCGACAACACGACGACCTCACTCAGGTGATCGGCGGATCCGAGGTCTGAGAGCGCCTTGGGGATGTCGTCGGGCGCGATCGTCATCCGCTCGAGAATCGAGAGCGGGGACGACCTGTGGTTACAACCGATGGCGACGATCGACACGGGACAAGAACTCCAGGGGCAAAGCCGACGGCCCAGGGCGTAAGGGCCAACATCTGAACGCTATCGGACATCCACCCGAGAAACCGGATCGGGCGACGGGTGTCACGACGGACATGCTCGCTCGCTTCTCCTCGGCGAGGACGGAGAAACCGGGCGGCTCGGGTCAGGAGTCTCCGGCGATCCGACTGCGGTGCAGATGGAAACCGAGAATCTGGAGTTCGGTGGCAAGATCGACCGATCTGATCTCGACCTCGTCAGGCGCCGAGAGCACGGTTGGAGCGAAGCTCATGATCGACGTGACACCTGCCGCCACCAACGCATCAGCGGTGCCCTGGGCGGCTCCGGCCGGGGTCGAGATCACGCCGATGGCGACGTCGAAGCGGCGGACGATGTCGCCGAGTTGACTAGGCGCGTGCACCGGGACGCCGTCAACGATCGTGCCGATCTTGTCTGGGTCGGAATCGGTGGCCGCCACCACGGGGAAGCCGCGGTCCGTGAAGCCGGTGTGGTTGGCAAGCGCCCGTCCGAGGTTGCCCATGCCGCACACGACGACGGGCCAGACGTTGGCGACGCCGAGCGCCAGACTGATCTGGAACCGCAGGAACGTGGCGTCGTAGCCGACGCCCCGAGTGCCGTAGGTGCCGAGGTGTGACAGGTCCTTGCGAACCTTGGCGGCGTTGACGCCAGCGAGATCGGCGAGTTCGTCGGACGACACCGTTGCCGTCACCCCGACGGGGAACGCGTCGAGGCCCCGCAGGTACAGCGGGAGTCGAGCCACGGTGGCTTCAGGGATCCGACCAGGGGACGCCATCGCCCCACGCTAGACACCTTGTGCATTAGTTCACAAGAGTCTTCACGAGTTCACAAGCGAGCAACAGCGATCCCCGATTCGCCCGCAACCGCGGAGAACAGCCACCACGTCCCGTCGCCGGGGTCGCAGAAAAGGCACGGATCGCGCAGCTGATTGACCGGCTCGTTGACGGCGCCACGGATCGACGGCACACACGGCTCGTCGATCTCGCGCCAGCGCTCCCACGGCCCTGCGATCGACACGCGCGAGCGCAGGATGCACTCGGGTGCGTCGCCGACCCGAGTCCAGAACACCTCCAGTTCGGCGCCGGCAGCTCCTTCGACGACCCGCACTGCGCTGTGGCACATATCGGGCCCAAACAGTGTGGGCCGCTCCTCAAACCCGGTACGGCCATCACGGGACCAGAAGAACCGGCCCGGCATGGCGAGGGCGTACCACCAACCGTTGTGACGAAAGCACCGGAAGTACGATGGGACGTGGGTCTCGGGAGTCGCCCAAAAGTGAATCCCGTCGGTCGACACAGCCACCCGCGTTCGCTGATCACCGATTGCCTCAAGACCGTGCCGCTACATCACGATCTCTTGCCGGTCATCGTCCACGTGCACGTCGGGCGAGGCGATGTGGGCGGTGACGAGGTCATCGCGCAGCAAGGCCGGCATCTGACCACCGAGCGCTTCTCGAAAGCGGGTTGTAATCCGCTCAAGCGTCTCGGCATCGATCACGAGATCCTCACCGAGGAAGCCGGAGTCGGCCAGCTTCAGCGAGCCAGGCTTGTGGATATTCCACGGCCCCTCAATTGCGTTGGCTTAGGCGAGCCGGATGAAGGAGCCCTTGTGGTCGGCGAAGTAGCAGGGGTACCGACCGAGCGGATCGGCCAGCCACGCAGGCGCGCGGATGACCGATGGACCCTGAATGTCGGTGCCGATGATGGGATGACTGGCTGGCGTGATGATCAGGGTGTCACCGACGCGCTCGACCCGAACACCCCGGTCGGTCACGCGCCGAGTTCTCGCCGGATGATCTTGCCGCCGAGCCCCCGAGGGATCTCGTCGACGAGGTCGATCTTGGTCGGACACTTGTAACGGGCGAGCTCGGTGGCGCACCACTCGATCAGGTCGTCCTCTTCGAGGACTCGACCCGGCTCGGCCACGATGAATGCCTTGACCGACTCGCCGGTGTGCGGGTGAGGCACGCCGACGACACCCGATTCGACGACGCCCGGGTGGGCGCTGAGCACCCGTTCGACCTCCGCCGGGAAGACGTTGAAGCCCGACACGATGATGAGGTCCTTGGCCCGGTCGACGATGTAGACGAACCCATCATCGTCGACCACGGCGATGTCACCGGTATGCAACCAACCCTGCGGATCGATCGCCCGCGCGGTGGCCTCAGGGTCATCAAGGTAGCCAACGAAGACATTGTCACCGCGAACGAGGATCTCGCCTTCGTCGCCGATGTAGACGTCGTCACCTGCGGCATCGACGATGCGGACTTCCATGCCAGCCATGGGACGGCCGATCGACCCGATCGGGGTGTCGTCGTTGGTTGCGCGGGTGACGCCCGGGGCGGCCTCGGTCAGGCCGTAGCCCTCGAGGATCCGCATGCCGAAACGGCCCGCCACTTCCTCAACGACCCGATTGGGCAGCGTGGCGGCGCCCGACACAGCGATGCGGATGGTCTTCAGCGCATCGTCGGCGACGAGGTCGATCTGACTCAGCGCAGCCCACATCGTGGGCGGACCGACCAGCACCGAGATCTGCTCGTCGGCGATCGTCTCGAAGACGGTCATCGGGTCGAAACGCTCCTGCAGCACCAGGGTGGCCCCGGCATAGAGGCTCAGGTTGAGGATCGAGTTGAGCCCCATGATGTGAAACAGCGGCAGGACACACAAACCGATGTCGTCGGGGCGGACGACCTTGCCGCTGGTAGCCATGTTCTGACGGAGGTTGGCGGCCAGGTTGCCGTGGGTGAGCATGGCGGCCTTCGGTGCGCCGGCGGTACCACTGGTGAACATGAGGCAGGCGAGATCGCCGTCGGCGCGCTCGACCATCGGGGCGGGCTCGACGGTCTCTCGCAGTACGTCAAGGTCGACGGAGTCGGGCAGGCCAACCCCCGACGGGCGCAACACGTGCTTGAGGGTCGGCACGACCGAACGATCGACCTGCTCGAGGACACCGATACCGGCAGGCCCGGCGATGACGGCCTTAGCCCCGACCTGAGCGAGCTCACGCTCGATCTCGGGGGCCGGGCTCTGCGGGTTGAGCGGCACGGCGACCATGCCTGCACCGAGGATGCCGAACCAGGCGCGCACGAAACGAAAGTTGGTGGCGCACAAGATCGCGACCCGGTCACCCGGCTGGAGTCCAAGCGAGACGAGAACCCCACGTGTCTTCTCGACCTCGGTGGACAACTGTCCGTAGGTGATGCGATCGCCGCCGGTGACGATCGCGGTGCGTTCTGCGGGATGATCAGCGAAGAGGGTCGCGAGGTTCACAGCGGACCATCTTGGCAGCTTCTCGGCCCGATCCCCCGACGACTCGCGCAATTTTCGGTGCGGATGGCAAACCCGAAAACGCTCCCATCGAACCGGAGGGCAGCCTCCGTCTCAGTCGACCAGCAAGACGAACTGCAACGCCCCTGCGCCAAGGATGACGAGCAGCAGGATGCCGATCACAAGCGTGGTACTTGCGCGCATCAGAATCCTCCAGAGGGACGGGCGCCGAGCTGCACCGGCGTGCTGACGCCAGAACCGCGGTCGGACGGATCAAGATCACAGATCCGCAGCTCGATGCCTTCACCGAGCTCGAGTTCGTGGGCCGCCGAGCCTCGGGCAACAGCGATCGACAGCAAACCGCTGGAATCCACGACGAGACCGATGCGGCCCGCCGGGATCTGGTCGTAGGCGTCGACCCGAACGCCGACACGCTGGTCGGGCGTTGCCGAGCCTGCGCCGACCGTGACCATCACCTCACCACTGGGCGAGTCGGTGATCGACAGCAGCTCGAGCGGATCGACGTTGAGTTGGCAGTTGCCGTAGTGATCGACCCACAGGACCTCGCACACGAGTTCCTGGCCGTGTTCGCCCGGCTCGAAACGCGAGACCGGCAACACGCCCGGCAGCAGCGTGGCGGGATCGATCTCCGGTCCGAGCTCGGTGATGGGCACGCCGTTGGCGAGATGCGCAGCAGCCGGGGCGAAGACGTCGCGCCCATCGAAGGTCGCGCCGCCGGGGCGTGGCAGTTGGTAGTCCTCGTTGGTGAGATGAACCGCGCGGGTGGCGCCGCCCACCAACCCGACCGCAGGGGCGAGCAGGCCATTGTCAGGCCCGATCAGCACCGACATGCCGTCGCCGACCTCGAGTGCAACCGGACGCCGGTCGGTACCCACGCCGGGGTCGACCACCGCGACAACGATGCCGGGGTTGAGGTAATTGGCCGCCCGAGCAAGCGCAAGGCCGCCAGCGCGGGTATCGAACTTGGCTATGCCGTGGGTGACGTCGACGACACCGACCTGCGGCGCGATCGAACGAATCACGGAATGGACCACACCGACGAACTCGTCGGCGTGGCCGAAATCGGAGAGGAAAGAGATCGTGTCGTACTGACGACCGGGGGCGTTCACGACGCTGACGCTATCCGCCGAGTTCCCTAGCTCCCGAGTTCGGCGGACCTCGCAGTGGCCGCCGCCACGACCGCGTCGATCACCTTGGCGAAACCACGCTCGTACATGACCTCGAGGCCGGCGTGCGTCGTGCCGTTGGGCGAGGTGACATTGATGCGCAGCTGGGCCGGATCCTCGCCAGAGTCGCTCAGCAGGGTCGCCGCGCCGAGCAGGGTCTGGCGGGTGAGCGTGTCGGCGACCTCGGGGCTGAGACCCTGAGCGATCCCGGCAGCGGTCAGCGCCTCGGCCAGATGGAAGACATAAGCGGGGCCAGAGCCCGACACGCCGGTGACCGCATCAAGATCTGACTCAGCCACGGTGACGACCCTGCCGACTGCGGCAAGAATCGAGGTGGCCCATACGAGGTCGTCGTCGCCTGCATGGGCACCGGGGGCGATCGCCGCCATGCCCTGCCCGACGAGCGCCGGCGTGTTCGGCATCGAACGCACGACGACCGTGCCCTTCGGCAGCGCCGCTTCCATCGCCGCCGTGGTGATGCCGGCAGCAATCGACAACACCCGCGGCACGGACGCAGCGGCCAGACCGGGGAACACCTCGGGCGCAATCTGGGGCTTCACCGCCAGCACGGCATCAACCCCGGCGACCGGCGCATCGCTAATCGACAGCGAGGGACGTGTATCGCTGAGGATCGCCCGCCGCTCGGCCGATGGTTCGACCACATGGATCTCGTCTGCGGCCGCCCAACCCGTGGCGACCATGCCGCCGAGCAGGGCTTCGGCCATCTTGCCGCCACCAATGAACTGGAGCTTCGGACTCGTCATGAGGCGCACCGTACCGGGCTTGGTGCCGGCGGCCGAGAAGACCACACTTCCCCAAGCGGTGACCCCGGCGCCAGCGGAAAGCACACTACATGAGAGGATATGAAACGCAACTAACGACTGAACCGACTGGCGAACCCGATCCGCAGGGCAGGACGGAACACCTTCTCGACGTAGGCCCACATCGAGCCGAGTACCCGATCGAGTTCCGCGTCGTTGACCGCCGCGATCGGCAGCGAACCGGCAAGGAAAATCGCATGCTCGTCCCCGATCTCAAGATTCATGCCGGTGAGTTCACGGTTACGCAGCAGCAAGTGCTCATAGAACACCTGCTCGTTCTCCTCCGGCGCCGGCATCACGAACGTTTCGAACCGGAACATGCGCTGGTTGATCGTCCAGTACGCCGTCCAAACGTCCTTCTCCTCGCCGAGCAGACGCACATACCAAAGACGCTGCTGATGGCCGACCTCACGCTCACCCTTCTCGACCGCATCGATCATCGGATTGTCGGCCTGCTCAGCAGTGAGCCAGGCATCGATCTGCGCCTCGAGCGCGTCGAGTTGCTCGGGAGTTGCGGCCGGTGCGAGGTCCATCCCCGGAGTCTTGCAGCCAGCTATCGCCTTCGACACGCCCGGCTGTCACCAGCCGACCGCAAGCGGTCAGGCCATGCAATCGACGGGGACGCGTTCGCTCAGGTCGGCGTACACCCGACGCAGGCGAGCAGCCATCGAGGTCCACGTGTAAGCCGTCGCCGCCTCGGCAGCCCGCTCGGACAGTCGCCCTGCGAAGATCGGATCGCCGATGATGCGTTCGACCGCCTCGGTGAAGCCGTCAGGATCACGGCCGGGTACCCGAAGGCCGGTGCGGCCGTGATCGACCAGCGTGCGCAAGCCGCCGACGTCAGAAGCGACGACCGGCGTGCCGCACGCTGCGGACTCGAGCGCGACGAGACCGAACGACTCCGAGCGGCTCGGCACGATCGTGACGTCGGCCGCCCGGTAATAGGTGGAGAGCACATGGTGGGGCTGAGGCGGCGCGATCGTGATGCGATCGCCGAGACCACGATCGGTGATGAGATCGTGAACCTCGGCGGCATGATCATCGCCCTCGGTCCCGCTCGAGCCACCGACGATCAGCATGCGGGCCCGGGGGTCACGCAGCTGCGACAACGCCTCAACCGCGACATCAACACCCTTCAACGGCTGGATGCGACCGACGAAAAGCAACACGGGCTCATCGCCGAGGCCGAGGGCCTGACGGGCACCGCGACGGGAACCAGGCGAGAAAAAGGCGTGGTCGACGCCCGGCGGCACGATCTCGATGCGGCTCGGATCAGCGCCGTAATGACGCACGAGTTCGTGTAACTCGACCACGGAGTTCGCTGTGATGATGTCGCTGCACGCAATGACGTCGGACTCGGCATCGATGCGGTTCTGTGGCTCGGGGTCACCCGTCTCGGCCTTCACGCGGGCGAGAGTGTGGAACGTCGACACCATCGGCAGATCGAGCTCGTGCTTGAGCCGATGACCAGCCACCCCGCTCAACCAGTAGTTCGCGTGCAGCACATCGGCCGGATCGATCGCGAGATGGGCGCGCACGCCGTCGGCGAACTCGTCGACAATGCCCGGCAGCTGCTCCTTCGGGAGGCTGGGGTCGCCGGCGTCTATGTGCACGACCTCGAAGCCCGGCTCGACCGCCAAACGTTTCGGGAGGTCATCTCGCCACCGACGGACATAGACCGTGGTGTCGGCTCCGCCATGGGCGAGCGCGGCCACAAGCTCGCGCACATAGACGTTCATGCCACCGGCGTCACCGCCGCCCGCCTGGACGAGCGGTGACGTGTGCAACGAAAGCATTGCGAGACGGGTCACTGCCTCCTCCAACTGGCCACGACGCTCACGCATTCCCTCACGATCGGCTCCCACGAAACGAACTCAGCTCGGGGACGCAGGCGATTCGCCCACGACGATGCGGCGGGCGAGTTCGGTTTGAGCACGTCGATTTCACGATGAAGGCTGCAGCGGGCACTCGAGAGTTCTTTCTCAAAGTCCTGGAGCGCATGCAGCGCCGCCGAGAGTTCGTCGTCGCTCAGCTCGACAACCGCCATGACCACCGACGGGTCAACCCCGGCGTCAAGTAATGCAGTGAACGGACCGACGACGGCCTCCGGTGGATTGAGTTCCTGATCAAGGCAGCCCGAGCCGGCAGCGCGCATGGCCTCGCTCATCAGGTCGGCGAGCCCGCTGACGAGTTCTCCAAGGTTGCCGCCGGCACCGTCGGCCCGTCGCTTTGCTTCCTCGCCAAGCAGGTTGAGTCGGCCCTGAGCAAGCCGAAGAACAATGGAAGCGCCGTTCTCGAACTCGGCGCACTCCGCACGCATCGCCCGAAACTGCTCGATCGAAGCGTCAGCGAGACCACGCCCGAAAGACAGATCAAGGACGCGCGGCAAGTCGCGAATCACGGCGCGCAGCTTACCGGTCGATGCTCAGCCGCCCGAAACCGGGGGGAGGACGGCGACCTCGTCGCTCTCGCCCACGGCATGATCCCAGTCGGTCTGATCACCGTTGACCCACACATTGCAGGTACCGAGCACACCTGCGAATTCGTCGCCGAACTCGGCCACCGCAGCACCGAGCACCTCGCCGACGGTGGCGCCGACGAACTCGGCATTGGCCGTGCCGGCAGCTTCACGGGCGGAGGCGAACAAGCGAAGTCGAGCCATGCCTCCAGCATGCCCGGATTTCCACAGGGGAGCATCCCCCCACACCGTCAGCGGGCCTGGTTACGGTCAGCGCCACATGCTGAATCTCCTCCTCGCCCGGCATGGCCAATCGGAGTGGAACGCGGTCGGGCGCTGGCAGGGCCAGGCCGACCCACCGCTCTCCGAGCTCGGCCGTGCTCAAGCCCGCGGTGCCGCGAACCAGGCAGGCGCCTTTGACGCCATCTTCGCGAGCGACCTCGAGCGGGCGCTTCACACCGCCACGATCATCTCCAGCACACTCGGTGTCGGTCCTGTGATCGTCGATCCTCGTCTGAAAGAACGAGACGCCGGTGAGTTCTCCGGTCTCACGCGAGCGGAGATCGATGCACAGTTCCCCGGCATGCTCGACCTGGGCGCCTGGCCGCCCAGCTGGGAGGACGACGAAGCCGTGCTCGTCCGAGTCCTGGCGGCGCTCGACGACATCCTCGCCGCCACCGGCGGCCACGGCGACGTCCTCGCCGTGAGCCACGGCGGCATCATCTACACCCTCGAAGGCCACTTCGGCCTTGCCCACGAACGCATCGCCAACCTCGGGGCTCGCTGGCTTCACCACGACGGATCAACGTGGCGACTCGGCGAGCGCCTGCTGCTCGCCCCCAACGACGCCACCATCGACAACCAGGACATCGTCTGATGACCAGCGCCAACGCTCACCGCCACGACCCAACCCACCCGGTGCACGCCCGGCGGCGTTCGTCGTCGCGCTACCCCGTCGAAGTCATCCGATCCGACCGGCGCAACAAGACCGTCTCGGCCCGCATCGTCGACGGCGTGATCCGCGTCCGCATCCCGTCCTGGATGACCGCAGAGGACGAGGCCCGCTTTGTCGACGACGTCGTCGAACGCATCGAGCGCGAGCGACGCTCCAACGCAATCGATCTCGACGCCCGCAGCCGCACGCTCTCCGACGACTACGGCCTGCCGTACGCCTCATCGATCACCTGGTCGAAGGTGCAGCGACAGCGCTGGGGGTCATGCACCGTGGGCAGCGGCGACATCCGCATCTCCGACCGTCTCATCGACGTACCGCCGTGGGTGCTCGACTCGGTGATCATCCACGAACTCGCCCACCTGGTCGTACCTCATCACGGGCCCGAGTTCGACCGCATCGTGCAGCGATACCCACTCCACGAACGAGCCACCGGCTACCTCATGGCAGTGAGCGACCGACTCAACGCCCTGCCCCCGAGCGAACTGGCTGATTAGCTCGCCTCGGCCGTCCAGGCCGCAAGGCGGGCGTGGGTCTCGGCCGCATTACTCACACCGCTTGCGACCCAGGCCGCTTCGGCCTCGCCCAGCGGCGTCGATGGTTCGCCTTCGGTCCAGACCCACAGCTCTTCGCTGATGCGACGCCAGTTGGCGGTCGGTTTGAGCCTGCCCATCAGCGAGAACAGTCCGAGGTTGATGCGCTGGATGAGTGCGAAGGTCGGCGGCACGTTGGCGTGCTTCAGGATCTCGTTCGTGCGGGCATCGAAGGTCTTGTAGAGGAGCTTGCCGCTGTACTCGGAAGTGACGGTGATCGGCTCGTCGGTCAGGATCAGTTCGTAGTACGCCGTGAACCACTCGTAGATCTCGTCGTCGGTAAACGGGGCATTCGGACGCAGCACGTCGACCTCTTCGGCGACACGACGAAACTCGCTGGCTTCACGATCGAGCATGGCCCGGATCAAACGGGTGAACTGCTCGACCTCGTCGGCCTTGAAGTGCTTCACCAAGCCGAAGTCGATAAAGGCGACCCGCCCGTCATCGGCGAGGAGGTAGTTGCCGGGGTGAGGGTCGCCGTTGAACGCGTACTGCCGATTCAGGCTGCGGAAAACGAAGCGATAGAGCGTCTCGGCGACCCGGTCTCGTTCTTCCTGCGACCGTTCGTAGATTTTCTCAAAGCGTTCGCCGTGCACGAACTCGGTGGTGAGCACGTTGCCGCACGAGAGATCGTCGATCACGTCGGGAATCCAGATCGCTGGGTGGCCCCGGTAGTAGTCGGCGAAGAGCCGGACGTTGGCTGCTTCGTTCTCGTAGTCGAGTTCCTCATTGATTCGGTCGCGGAGTTCCTCGACCAGTTCGACCGGGTCGAGCCCCGGGAAGATCATGCTGAGCATCGTTGCGAGCGTCTCGGAGTTGTCCATGTCGGCCGCAATGGCGTCGGCGATGCCGGGGTACTGCACCTTCACGGCGACGTCGTTCCCCTCGAGGGTGCGGGCCTTGTGGACTTGGCCAATCGATGCGGACGCAATCGGCTCTGCTTCGATGTGATCGAACAGTTCGTGCAGGGGTCGCCCGAGCCCGGCTTCGATTTCGCTCAGCGCGAGATCGCCGGTCATTGGGGGTGCATCGCTGCGGAGCCCCGCCAGCGCTTCGCGCATCGGCTCGGGCATGCCCTCGTCGAGGTAGCTCGCCATCTGGCCGAGCTTCATCATCCCGCCCTTCATGTACCCAAGGGCGTCGACGACGTCGTTAGCCTCACGGCGTTCGAGCTCTGCCTGCATCCGACGCCGGCCCTCGTCGTCGGCGAGCCGCTGACGGGCCTTGGTCCAGGTGCGGTCCGCAGCTCGGCGGGCGGCGAGGCGGACCATCACTGCGCTACGGGCCCCGCGCCCGGTCGAGGCGATCGGCGCATCGTCGGGCGCAGGCATGGTGCGGCGTTGGCGCACGGCGGCGGCCGCCGTGAGGAGACCGCCCACGATCAGGATTCGGGAAAGTGCGCGCATCAGGGGCCGCATGTCAGGCCTCGCTGGATGACTCGGGTTCGGCGTCGTCAGTAGTTACGGCGCTCGGGTCCCCCAGCGATGCAACGAGCGCTTCGGCGTGATCAAGATCGTCCGAATCCAGCGCCTTGAGCGCGGCGTCGACAGTGTCGAAGGCGTCGTTCAGTCCGTCGAGTTCGGCCTCGGCGGCACGCGCCACTGGGTCGGGTTCAGGTTCGGCGGACTCGGTGCCGACGACGACCTCGCCGTCGGCCGGCGTGGTGTCGAATTCGTCGGGTTCCCTGGCCGGCTGATCACTCTCGTGCATCGGTCGTGAGGGTAGCGGGCAGACCAGCAAGGTCGGTCAGCTCGCGGCCTCGGCGCGGAGCCAAGCGACCAAAGCATCGGTCTCAACCGATCGACGATCCTTCGGCCAAACGACGTAGTACCCGCGCGCAGAGGTGATCTCGGGACCGACGACGGTGAGGGCGCCGCCGTCGACCAACTCGTCAATGAGCCCGCGCCATCCGAGCGCAACGCCTCGGCCGATCAGCGCCTGCTGGACGACCATCGGATAGTTCGGCAACAGGACTCGCCCGGGCTGGCGATGCCGCTCGACTCCACCCGCCGCAAGCCAGTCGGCCCACGCCATCCACGGCGTATCGCCGTCGTCCATGTTGACGAACGGCACCTCGCAAATCTCCGCCGGCGTGCTCTCGGCATGGAGTCCGTGCTCAGCGGCGAACGCCGGGGAGCACACCGGCACGACCCGTTCACGAAAGAGCAATTCAGCGTGGTGGTCGGGAAAGTTGCCATCGCCAACTCGAATGGAAGCATCGAATCCACCTGCCTCGATGTCGGCGCTGCGTTCGAAGAACCACATCCGCACGTCGAGCGGATGCAGGGCTGCGCTCAGCGACTCGAGTCGGGGAACGAGCCAGAGCTGGGCGACACCGGGATGAGTGGCAAGCACGAACGCACCGCTGTCGTTGGTGAACTCGCGAACGCCCGCGTCGATCCGATCGAGTCCGGCGGCGACATGGCTGTGGAGGGACTGACCGGCATCGGTCAGCTCGCTGCGATTCGCGGTACGGGTGAAAAGGTCCCGACCCAAACTGCGCTCGAGGGCCCGGATCTGTCGGGTGACCGCTGGTTGAGTCATGCCGAGCTCGCGGGCGGCCGCCGAGAAGCCGCCGAGGCGGGCGGCGGCGTCGAACACGGCAAGGCGGTGGAGCCGACCGACCTTCTGCGTCACCAAACGTGCCATGCATTGAGGTTATGCCAGACTGACGGGAAAGGGGCTGTAACAGGGGGCGCGCTGACGTCAAAGTTATGGCATGACACTGCTTGATTACTCATCGTCGGCTTCCGTGGCCACCGACGGCCACGTCGAGGCGCGCTTCGGTGACCGGACGACCCGCCTCCACCCCCAGTGGCTGCGGGAACAGTCGACCGAGCCTGGCCAGATCGAGGCGACCAACCGTCAGCGGCTGTTCACCCCGCTCGACGTCGAGTCCGGGCTGGTGGCCGTCGACGCCGAACTCGACGGCGACGCGCTCACCGTGGCCTTTTCCGACGGCCATCGCTGCCGGCTGTCGGTCGCCGTGCTTATGCAACGGCTCGGCTGGATCGCCGATCCAGAGGCTCCGCCCACTCCCATCGCCTGGGAACCCGGAGCTGCTCCGTTCCCCACCGTCTCATGGCCGGCGATCGCCGGTGGCCTCGACGAACCCGCCGTCGCCGCAGCCACCGTCGACTTCCTTAGCAACTTCGCCCGGCACGGCTTCGTCATCATTCGCGATACGCCGACGACCGGGGGTACGGTCGCCGAGGTTGGGAACCACATCGGCTACGTCGCCGGCAACAACTTCGGCTGGGTGTTCGACGTTCGCAACGAACCGCAGCCGACTGATCTTGCGTACACCGCGATCGGGCTGAAGCCCCACACCGACCAGCCCTACCGCAAGGTTCAGCCCGGCCTCCAACTGCTGCACTGCCTCGCGAACGAGGCAGAGGGCGGTGATTCGGTACTCGTCGATGGTCTTGCGGCTACCGAGGCAATGCGTCGCGAGCGACCCGACCTCCACGAGACGCTCGCCACCATTGAGGTCGACTTTCGCTACGACATAGGTACCGATGTGGCGATCGATCGACGCCCGGTGGTCCAACTCGACTCGGCCGGCCGGTTCCATCAGCTCCGCTTCAACACCAAGCTTGACTTCCCGGTACCGGCTGACGGTGCCGATCTCGACGCCTGGTACGCCGGCCGCCGGTGGTTGGCCGCGTGGATGGACGACCCTACCCACCAGGCCGCCTTCCGCCTCGGCCGAGGCGATCTGATCTTCATGGACAACCATCGGGTGCTGCACGCCCGCACGGCATTCGACCCGACCTCGGGTCACCGGCATCTGCAGGGCTGCTACATCGAGCACGACGGGCCCGACACTCGCTACCGCCTCGCTGTCCGTCACGTCGCCGGCGCGCACTGACCGCAAACCACCGAGATCCAACGGAACACGACCGGCGCGGGCATGCCATCGCGTCCGGACGCGCCATCACGTCCGGTCAGGAGCAACTTGGTGACCCGCCGGCGGTGACGCGAGCATCGTCGTCGTGAGCACACCTGACCTGTACGGCCGCACACCGATCACCGATGACGACGAGACCATCGCCCGGCTCCTCGATGACGTGGGCGTTCCGACGCTGCTGTGCGCCATGGTGCACATCACCGGTGACCCATCGTGGATCCGCGACGAGGAGATCAAGCCGCAGGGCCTGTTCCTCAACATCTACGACGGCTTCATGTCGCCGGAGGCACAGGCGGAGGCCCGGGCCCGAGCCCTCCCCCACATCCTGGCCTTCCGCGATTCTGGCGGCGAGCTGCCACCCCCGCCGTCAGCCGAGCTGGTGCAGGAGATGATGGCCTTCATCGGCTGCGCCGAGATCCCCGACGACACCGTGCCGATGATGCTCAGCGAGTTGAACCTGGCCGCCGAGGGGGTGCCTTCGTCGGAGGCGCCCCCGGTCGCACACGGCGAGTTCCCCGTCGTGGTCATCGGATGCGGGCAATCGGGCCTGCTCGCCGGCGTTCGCCTCCGTGAGGCCGGTATCCCCTTCACGATCATCGACAAGAACGCCGGCCCCGGCGGCACCTGGTGGGAGAACTCCTACCCCGGCGCCCGCGTCGACGTGGGTAGTCACTTCTACTGCTACTCATTCGAACCGGCCGACCATTGGACCGAGTACTTCTCCCAGCACGCCGAGCTGCGGGACTACTTCGTCGGCGTGATGCACAAGTACGGCATCGGCGAACACTGTCGGTTCGAGACCGAGGTTGAGGCTGCGACCTACGACGAGGCGGCGGGCGCCTGGACGGTTCGCGTTCGAGCGGCCGATGGCACGGTCGACGAACTCCCAGCCCGCGCCGTCATCTCCGCTGTCGGCTCACTCAACCGTCCGAAACTTCCCGACATCCCCGGCATTGACGACTTCGACGGTCCGTCGTTCCATTCGATCCGGTGGGACCACTCGGTCGACATTACCGGCACGCGGTTCGCTCTCGTCGGCGCGGGCGCCACCGGCTTCCAGATCGCCCCGACGATCGCCGATCAGGTCGAGCAGCTGAGCGTTTTCCAGCGAACTGCCCAGTGGATGTTCCCGAATCCCAACTACCACGAACCGGTGCCCGACGGCATGAAGTGGGCGATCCGCCACCTCCCCTACTTCGGTCGTTGGTTCCGATTCCTGATCTTGTGGCCCGGCGCAGGCGTCGACCTCAGCGGCCCGCGCATCGATCCCGACTGGGACGACTCCGACGGTCTCGCCGTCAGCCAACGCAACAAGTCGACGCGAGACTTTTTCCTTGGCTTCATGGCCGAACAGATCGGCGACGACCCCGACCTCCTTGCGAAGATCACGCCCGAATACCCCGCTACAGGCAAACGCACGCTCCAGGACAACGGCTCGTGGCTCGGCTGTCTCAAGAAGGACAGTGTCGATTTGATCCGCACCGGTATCGAGCGCATCGAAGCCAGCGGAATCCGCACGATCGACGGGGTACTCCACGAAACCGACGTCATCTGTTACGCCACCGGGTTTCGCCACAACGATTTCCTGTGGCCGATGGAGATCACCGGGCGCAACGGCCAGACCTTGCGAGCGTTCTGGGGCGACGAACCGGCCGCCTACCTCGGCATCACCATGCCGGGGTTCCCGAACCTGTTCTGCATGTACGGCCCGGGCACGAACCTCGCCAGCGGTGGATCGCTGATCTTCCACAGCGAGTGCCAGATCGCCTACATCATGCAGTGCATCGACAAGCTCATCGCCGACGACCTCACCTCGATCGAGCCGACCACCGACGCCTACGACACCTACGTCGCCGACTACCGAGACGAGATCGGCCAGATGGTGTGGAGCCACTGGGCGGTGAAGAACACCCATTACAAGAACGCCAAGGGCGACGTCCACACCCTCAGCCCGTGGCCGTTGCACGTCTACCAGTCGTGGACGAGAGCACCCGACTTCAAAAAGTTCGATCTGCGGTAAACGGCCGGTGATGGCCCGGCTGCGTCAGCGCAGCGCCTGGTAGACGGTGGCCTTCAGCTCCCGACGGAGCGGGTAAGAGCTACTCGGCATCAGCTGCGTCATGAACACGCAGGTGATCTCCTCGGCTGGGTCGACCCAAAACGCCGTGCTGGCAGCACCGCCCCAGGCAAATTCGCCGCCAGAGCTGACCGCACCGTTGCGGGCCGGGTCGACGAGGGTGGAGAAGCCGAGGCCGAAGCCCATACCTTCCATCACCGCCTCGGAGAACAGCGACTGGCCGAGTTCGTTGAGCGTCTTGCCCTCGGGTAGGTGGTTGATCGTCATGTACTCGAGCGTCTTGCGGCCGATAATCCGCCGATTGTCGAGTTCGCCGCCGTTGAGCAACATGTTGACGAAGCGCTGGTAATCGTCGACGGTGCCAACCAGGCCACCGCCGCCCGACAAGAAGACCGGCGGCGAGAGGTACGGGCTGGCGTCGAAGAAGTCAAGGGTCGCCAACGGATCCTCGGGTGTCAATTGGTAGTTCGACGTGAACCGGTGGGCCCTGTCGAGCGGAACATGAAAGGCCGTGTCGGCCATGCCGAGCGGGCCGGTGATGTGCTCGGCAAAGTACTCGTCGAGTCCCAGCCCCGAGACCACCTCAACGAGTCGACCGCACACGTCGGTCGACATCGAATAGTTCCACGCCGTACCGGGGTCGAAGGCGAGCGGTTTGGCGGCTAGGCGCCTCATGCCCTCTTCCAGCGTGTAGTCAGGAGGCTCAAAATTGCCGAGTCCGTCCTCCCGGTACATCGCGTCAAGGTTGTTTTGGAAGAAGAACCCGTAGGTCAGACCCGACGCATGGGTGAGCACATCCTTCACCGTCATCACGGTCTGCGCCGGGCGGACCTTCGGCGCGGTCGGGGTGCCGCCGGTGAACACCTGCATCTCGGCGAACTCGGGGATGTACGCCGACACTGGATCCTCAAGCAGCACTCGTCCCTGCTCATAGAGCTGCATCAAGGCGATCGAGGTGATCGGCTTTGTCATGGAATAGATGCGATAGATCGCGTCGTCGCCGAGTGGGCGATCCGATGCCACGTCAGCACGGCCCACCGTGTGGCGCAACGCCACCTCACCCCGGTGGGAGACCTGGACCTGCGCGCCAGCGAGCTTGCCCTCGGCGACATAGCGATCCACAAGTGTCGACACCCGAGCAAGGCGCTGGGAATCGAATCCGGCGGTGGTCATGTCATCTCCTCGGACGAGTACGCAACCGCGCAGAGCATCGCGCACTGACTCAGTTGTCGCTGTCGGACGCGTGTGTACGCAACAACTCGAGCGGCACGACGTCGAGCGCCCGCTCGTGGGTTGCCGCCAGCCGCACCGGGCACGGATAGCCTGCCTCGGCCGCCTGCAACCAGCGGGCGGCGCACACACACCACCCGTCGCCTGGTTTCAGCCCAACGAACCCGTACTCAGGTCGAGGTGTCGACAAGTCGTTCCCGGCTGCTTTCGAGTACTCAAGGAACTCGGAAGTAACGGTGGCGCACACGGTGTGTGAACCGACATCGTCCAGCGACGTGTTGCAGCAACCGTCGCGAAAAAAGCCGGTAATCGGATCACGTCCGCACTCGGTCAGTTCGCTACCCAGCACATTTCGAGCCATGTCCTCATCCAACCACGTAGATTCGGCCGGATGGACATCCGCCACGCGACCATCGACGACGCGGAGGAACTGCGCCGGATCTACAACCACGAAGTCGAAACCTCGACCACAACGTTCGACCTCGTGCCGCGCACCGTCGACGAGCAGCGGGCCTGGATCCGTGATCGTGAAGGCGCCCTCGGCGTCCTCGTCGCCGAGGTCGATGGGCGAATCGTCGGATTCTCGTCGCTATCGCCGTACCGAAACCGGCCGGCGTACAACACCACCGTCGAGAACAGTGTCTATGTCGACGCGGGCGCTCGTGGTCTCGGTGTCGGCAAAGCGCTCCTCAATGAGACCGTCGTGATGGCCAAAGCCCGCGGCTTCCACACCGTCATCGCCCACATCTCCGATACAGAGGGCGCATCAGTTGCCCTGCACCAAGCCTGCGGGTTCGAGGTCGTCGGGGTGCAACAAGAGGTCGGCCGCAAGTTCGGGCGCTGGCTCGACGTTACCGTCATGCAGCGCATGCTCTGACAGGCCAACATGCGCCGGCGTTCGTCCGGGGCCCGCTGCCGACCTCGACCGAAAAGGAGAACGGCCCGGTGTCGAAACACCGGGTCGTTCGTCCATGGTGGGCCGGGAAGGATTCGAACCTTCGTAGGCGAAGCCGACGGGTTTACAGCCCGTTCCCTTTGGCCGCTCGGGCACCGACCCATGGAAGGGCCACAACTGTACCGGCCAGGGCCAGCTCTGCGACTTCGTCGCTACGGGATGGAGAGCATTCGGTCGACGGCACCGTCGTAGTACCGTCGGCGCCATGCCGACATTCGACGTGGTTTCAGAAGTTGACATGCAAGAAGTCCGCAACGCGGTCGACCAGGCGGCTCGTGAAGTCAGCCAGCGATTCGACTTCAAGGGCACCGACAGCTCGGTTGAACTTGGCGACGACGAGATCAAGCTGGCGTCGTCATCGGAGGACCGCCTCGCTGCGCTCCGGGTCGTGCTCGAAGAGAAGTTCGCCAAGCGCAAGGTCTCGATGAAGGTGCTCGACTACGGCACGGTCGAACCGGCGTCAGGCGGGTCGGTGCGCCAGACGGTCAAGCTTCAGGCCGGTATCAACGCCGACAAGGCCAGGGAACTCAACAAGTTCATCAAGGGGCTCGGCCTCAAGGGCGTGCAGTCCTCGACCCAGGGAGAGCAGCTCCGGGTGAGCGGCAAGAAGCGCGACGACCTTCAGGCCGCCATCGCTGCGTTGAAGGAGCAGGACTTCGAGATTCCGCTGCAGTTCAACAACTTCCGGGACTAACCCGACCGGCTCCACCACGCTGCTGACGGGCAACAAGCTCCTCCCGCCCTCTCGGTGCGGGATCGCATCCGAGACGAATCAGAGGTTCAGACTCCGCAGCCGGGCAATCCGGTCGTCGGTCGACGGATGGGTGCTGAAGAGCTTGCCGAAACCGCCGCCCTGACCGCCGCGGGCCTGGGCCTTCAGGGGGTCGATGATGTAGTTGCTCGCCTGGTTGGGGTCGACGGCCGCCGGGATGCGGTTGGCGTAGGACTCGAGCTGCTGCAGCGCCTGGGCAAGGGGTTCGCCCGTGCCGAGCAGCCTTGCCGCCGACTCGTCGGCCTGGAATTCCCGGCTGCGACTCACGGCAGCCTGGATGAGCATCGCCGCCATGGGGGCAAGCAGCGCAAAGGCGAGCTCACCGATCGGGTTGCGATCACGGTTATTGCCGCCGAGCAGTGCCCCCCACATCACCATGCGGGCCGCGAAGGTGATCCCCATGCCGATGGCGGCAGCCACCGACCCAATGAGTATGTCGCGGTTGCGGATGTGGGCGAGTTCGTGGGCGAGCACGCCGCGCACCTGCTCCCAGTTCATCGCCTGGAGCAGCCCCTCAGTCACGGCGACGGCGGCGTTGTTTGGGTTGCGGCCGGTGGCGAAGGCGTTCGGCTGCTGGCTGGGCGTGATGTACAGCCTCGGCATCGACATGTTCGCCCGAGTGGTGAGATCTTCCATGATCTCGTAGTACTGCGGCAGCTGTTCCCGGGAGACGGGAACGGCGCGTGCTGACTTGATGGCCAGCTTGTCGCTAAACCAGTACGAGCCTCCGACCATGACGAGGCCGAGGATCAGTCCGATGGCGAGGCCCCCGGAGCCGCCGAGCACGCCGCCCGCGACGACGACGAGGCCGCCCATGGCAGCAAGGAGGGTGAAGGTCTTTGCGGTGTTGATCATGATGCCCCTCGTTTAACGATTCAGACCGCTCCGAAATTCCGCGTCGGGCTGTCACTGATCGATCGGGTGGCTTGAGCCGAGCCCGCACTGATGCGACGCTCGTCGTATGGCGATCACCGAGTATCAGCTCTCCGACCGCTTCCTGAAGGACGACGGTCGCGTCTTCCTGACGGGTGTGCAGGCCCTGGCCCGACTGCCCATTGAGCAGATGCGCATCGACAAGCGCAACGGACTCAAGACCGCAGCATTCGTCTCCGGCTACCCCGGCTCGCCCCTCGGCGGCTTCGACATGGAGCTCGAAAAGGCGCTGCGGGTGGCGACCGATGTCGACGTCGTGCTCCAACCTGCCGTCAACGAAGAACTCGGCGCAACCGCCGTGATGGGGAGCCAGCTCGCGACCGAACAGCCCGACGCGACCTACGCGGGTGTCCTGGGCATCTGGTACGGCAAGGGCCCGGGTATCGACCGGGCAGGCGACGCTCTCCGCCACGCGAACTTCACCGGCACCTCCTCGAAGGGCGGGGCGATCGCCCTCGTCGGCGACGATCCCGCAGCGAAGTCTTCGACGATTCCATCGTCGTCCGACGCCACGATCTACGACCTCCACATGCCGCTCTTCTACCCGGGCGACGTGCAGGAGGTCGTCGACCTCGGCCGTCACGCCGTGGCGCTCAGCCGCATGACCGGTCTCTGGACCTCAATGAAGATCGTCTCCCCCGTCGCCGACGGCTCTGGCACGGTTGATCTCGGCCTCGATCGGGTCGAGATCGTCACCCCAAATCTCTCGATCCCCGGCGACCCGAACGGCACGATCTACGAGCCGCGACCTGAAGGGCGCCTCCTCACCCCAAAGACGCTCGAGCTCGAACGTGACTTCCGCACGATCCGGTTGATCCTCGCCCAGCGCTACGCGACGGCGAACAAGCTCAACCACGCCACCACCGATCCGAACGACGCGTGGATCGGGCTTGTCGCCACCGGTTACACGTACCACGAACTTCTCGAGGCCCTTCGCCGACTGGGGCTACCGACAACGGCCGATATCGAGGCCGCCGGCATCCGGCTGCTCCACACGCAGATGCCGTTGTCGATCGACCCGAACAACATCCGCAACTTCGCTCGCGGGCTCGACGAGATCATCGTCGTGGAGGAGAAGAACCCGACACTCGAGTGGCTAGTGAAGGACGCTCTCTACGGCGGCCCTCACCAGCCCCGTGTCGTCGGCAAACGCCACGAGAACGGTCGCCCGCTGATGCCCGACCACGGCATCCTCGACGCCGGCGCGATGGTCGCTGGCCTGCGGGAACGGCTGAGTGCCCGCATCGCCGACCGGCTTGCTCCACCGACACCACCGAAGCGAGAAAAGCAACTGCTGCCACTCTCGGTCGATCGCTCGCCGTACTTCTGCTCAGGATGTCCCCACAACCGTTCGACCAAGGTCCCCGACGACACCCTTGTAGGGGCTGGCATCGGCTGCCACGGCATGGTCCTGCTCATGGACGACACCAAGGTCGGCGACATCGCCGGCATCACCGCCATGGGAGCCGAAGGGTCGCAGTTCATCGGCATGGCCCCGTTCGTTGAACGTGAGCATTTCATCCAGAACATCGGCGACGGCACCTTCTTCCACTCCGGCCAACTCGCGATCCAGGCATCAGTCGCGGCGGGGATGAATACGACCTACAAGCTCCTCTACAACGGCACGGTCGCCATGACCGGCGGCCAGGACGCTGTCGGCGGCCAGACCGTTCCCGAAATCGCCACGGCGCTGCTCGCCCACGGCGTCGCCGAAGTGCTCGTCACCACCGATGATGTGAGCGCCTATCGCAACGCCGAGATGCCGGTCGGCCCGAAGGGCGCAGTGAAGGTCTGGGATCGCGACCGGGTGGTCGAGGCACAGGAGTACCTCGCTACCGTCCCTGGTGTCACCGTGATGATCCACGACCAGGCATGCGCAGCCCAGGCCCGCCGTCTCCGCAAGCGCGGCCTCGTCGAGACCCCACCCTACCGGATCGCGATCAACCACCGCATCTGCGAAGCGTGCGGCGACTGCGGCGCCGTGTCGAACTGTCTGTCGGTGCAGGCGGTCGACACCCCCCTCGGCACCAAGACCACGATCGATCAATCGAGCTGCAATCTCGACTACTCGTGCCTGGAAGGCGACTGCCCCAGTTTCATCCAGATCACGCCCAATCCGAAGGCCGAGAAAAAGGCCGGCTCGGGTGCCGTCAGAGGCGATCTCCCCGATCCCGACTTGATCGTCTCGCCTGGCTCGCTCGACCTGCGAATGGTCGGGATCGGCGGCACCGGTGTCGTCACAGTCGCCCAGATCGTCGCCACGGCCGCAATGCTCGACGGCCTGCACGTGCGCGGGCTCGACCAGACAGGTCTCTCGCAGAAAGCCGGACGTGTGAGCGGCGACCTCCGCATCACGACCGACGCGCCGGCGCCGTCGAACCTGATCGGCGATGAGGGCGCCGATGTCATCATCGCCTTCGACCTGCTGAGCGCTGCCAGCCCCGCCTCGCTCTCGGCGGGCGACCCGACCCGCACGGTGCTGATCGGTTCGGCGAGCGAGACGCCCACCGGATCGATGATTGGCAAGCCCGAGGTTGCGTATCCGGAGCTCGACGAACTGCGGACCCAGGTCGCGGCGGCGACGCTGACCGAGCGCAACCGCTACGTCGACGCCGCGGGCATTACCGAGCAACTGCTCGGCTCGGCAGCTTCAGCCAACATCTTCCTCCTCGGTTTCGCCTACCAGCACGGCGTGTTGCCGATCGCCGGGACGGCGATCGAGAAGGCGATCCGGCTGAACGGTGTGGCGGTCGAGGCGAACCTCACCGCCTTCGCCGCTGGCCGGACCGAGGCGGTTTCGGCTGGCACCGTCGTCGCGCACGCGGACAGCCCGCAGGTTCACGTGCCGGCACTGCCGGAGAAGCTCGCCACTCGGGCCGACCAACTCGGTGCCGATATCGCGCTCCGAGCCGCCGACCTGCTCGCCTACCAAAGTGCCGCACTCGCCGGGCGGTACCTCGACCTGGTCGAACGAGCCGCCTCACTAGGCGACACATCATTCACCGAGACGGTCGCCGTCAGCCATCACCTCCTCCTCGCATACAAGGACGAGTACGAGGTCGCTCGCCTCCTGACCGGTCCCGAGGCGACCGCCGCCATCGCCGCCGCTGGCGGGGCCGGAGCCAAGGCCTCGTGGAAACTGCATCCGCCGATCCTTAAGTCGCTCGGCATGAAGCGAAAGATCACCGTCTCCACCCGAGTCGGCGTACCGATCATGAAGGTGCTCGCGAACGGCAAGCGCCTTCGAGGCACCGTCCTCGACCCCTTCGGCCGCACCCAGATGCGAAAGCTCGAGCGAGAGCTGATCGGAATCTTCGAATCGTCAATCGACATCGTGCTGGCTCGCGTCGCTACGGGAACCATGACGACCGACGAGGCGACCGAAATCGCATCGTTGCCGCAATCCGTTCGCGGTTACGAAGACCTCAAGATCGAACGAGCCGGCATCTACCGCTCCAAGCTCGCCGTTGCACTGACCTGATCGATGCTCGGGCGCCAGCTCAGCGCCTTGATCATCGGTACTCGACGGACTCCGAGGCTCGATCACCGTAGTAGCCCGATGGGATGTAGAGCGTTGGGATCCCGAGGCTGCGCATCATTTCGACATTGCGCGGGTCGTCATCAGCGCACAGTTGGATCTCCGCACCGGCCGCCCGCAGGAGTTCGAGTTGGCCGGCTTTCCACTCGGTGCTGGACGCACCCTGGCGAGGGCCGCGCAGGATCAACCAGTCATGACGGATGCTGTTCGTCGTGAGCCAGCTGATGGTGGAGTCGCGGATGTCGTCGATGCGGGCGGTGAGGATCACCAGACAGATCGCAGGCGAGACCGATTCCGCGAGCGCCCACCCGTGGGCGATGACGGAGTCGTCGACGCATGCGTTGAAGAAGCCGGTCCAGTCCTTGTCCTTCGACGCCTCAGCCTCGAGATAGTGCTGGCGATGGCCGGCATCGGAGATGACACCGTCGAGATCGAGCACGACGGTCGGGCCGCCGATCGGTCGACCGGTGTTCTCGATCCAGTTGTCGGGATGATCCATGAGCACGCCGGGGCTCAGTCCTCGTCGTTGTCGGCGGCGCCTTCGGCGATCGCTGAAACGACGCCCGGATCGGCGAGGGTCGTGGTGTCGCCCAGGTCGCGGCCGTCGGCGACGTCGCGCAGCAAGCGGCGCATGATCTTGCCGGAACGGGTCTTCGGCAGGTCAGGCACGATGAACACGGCCTTCGGACGGGCGGTCGGGCCGAGCTTCTTCGACACGTGTTGGCGGATCTCTTCCCGGAGTTCGTCCGACGCCTCGGCTGATCCGACCAGGATCACGTATCCGACGATCGCCTGACCCGTGACATCGTCGGTGGCCCCGACGACCGCCGCCTCGGCGACGGCCTCGTGGTCGACGAGCGCCGACTCGACCTCGGCGGTGGAGATGCGGTGACCCGATACGTTCATGACGTCGTCGACGCGACCGAGCAGCCAGAGGTAACCGTCGGCATCGATTCGGCACCCATCACCTGCGAAGTACCGGCCTTCGTACTCGGACCAGTAGGTGTCCTTGTAGCGCTCGGGATCACCCCAGATACCGCGAAGCATGCCGGGCCACGGGCGGGTGAGCGTGAGGTAGCCACCACCCTCCTCGACCATGTTGCCTTGGTCGTCGACGACCTCGGCGAACACGCCCGGAATGGTCTGGGTGGCCGAGCCCGGTTTGGTCGTGGTGACGCCAGGGAGCGGCGTGATCATGTTGCCACCGGTCTCGGTCTGCCACCAGGTGTCGACGATCGGGCACGATTCGGCGCCGATGTGTTCGTGGTACCACATCCACGCTTCGGGATTGATCGGCTCACCGACGGTGCCGAGCACGCGCAGGGTTGAGAGATCACGACCAGCCGGCCACTCCGGACCCCACTTCATGAAGGTCCGAATGGCGGTCGGGGCGGTGTAGAGCTGGGTGACGCCGTAACGCTCGATGATGTCCCAGAGACGATCTTTCTTCCATGCGGCCCGGTCGCCCTCTCGCTCTTCGGGGCGGGGCGTGTCCGGGGTGCCCTCGTAAATGACCGACGTGGCTCCGTTCGTGAGCGGGCCGTAGACGATGTAGCTGTGGCCGGTGACCCAGCCGATGTCGGCCGCACACCAGTACACGTCAGTGTCGGGCTTGAGGTCGAAGACGTACTTGTGGGTGAACGCCACCTGCGTGAGGTACCCGCCGGTGGTGTGCATGATGCCCTTGGGCTTCGCCGTGGTGCCCGAGGTGTAGAGGATGTAGAGGAGCTGCTCGGAGTCCATCGGCTCGGCGGGGCAGTCGGCCGAGGCGTCGGCCATGAGGTCGTGCCACCAGTGATCGCGGCCGTCGACCATCTCGGGTCCGGTGTTGCAGCGGTTGACGACAACGACGTTTTCCACGGTCGGCGCACCGACGTCCAAGGCTGCGTCGACGTTGGGTTTGAGGGCGGAGGGTTCACCTCGGCGATAGCCGGCGTCGGCGGTGATAACGAGCTTGGCTTCGGCGTCCTCGCAACGATCGGTGATGGCGTCGGGTGAAAAACCGCCGAAGATCACCGAGTGAGCGACCCCGATGCGGGTGCAGGCGAGCATCGCGATCGGGAGCTCGAGCACCATCGGCATATAGATGGCGACGCGGTCGCCCTTTTCCAGGCCCAAGCCCTTGAGCACGTTGGCGAATTTCTGCACCTCGGTAAGCAGTTCGGCGTAGGTCATCGTGATCGTGTCGCCGGGCTCACCCTCCCAGTGGAACGCGACCTTGTCGCCTTTGCCAGCCTCGACGTGGCGGTCCAGGCAGTTGTAGGAGAGGTTGAGCTCGCCGCCGATAAACCATTTCGAGAACGGCAACTCCCACTCGAGCACGGTGTCGAAATCCTTGTGCCACACAAGCAACTCACGGGCCTGACGGGCCCAGAAAGCCTCGTAGTCGGCCTCGGCCTCGTCCCACATCGAACGGTCGTTGGCGTTCGCCTGCGCCACGAACGCTGCGGACGGCGGGAACCGCCGGTCCTCGCTCTCGTAAATCTCGATCGAACCTTCGGCCACGGTGGCTCCCCCTGGATGAATGGCGCTGGGCTGAAGGTCAGACAGTACCCGAGCTGTTCCGGCGGCACCGCAGAGGCCTGCATCGAAGGATCCGTCCACACGTCATTCCATGGGAACCGACGACACCTCCGAATCAGCACGTGGCTCTTCCTCGATCACAACCCCGCCCGAGGCCGATGCAGCGACGATGTCGGGCTGGAGCATCGCCGTGACGAGTTCGTTGGCGAGGGTGGCTGATGTGGCTGCGAACCACATCGGCACCAGCAACGGATACCGCTCTCGGTCGTCAGGGGCGATGCACGGTGCGCTGGCACTGATCGAAACACAGCGCGCACGGAGGCCGACATCGTCGGGCGTGAACGCCGAGTAGGCGATCGTGTTGCCGGCAGCGACCGCCGCTCGGATGGCATCCGGGCCCAGGGCGAGGACTACCCGGTCCGGCGGTGGAGATTCGTTCGACAGCAGCTCGTGGAGCACCCACTCCCACTCGGCCTGATCCGTACCCACGGCCGTATGGCGAGGTCGGCCGATGTCGACGAACACTGCGCGGAGGAGATCGAGATCCAAGGGTGGAACGTCGTCCGACGCGTAGAGGTACACCGCTCGGGTGCCGATCGCATGCGCCTCGAGCGCACACGGCACGATCGGGGCGGCCAGCGCGAGATCGAACAACGCGCCGCCGACACCCTGGTCGAGTGCGTCGCACAGTCCTCGTCCGTCGCCCGGGCGAACATCCCATCGCCCTTCACTCGCGGCTGCCATCGCCTCAAGCGACGCCTCCATCCCGAACGGGAAGCCGAAGAACGTCACGTCGACCGTCGTATCGATCGGCGCGAGTTTGACCTCGGTCGTCGTCGGGGCGGCCACCTGCGGGGGCGCTAAGAGGGTCGGACGTTCGCCGGATCCGCAGGATGCGGCGAACGTCAACGCAACGAGAAGCGGGGCGAAGCGCATGGACGGCACGGATGGAGTGTGACCCTCATGCCGTTCCTACGAGAAGGCGGTCACGCCGAAGTGACAGGGCGGTTAAGGGTCATCGTCGTGCCCTCACCCTCCTGGGTGTCCACGCCGATGTCGGCGCCACCGGGGGATGTGCCGGGCCGCCCCGCATATAGATACGTATTTACGGTCTGTCGGTGATGTTGGCCCGGAGCTGCTTGCTGCAATACTCATGCGGTGAAGGGGTAGGCATGGCCGGCCGGGTTCTTGTGTGGACTGCTCTTGGCGACCATCACGATCCTCCTGGGTCCAAAGCCCATGGTCGTGTGTTCTGAAGCACGTTGGCCCAACACGATCTTCGGCGACATTTTTGCGCACGACGATGGCGAGTCGTTCACGGGATACGACGTGCCGACTGCGGGAACGTGGGCAGTCGCAGCTGCCCTGCTTAATGCACCCACGGTGACGGTCGCATTCGTTCGGTGGTCTCACCCTTAGCTTCCACATCGGGCGCAGCATGCGAGGTATTGCAGCTAAACGGCTGAGCGCACCGGCTTCTGGGCGTCAGTCGGCGAAGAACGCCTGCCAGCTGGCGAGGGCCTGAGGATGCGTGCCTCGGCCGGTCTGGCGGGCAGGCCAGTCGGCGTCGGGCTGGTCGAGCGGGTTGTGCTCGAGCTCCGCGCCGTAGACGAGGAAATGCTTACGGTTGGCGCCGAAGTACCAACGCCCGTCACGTCGTTCGTAGACGTCGTGGTACTGGATGGCGTGGTTGATCCAACGCTCGCTGTCGGGACCGCCGTCTTGGACCTCGGCCTTGCTGTACACGACGCCGGTGGCCGATTTGCTGTTGTCGGCCAGCACGATGTGGTGGGTGCCGATGTTCAAAAAGGTGACGCCCACCGTGCGAAGTGCGTCGGTCATCAACTGGTGAAGTTGATCACGACCAGAGAGCGTCGAGCTGATGCGGACATCGGGCACATAGAGCTCCACCAGCGCGTCGACGTCCTTCGCATCAGTGAAGAAGGCGTAGGCGGCGGCGAGTTGCTGGATCTCGGCGTATGCCAATGCTCGCTCGGCAGCGTCCATCTTGCGGATGGTACGGCGCTAAGGGGACCATTGCGGGATGCGCACCCGTTTCGTCCTCGCCGCCCTCGCACTCATCGCCGCCGGTTGCGGGGGTGGGAACACCGACGAGACCACCGCCACGACAACGACAGCAGCACCGACGACCACAACGGCGGCCCCCACCACGACCGATGCCACCGTCCCAACGACCGATGCACCGACGACCACGACCATTGCTCCCGAACCCGTGATGTTCACCGAACGCGGGCCATACGGCGTCGGCATCGCAACCCTCGACCTCGGCGACCGTCTCGCCGACGTCTACTACCCGGCGATTCCCGAACTCGACACCCAGACGGAGATCTTCGATTCGCTCTCGGTCTTCCCTGAGGAACTCCAGGTGTTCATTCCCGACGAACTCACCGGCGAGTTCGACACCACGGCGTATCGGGATGCACCGGTCGTCAACGACGAGCAGGCGTTCCCGGTGCTGGTGTTCAGCCACGGCTTCGGAGGGTTCCGTCAGACGTCGACCTTCCACCTCAGCCATGTCGCCTCGTGGGGGTTCGTCGCCATCACCACCGACCATCTCGAGCGAGGCATCGCCGCTCAGGCCACGGGCACGCTCGGCGGAGGGGCCGAGAACCAAGACGTGCTCGACGTCCTCAACAGTCTTGATGCGCTCGCCGCCCACCCCGCGCTCAGCCCGGTGAGTGACCTCGACCGGGTTGCGATCACCGGGCACTCGGCCGGCGGTGGCACGTCGGGCCGTGCGGCGGCAGAAGACGTCATCGACGCCTACATCACGATCGCCGCGGGCACGCCGCAGACGGTGATTCAGAAGCCGGCGATCGTGTTCGTCGCCGAGAACGACAAGACCGTCGCACCGGAACGGAGCTACGGCCTGTTCGAGCAGCTCGAAGACGCACTCCTCGTGAACATTGCCAATGCGGGCCACAACAGCTTCACCGACTCCTGTGCGGGCATCTACGACCTTGGCGGTCTCGGCATGCTCGAGGCACTCATCGGCGCCGAACAGGTGGCCCGAGCCGAGGATGGCTGCACGGAGCCGGCAATCCGGCCCGAACTCGCGTACGACGTGCTCAACCACTACACGGTGCAATTCCTGACCGCACAGTTCATCAATCCGGCGGCCGCCGGCCCACTCGTCGACCTCAGCGAGACCATCACCCTGCTGATCGACTTCCACGTCACGGGCGATCCGCTCGCAGTGTCCTGACCGTCGGGGTGTCGCCGAGCGCTCGCTGCGACGACGTCCCGCATCGGGGTTGACAAGGTCTTCGCAAGGCGCGTCGGCGACGGTGACGGCATGTTGTTTCACGTTCACCACCACCACGATGAGAAAACCTGCCCTGCGCACAACGCTGAGGCGGTTGGTGCCTCATTCGGAGCCGTGCTGCCAGCGCTCGCGGAGAACGGCGTGAACGTCGTCGGCGCGTGGGTCGATCCGCCGGGCCACGACTTCTTCTTCGTGCTGGAGACCGACGACTACGACGCCCTCGTGGAGGGCCTCCGACCGATCATTCCATCGGGCACGGCGACCATCCAGCCGGTCGGGGACATGGGTGCAACGGTCGCAAAGCGGATTGCCGAAGAGAGCTGAGCCGGCACTGTCTGCGGCGACGGTCTTCGAGTTCCAGCACCGACGACCGCAAGAATTTCACAACCAGCCTCTCCTACCGTCCGCGACGTAGGGGTTAGACGAACCATCACGAATCGGGAGATTCCACTTGTTCATGTTCAATCGCCACCTTCAGCTGAAGCCGGGGCACTCTGCCGAAGCTGCCCCCGAGTTGATCGATCTGATCTCGAGGGCCAACTCGATCACCGGCAGAAGCGCCACGGTGTACTCAGTCGTTCTCGGCCGCTTCGGCCGGATGTGGATCGCCGACATGTTCTCTTCTCACAGCGAGTTGATGGCGATGAACGCCCAGCTCATTGGTGATGCCGATTTCATGGCAGCACAACGATCCTTCGCTGAGCACCTCGATGCGCCAGCCGAGGATTTCATGGCACGGGTGACGCATGTCGCCGGCCCCTTGCGGGAGCCGCCCGGGGCGGTCGCAGTGACGAACTGGCAGGTCGACCCCCGTCAGTGGGGTGCGTCAGTCGCCTGGACCCATCAGATGGCCGACGCCCAACATGCATCATCAGGCATCACACAGACGGTCTTCACCTTGGCCGAGCCAAACCCGTTCAGCATCGGCCTGTGTTCGAACGCAAGCTCGATCGACGACATCGACGCGGCCCGCTCGGGCACTCCCGACGCTTCCCTTCTTCAACTGCTCGAGTCGGCTCCCGGGGAACCGACGGCAGGAAGCATGGAAGGTCTGGTCGCCATTCGGGTCGCCTGAGGCGCCCACGTTCTCGCCGACCGGTGAGTCAACCAACCTACGGAGGTACAAAAACAATGGATGAGAAGACCTGGACAACGGTCATTGAGACCCGGGCGGCAGATGGCCGTGCGATCATCTTTCCGTACACGGCCGCGGTCTCGGCCACGCTTGCGATGCTCGTCTTCGGGGACGTGTCGGCGCTGAGTGACAGCATCAAGTTGGCCTTGGCCACTTTCGTCGTCCTCGGTTCGCTCTGGGTGATCATCTGGTGGGATGGCATCTTCCAAGACTTCGCCGCACTGCAGAAGTCGATGCCCGCAGTGGTGGCATCCACGCCGTTCGGGGCGGTGATGGCGAAAGCACCAATCGTTGTGTTCAGGGTGGTGAACCTTCTCGTCATCGGCCTGATCACGCTCGCCCAAGTCCTGGCGATCTACGACTGACCAACCGACGTCATACGCGAAGGGGGAGGGGTCTTGCGACCCCTCCCCCTTCGCGTTCACGACATTGCCGCTCGTCGCAGAAACCAAGTCGGCTAATCCGGTTCGCGCGCCATTTTTAGGACCTCCGGGTTCTCCGCCTTCACTCGCATCGCTGAAAACCCATACGACATCGTCTACTAGGCGATCCCGTAGGCGGGACACCTCACGAGTTCAGATAGTGATGTCGGTGATGACGTCGACGTCGGTGAACTGAACGTCGAGGGCACGGGCAGCAAACTCCTCGCCTCCGCGCTGGGTGATCTCGAGTTCATTGTTCATCTCGGCCTCCTCGGCGGAGTCGAAGAAGATGATCTGGATGACCGTGCCGGGACGGTTGCGATCATGCCCGAGAATGGCGCGACGAGCGTAGGAGACCCCCTTGCCCTCCTCTGCGTACTCCTCCAGGAGACGCACGGCCTCAGCCGATTCCATCTCGAATTCCATTATTTGAATGAATGCCATCGGCTGCTTTCCTCGCTGTTGGTGGTTGATAACAATTGATCGGCTCCGAGGCCGAAGTTCTGGGGTTTTAGCGCAACCCTCGGCGCCTAGTCCTCGGCGATGTTCGCCATGGCGATGACATCGGCGCGGGAGAGGTCCACGTCGTGGACTGACAACGCATGGGCCGAAACCTGCGCAACAAGTTCATCTTCGTTGTCGGTCTGGACGACGGCGCCGCAATAGCACTTGACCGTGAGTGTCATGTCCATGTCATTTCGAACGGTGGATTGGCTTGCCAAACCGGGTTAGCGCTCGAGGCTCCCTTACCAATGTTGTCATTGTCTTGCGGCAGCGCGCATGTGAACGGCCGAAGAACACCTTCCGGCCCAATCGACCGCTGCGCCCTGTTCGCCTACGCTCTGCTTCGTGGAACTCGAGGTTCGGCTGTTGGGGGACATTCGTGTCATCGCCGGCTCGTCAAGCGTGATTGGCGCTGAACTTCCGGGACCGATGGGCCGCCATCTCCTCACTCGCCTGGTCATCGACCCCTTCCCGGTCAGCCGGGCAAGGCTCGTCGATGACGTCTGGGGCGGCAAGGCACCCCGCTCGGTCGACTCGGTGCTGAATGCCACACTGTCACGACTGCGGGCTGCTCTCGACGAGCTGGATCTCGATGGTCGTGAGCTGATCTCCTCATCAGGGGGCAGCGTGAATTTCAAGCGCCCGAAGGGCACCATCGTGGACGTCGAGCTTGCCCATCATCACATCGACTTCGCCCTTCGTGATCTGCGCGCTAATGACATGCGGGAAGCAGCTCGGCGCGCTTCGATTGCCTACTCGATCTCGCGTCGACCACTCCTCACCGGCATCGAACGCGATTGGCTCGACGTCGAGCGAGATCGCATGCACCACGTGGAGCGGCGTTCGCTCGGGCTCCTCGCCGACGTCTCCTTTTCGACCCGAGACTTCGATATGGCCGCGCAACTCGGGCGAGAACTCGTGAGGATCGCCCCCTACGACGAGCGCGCGCACCGTGATCTCATGAACGCGCTCCGGGCATCCGGCAATCCCAGCGGAGCGGCCAAGGTGGCAAGCGACTTCACCGAGCGTCTCGATGCTGATCTCGGTGTCGCGCCGAGTCCAAGCTTCAAAACCCTGCTCGCGTCGTCTTCGTGACCGAGTCCGTTGGCCGATCGAGCAGTACCCACACCATCGCCATCGCCACGCCGCCGCGGGCGGTCCACAACAACGTCCGCACGAGGTTCGACGCCATGAGGGTGTCGTGCTGGTCGGGATCGAACCCATCGAGGAGTTCGCCGTGCACCGGCGCTGCCCAGATCATCGTCACGAGCAGGATCAGGCCCATCAACGCAGCCCCGACGACGGCGAGCACCCGCATCTTCCGCTCTCGTGCAAGCACGAGCAGGGCGACGATCGACAGGCCTTCCAACCCCCACGGCACGACGAGCACAGCCCCGATGCGATCGATGTGGCGGCTCTGATAGTTCGGATACGCCTCCGCACCGACGCTCTCGAACAGCGGATAGTGCACGACCTGCACCGTCCAGATCAGACCCACCATCGCCATCGTTGCCGCCGCGTGCACGGCGACGGTCGCGGCGAGGGTTCGGTCGTTGGTGACGCACTCGAACGTGGGGACGGCCATGGGATGACGGTACGGCGCGCAAGTGGGATCTGCCGAGCTGTGCGGAGAAGGGGGCAGCTGGGACTCGATAAGTGGATGGGCCGATTGTCTCGGCCGTCGCAGGAAATCCGGCTGTTGTCGGGTTACGCGCTGCGTTTCGTGCGGTCGCAAGTGAAACGAGAAGCTTGACGGAACCACATGATCAGGGCGGCGGCGGCGTTGACACCGCTTCCGACCACGAAGGCGTAGGCCGCCCAGCCAACACGCACATCGGGGTCGAATGCGTCCCAGTCCGTGGGCACCAGCAATCCAATCGCCACCGAAGCGGCGAGGAGAAGGCCGATCGTCGCCACCCCGAGAGATCCCGCAACGATCGAGAGAAGCCCGGACATCAAGAGCCAGCCAGATCGCTCCGTCCGCAACGCGAGCCCGAGCCCTGCAGCTGCACCCAGCCAGGCCAGGATCAGCGCAACGCCCACGCCCGGCAATTCCCAGGCCCCCACGCCGCGATCCACGGCAAGCAGCAAGGCATCAGGCACCTGGTCGGGTACCAGACTCCACGAATCGTCGAGATCGACAATCAGCCAGCCGGGGAGCAGCAACACCCCAACGACGATATGGCCTGTTCCGTGGAGCATTCTCATCGGTCTCTCCACCGGTAGAGATCTCCTAGCCGGCTGCGGAGAAGGCATCGTTGCGAACGCTTTTCATCATCTCTGCATCGACAATAATCCAGACGCTGACGATGCTCACACCGGCCTTCCGGGCCGGATGTACGCAGTGCGGGTTCGGGTGAAGAAATCGACTGCGGTGTCGCCTTGTTCGCGGGCGGCGTGACCAGAAGACGCCTTGTCTCCACCGAACGGCGCGTGGAGTTCGGTGCCGGTGGTCGGCGCGTTGATCTTGATGACACCTGCCTGGAGCTCGTGCAAAGCACGGTCGATCCGCCACAGGTCGTTGGTGAAGACGGAAGCCGACAAACCGAACTCGGTGTCGTTGGCCATGGCGAACGCCTCATCGTCGGAATCAGCTGCGATCACCAACGAGAGCGGACCGAACACCTCGTTGCGGCCGAGCGAGAGGTCGGGCGAACCGGCGAACAGCGTTGGGGCGAAGAAGCAGTCGCCCGTGGGTGCCTCGGCAGCGGCGAGGATCTCTGCGCCCTCAGCCACAGCTGCGTCGTAGGCCTCAGCCACCTCGGCTCGGGCACCGGGTGAGACGAGCGGGCCGATGCCAATGCCGGCGTGCATGCCATCGCCAACCTGCAGCGTCGAAACCGCCGAGACCAGTCGGTCGGTGAGTTCGTCGCGGATGCCTGGGGTTGCAATGATGCGCCGCGTTGCGGTGCACTTCTGGCCGGTGGCCCCCATCGCCCCTGCGACGATGGCGGGTACGGCGAGATCAAGGTCGGCGTCGTCGCACACAATCGCCGGGTTGTGACCTCCCAGTTCGAGTTGCACTCGCCCGTTGCGGGCCGTGACCGCATTACGAATCCCGACCCCGACCGGAACGGAACCGGTAAAGGTGATGCCGTGCACCCGCTCGTCATCAACGATGGCCTGACCTATCGATCCGGGTCCGAGCACGAGGTTGACGACACCGGGCGGGAAACCCGCCTCGTGCAGGATGCGGGCGAGTGCCACCGCAAGCAGCGGTGTGTTGCTCGCCGGCTTCCACACGACCGTGTTGCCTGCGGCGAGGGCGGGGGCGATCTTCCACGCCGGGATTTGGATCGGGAAGTTCCAGGGCGTGATCACGCCGACAACACCGAGCGGGCTGCGGACGGTGCGGATCGTTTCGCCAGGGGTGGGCGACGGAAAGATGCGCTCGGTGGAGGTCTTCGCCATTCCGGCGTGGAACCGGAACGTCTCGGCCGCCAGTGCGACCTCACCGCGCGACTCGGGCAACGTCTTGCCTTCCTCGAGGGTGCAGAGCGTGGCGAGCTCCTCGATCCGGCTCTCGATCAGGACTGCGGTCTGCTCCATGAGCTTGGCGCGGGTTCCGAAGGAGGTTTTCGCCCAGCCGCCGAGGGCCGCCGTCGCCGCCCCGACGGCATCGGCAACCGTGCTGCCGTCGCCCAGGGGGTACTCACCCACGGGCTCGTCGGGTCGGGCTGGATTCATGCTGATGCCGGTGGCGGAGCTGGTAACCCACTCGCCGTCGATCAGATGAGCGCCGGTTTTGCTCGTGGTCACAAAGATCCCCTCTCGGTAAATGCAGCCCTCGCGAACAACTCACTGGCGTCGCTGAGTTGCGGGCCACGGGCGAAGCGAAGATTAGCGCCGTGACAACACCGCGTGCGGAAGGACGGCGCCTCAACTGAACGTGGGAAGTGCCTCGGCTGGGGGGCCGGTTCGTCGGCGGCATACTTGACGACCGTGCGCCGAGTGTCTGCTCTTGTGGTCGTGATCTTGGCCGTGGCCGTGGCCGTCATACTCAACCAGGCGGTCTCGGCGAGCGATGTGGAGGCCTTGCTCGTCGAGCGGGGCTGGCTGGGCCCGCTTGTCTTCGTGGTGACGATGTGGGTCCTGCAACCCCTCCTGCTCCCGGGGCCTGTTTTCATGGTCCCGGCATCGCTGGTCTGGTCGGCGCCGGCAGCGATCGCCGTGTCGTGGGTCGGCAACATGGGGGCGAGCTTCATTGCGTTCGCGTTCGCCCGGTGGGCCGCCCAGGACTGGGCCCAGCAGCGGTTGACCGATCGGCTCCGGGCCTGGGACGGTCGCGTCGCTCAGGGCGGTGTGCGGGAGGTGGCGGTGCTTCGACTGTTCACCGGCCAGATAACTCCGGCTGACTGGCTGCTCGGGGTCAGTTCGGTCCGGCTCACGCCGTTCTTCCTCGGCACGGCGATCGGGATCATCCCGAGTGTTGTGCTGGTGGTGCTCGTCGGCGCATCGGTCGGTGACTGGCTCTTTGCCGAGCCCTACCGCTGGGGAGGGGTCCTTTTGGCGATCGCTATCGTCGGCACGCTTCGACGAATACGGCGCCGAGGGAACCCCACCACCGCAGTGGGCGCATGAACTGGGCACGGCAGGCCACAGCGCGCCTCGAAGCACGCCGATAGCCTCAGCAACACATGGGGACGGACCCAGCAGCGCAGTTTCGCGCCGCGTTTCGCGCCATCCCCGCCCCCGTAGCTCAGTGGATAGAGCGTCGGTTTCCTAAACCGTGCGTCGCAGGTTCGATTCCTGCCGGGGGCGCCCTCCGAACGCGTTGCCATTCTCCGCACCTTTGCCACAGCGCGACAAGGAACGCATGACCTCTACCTCAGGTGGCTACCGTGGCCGACGTGCAGCTCTTCGACACGGCCCGGGGGGAGGTCGTCCCGTTCGAACCGGGACACGAGGTGAAGATGTACGTCTGCGGTATCACCCCGTACGACTCCACCCATCTCGGCCACGCGAACACCTATCTCACCTACGACCTCCTGATCCGCCGGCTTGAGGACCTCGGCCATGAGGTGAAGTTGGTGCGCAACATCACCGACGTCGACGATTCCATCCTGCCCAAGGCCAGAGAACTCGGTGTTGACTTCCTCGAACTCGCCGCCGAAGAGACCGCTCGATTCCACGGCGACATGATCGCCCTCAACGCCCGCCCGGTCTTCGCCGAACCTCACGCCACGAATTGGGTGGCCGAGATGGTCGAGATTGTCGAGACGCTGGAGGCGAAGGGACACACCTATGTGGTCGACGCAACGGTCTTCTTCGACGTGGCCACCTTTGACTCCTTCGGCGCAATATCGGGCTACGACGAATCGACCATGGTGGAGTACGCGACCGAACGAGGCGGCCACCCCGACGATCCCCGCCAGCGCAACCCACTCGACTTCATCCTCTGGCAACCATCACTCGACGACGAACCGTCATGGCCATCGCCGTGGGGTCCGGGGCGACCCGGCTGGCACATCGAGTGCTCGGCGATGTCGAAAGGCACGCTCGGCCCCACCCTCGACCTCCACGGCGGAGGCTCCGATCTGATCTTCCCGCACCACGAGTGCAGCCGCGCCCAGAGCGAAGCAGCCAACGGAGTCACCTTCGTGAAACACTGGATGCACGCCGGGATGGTCGCCTACCAGGGCACGAAGATGTCGAAGTCGCTCGGGAACCTCGTCTTTGTCAGCGAGTTGGTCAAGACCGCCGACCCGCGAGCAATCCGCCTTGCGCTCATGCGACACCACTACCGCCGTGACTGGGAGTGGTTCGACAGCGACATCGACGCTGCGTCAGAGATGCTCGATCGGCTTCACCGGGCGGCCCACGCCTCCACCGGCCCCAATCCCGAACCGTTCGCCGATCGCGCCCGCACCGCGCTCGACAACGACCTTGACGCCCCCACCGCCCTTCATGCTCTGATGGGACTCGCCGATGCGATTCTCGAGGGCGGTGACGACCCGGCGGCGCCTACGCTTCTGCGTGAACTCGGCGCCCTGGTCGGGGTTGAACTCGACGCAACCCCATCCCCCCTCATCTGACCCACACGAGAGAGTCCATCGTGATCCGCCTCTACGACACGCTGACCGGCGACGTTCGTCCGCTCGTACAACGCGACGAAGGCAAGGTCTCGCTGTACGCGTGCGGACCAACGGTCTACGACCACCCCCACCTCGGCCACGCCCGCCAGGCCATGACCTACGACGTCCTGCGCCGCTACTTCGAATGGCGCGGGCTGGCGGTGCACCATGTCGCCAACGTCACCGACATCGACGACAAGATCATCGCCCGCGCCCAGGCCGAGAACACCACCGAGTCGGCCGTCGCCGCCGAGTGGAAGCAGGTCTACGACGATGTCATGGACGCGTTGGGCATTCTGCGCCCCCACGATCGGCCGCATGCGACCGAGTACGTCGACGAGATGGTCGAGTTCATCCAGACTTTGATCGACAACGGCTCGGCCTACGCCAACGACTCCGGTGTCTATCTCCGGGTTCACACCGTCGATGGCTACGGCGACCTCGTCCACCGTTCGCTCGACGATCTCCGCGAGGGTGCCGGTGCCCGGGTCGAGGTCGACGACACCAAAGAAGACCCACTCGACTTCGCTCTTTGGAAGGCGGCCAAGCCCGGCGAGCCGACGTGGCCCTCTCCATGGGGCGATGGCCGTCCTGGCTGGCACATCGAGTGCGTGGCGATGAGCCTCGGCATCCTCGGCGACGGCTTTGATCTTCACGGCGGTGGGAACGATCTCGTCTTCCCCCACCACACCAACGAACGCGCAGAAGCGATCGCTGCTGGCCGCGACTTCGCCCGGCACTGGGCCCATAACGCGATGCTCAACATCAGCGGCGAAAAGATGTCGAAGTCCCTCGGCAACTTCACCACCATCCAAGCGCTCCTGGACGAACACCCCGACAACGCACGTGCATTGCGACTCGCTCTGCTCCAGACCCACTACCGCAAGGTGATGGAGCTCAATCTTGAGGTGATGGCCCAGTCGCGCGAGGGCCTGAAGCGGCTCGATGCGATGGCTCGAAAAGCGTCCGGTGCCGGTGTGGCGCTCGACGGCTCCGAGCGGGACGCCACTGCCATCGCTGCGTTCACGGCCGCCATGGACGACGACCTCGCAACCCCCGAAGGTATCGCCACGATGTTCGAGACGATCCGTCGCGCCAACGCAGCGCTGGACGAAGGAGAAGATTCTGCGGCGACGCTAGTGGCGACAGCGATCGACCTCGCCGGAGCGATGGGGCTCGGTGTCGAGCCCGATGGGCTCGGCTCCGGGAGTGACGGCGGCGATCCCGAGATCGATGCGCTGGTCTCGGCCCGCAACGAAGCCCGGGCGAACAAGGACTTCGCAGAGGCGGACCGGATTCGCGACGTACTCACGGCCCGCGGCATCGTGGTTGAGGACACACCAAACGGTCCGGTCTGGCACCGGGGCTGAGGAGACCTCATGGCCACACCAATCGAGGGACGATGGAGTACAGACCAGGCGCACGCCTGGGCGAAACGGTCCGGTTGGCTGGTCGGCTGCAACTTCACCCCGTCGACGGCGGGGAACCCGCTTGAGTTATGGCAGCGCGAGACCTTTGACCCCGAGACGATCGATCGCGAGCTCGCCTGGGCTGGAGGCCTCGGGATGAACGTCATCCGCCTATACCTCCACGACCTCATGTTCGAGGCAGAGGGTAAGGCCTTCCTCGACCGGGTCGAGCGGATCGTTGCGATGGCCCACGGTCACGGCATCGCTACCATGCCGGTTCTTTTCGACGGGGTGTGGCACCCCGAGCCAGAGCTGGGTCCGCAGCCAGAACCCACACCCCGTCTTCACAATTCGGTGTGGGTGCAGTCGCCCGGGCGGCCGACGATGGACGACCCCACCAGATGGCACCGGCTCGAGCCCTATGTCTTCGAGACGCTGACCCGCTTCGCCGACGACGACCGCATCGTTCTCTGGGATCTGTTCAACGAACCGGATCAGATCGATCGCGACACGATCCTCGGCGGTTCACGCAAGGCCAAGGAGGCGTCGTCTGCGGCGCTCGTGGCCGAGGTGTTCCGTTGGGCGCGGTCGGTGGCGCCCAGCCAGCCCCTGAGCGTCGGGGTGTGGGAATACGACGACGAGCACCGGATCGTTCCCGGACCGCTCAACGAGGTCGCGCTCGCCAACAGCGACATCATCACGTTTCACTGCTACGAGCCCGCGGGACCGCTCAACGCCCTGATCGACGCGCTTGAGTCACGCGGGCGGCCGCTCGTGTGCACCGAATGGCTGGCTCGAACGGCCGGGTCGACCGTCGATCTCTTGCCGGTCTTCCGAGGTCGTGGTGTTGGCGCGATCAACTGGGGACTGGTCGACGGCCGGACACAGACCCGATTCCCGTGGACCTCGTGGATGGAACCCGTCACGGATGACGAGCCGTGGTTCCACGAGCTCTTTCACCAGGACGGCCGCCCCTACGACGCCGCCGAAACCGAACTCTTCCGACGGACGACAGCAACGCCCTGAAACGTCGCGGGGCGATCTCTCACCATCGCCACTCGAGCTGCCATCTGCCATGGTTGACCGATGACCATCCTTGATCCGGTCCCCATCGACCAGCTCCCACCCCTGCCCCCTCAGCCCGCTGGGGTGCCCTGGCCGACCCGGGAATGGCCGACAGGTTCGCTCCCCGACCAGGTGGATCCGGCAGCGCTCGAGGGCCTGCTCGCACAGGCCTTCGGAAGTAAGCCCGACCCGAGCTTCGGCGCGTCGTACGCCACCGTCATCGTCCACCAGGGACGAATCGTGGCGGAACGCTACGGACCCGACATCACCCCGGAGACACCGTTGCTCTCATGGTCGATGGCCAAGAGCGTCACTCATTCTCTCGTCGGCATCCTCGTCGCCCAGGGCCGTCTCGAGCTCGACACGCCGGCACCAGTCGAGGCGTGGCAGACCGACGCCAGTGATCCACGATCACGGCTCACCCTTCGTCATCTCCTTCGCATGGCCGACGGCCTCGACTTCAACGAGGAGTACACCCTCGACGAGGCCGGCGAGAGCCACGGACCCGACGATCCAGGCTGGAGCCACTGCATCGACATGCTCTTCGGCGCTGGAGCCGGTGACGTTGCCGGCTACGCCGCTGCCCGACCCGCTCGTCACGAACCCGGGACGACCTTCAACTACTCGTCGGGAACCACCAACATCGTGGCCCGGATCATCGGCGACCTGATCGGTGGGCCTGAGGAGATGAAGGCGTGGATGGACGACGTGCTTTTCCATCCGATCGGCATTCGTTCAGCCGAACCGACCTTCGACACGGTGGGCACCTTTGTCGGTTCGTCGTATCTCCACATGACCGCTCGGGACTGGGCCCGATTCGGCCTGTTGCACCTGCGAGGTGGGCAGTGGGACGGCACGCAGGTCGTCCCCAGGGAATGGATCGATGACGAGCGCCGCGCGTGGGCCGTCGATGACGAGGGCAGTCACTACGGCACGCACTGGTGGGTGGCCGACGACGGCCGCGGCACCTTCTTCTGCAGCGGCTTCGAACTTCAGCGGGTGCTCTGTGTGCCGAGCGGCGATCTCGTCGTCGTCCGACTCGGCAAGACTCCGGAGAGCGACTATGACACCCCGAAAAGCTGGCTCGAGGAGATGGTGTCAGCCTTCGACGCCTGATCAGCCGGGCGAACCGCTCGTCACCCGAGCGGATCGCCGACGGCGTAGACAAAGCCGGCTCGGGTTCCCACGACGATCTGGCCCCGCCACAACGCCGGGGTCGACTCGATGCAACCACCGAGATCGATCTCCCACAGTTTGGGCGGCTCGATGGTCGAGTCGGAGATGTCGAAGGCATGGAGGCGGCCACTGCAGTCGCCCTGGATCCAGATGTCGTCGACGATCACCGGCGACGCCCAGGTCGGCCCGAAGAGTTCCACCCGCCACCGTTCCTCGCCGCTGAAGCGATCGAGGCCGAGGACATCGCCGCTGTCGGTCGGCACGATCAGAAGATCGTCGTGCAGGCCCGGCGTCGCCCAGATCCCGGAGTCGAGTTGGGGCCGCTGCTCGACCCCCCAGAGCAGCGCCTCCTCAGGATCCTTGGTCGGATCGAGCTTGATGATCTGACCGACCTCACGGCTACGGGCGTTGCCGCGTTCGTACTCGACGCCGGCGTAGATCATTCCCTCGTCGTCGATGACGAGCGTGGCGTCGATGTCGTCCCCGGCCCAGTAGCGGAACACCTGGCTGGGTTCGCCACCTACCGCAAGGTCGGTGATGTCCCAGCCCTGGATGAGGCCACCGCTGTTGGCGAAGTAGACGACGTTGCCCGAGATGGCGACCGAACTCTCGATCGACACATTGCCACCGACGTCTCGCAGGAGTTCGTCGTCCCAGCCGGGCGTGTTGAAGACGAGTTCTGGCTCGACGGTGACCAGGCCGTCGGGGTCGTAGCCACGGTTGAGCTTCACGATGTGAAACTGGCTGTTCTCGCCTCCGATGAACAAGAAATCGTCGAGAATCAGTCCGGCGCCGTCCCAGTCGTTGTTCCATCGAGTTGGCGAGACATCGAACGCGTTGAGCGCCCAGAGTTCGGTCAGTTCGTCGCGGTCGAAGGCGAGGGCCCGGTAGTCGTTGTCCCGGCTGCCCGTGTAGAGCAGCGGGAACCCGTCGGGGTCGATCGTCACCGAGCCCTTAATGATGTCGTCCGTGCGGAAGTCGGGCAGCAGCTGTTCACCGGTGTCGTAGTCGAGAACGTGGACGTTGCGGCTGTAGGCGCCGAAGGCGACCCATGTCTCCTCGCCGCGCTCCCAGATCGCAGGCTGCCCGGTCCAGCCGGTGCCGCACCAGTTGATGACCTGCTCGCCGACCGACGAGTTGGAGCACATCGCCTGGTCAGGGAACCGCCATCGGATCTCGGGAGCAGTTGGCACGGGTCCCTCGCCGTAGTACGAGCGCGTGGGGTTCCCCCGGAAGGTCAGCAGACCCTCGACGGTTTCGCCGTACGGCGTGCCCGAGGAACGGGGGTCGACCCAGCCCTCGTAAGGCGGTTGAGTGGTGGTCGACGTCGTCGTGGTCGAGGTCGTCGTGATGCCGGCGGTGGTGGTCGTGGTGGTCGAGATACCAGCGGTGTCGTCGTTCTCACCGGCCGGCGGTGGCGAGGCGATCAGCACGCCGACGAGGGTGACCGTGAGGGCGAGACCGATGAGGGCGAGACGCGTCGCCCGCGAGGAGCGTGACATACGCGTCAAACAGCCAAACGCAGTTGCTCGGCTAATTGTCCGGACATACCCTTCGGATCATGAACGATCTTGTCCGGCCGACTCCCCGAAAGCTGGTCCTGCTGTGGCGAGGCGCCACCCGAGCCTGCCCGGTCTGTGGTCGACGTCACCTGACGCGGCGGATCGTCGGACTGCGTCCAGCGTGCCCGCGCTGTGGCTTCGTCTTCGAGCGTGATCCGGGCCACTTCGTTGGCGCCGTCGGCATGAACACGATCGTCACCTTCGGCCTGATCCTGATCAGCATCCTGGTGGGGATGTGGGCGCTGTGGCCCGATATGAATTTCGTCGGACTCGCCAGCGTGCCGCTGCTGATCGCCGTGATCGTGCCCCCGCTCTTCCACCCCACGGCCAAGACGCTCTGGGTCGGCATCGACTTGATGATGAACCCCGTACGACCCGGGGAGGCCGTCGCCGACCTGCTCGACCCTGAGCGCTTGCTCGCCGCCGAGGCCGTCGACACCGAGAAAGGCCCGCCGGAGCAAGGGTGAGCGCACCGAGGCCACGGTGTCGGGGACCTCACGCCCTCGACTCGGGGACCACGCCGGCTCACCCGAACGTGACTCGTCGTCCGCACCCACTGCCAGCGAGACCGACGGTCGCCGATCCACCATCTCCCAGCCCCGCGGCACGCGTGCCCGACTGAGATGGGCCTCACAGAGCGCATAGCCGAACCGATCCCCGACCGGATCGCCGAGAGGAAGCAGCTCGGCCCGACACCCGCTGCGTTGGAGCAGCAGCGTGCCGACCTGCGCTTCACTGCACCCAGGACGCTGACACGACGCCATGAATCGGAACGTACCGAAGCCCTCTCACCCCCTCAGGGACCCCGACCACATCTGTGGATAACGGCCATCAGACACGCCGCAACGCACACCGGTACGCTCCCGGTCATGATCATCGGGTTCGATGCCGACGACACGCTGTGGCACAACGAGGACGGATTCCAGGCCAGCCATCGCGAGTTCGAAACCCTGCTCAGCGACTACGGCGATCCAACGGCGATCGAGGAACACCTTTTCGAGATCGAGTCGCGCAACATGCCGAAGTACGGCTACGGCGTGAAGGCCTACACCCTGTCGCTGATCGAGTGCGCCATCGATATCAGCGACGGTCGCGTCAGTACCGCTCAGATCGCCTCGATCCTCGACCTCGGGCACGCCCTGCTCGACCGTCCCGTCGAGTTGATCAATGGTGTCACCGATGTGCTCGACGAACTCGGCTGCCACACCAAGATGATCATCACCAAAGGCGACCTCTACCACCAGCTCTCGCGCATTGAGTCGAGCGGCTTGAGAACCTTTTTCTGGCAGACCGAAGTCGTGGCCCACAAGGATCCGGCCACCTACCGGCGGGTACTCGACCTCCACGGCGTCGATCCGTCGAACTTCGTGATGGTCGGCAACTCCCTCCCGTCCGATGTGCTCCCGGTGATGGCGATCGGCGGGAAGGCGGTGCACGTGCCCTATCACGTCACCTGGGCCCACGAACACCACGACGGCAACCACGAAGCGCCCACCATCGAGCACCTCGGCGAGCTCCCCGCGCTGCTCGCGGACTGGGGACTCCGCTGAACGTCAGCGGGTTGCGATGATCTGCACCGGGGCAACCAGGCCACCGCGCAATGCTGCGCCGATGTTCGTAAACATCGCTTCAAAGTCGGGACCCATGAGCGTTGCCAACGAGACCGGCGGGGGTCCGGCGGCACTGGCGGCTGCCGTCGCATCGAGCGCAAGCCGTGTGCGATCGATCGGCTCGGCGACATCGAAGCCCGCCGCCACTAGCGACGCGACGTAGGCATCCGGCGAAGCGACCCACGCTCCGGAGGCGTCCGACGCGAACGGGAGTGGATACGAGAGCCTGTCCGGATCACCGGTCGCCATGAGGTCGTAGATGCCGAGTCGAGCGCCCGGCTCGAGTTGGTCTGCCACCGCCGCGAAGAAGGCCGGCTTGTCCGGGATGTTCATGCCGACGTGCACGAGCGTGGCCGCGTCGAAGCGGCTCGAGAACTCGAGTCGGGTGGCGTCGCCGACGACGAAGGAGGTGCGGTCGGCCAATCCCGTCAACTCCGACAGGGCAGTCGCCGTCTCGACGAAAGATGGCGTGAGGTCGACACCGACAACCTCACAACCGACGACCGACGCGATACGTCGCGCCGGTCCACCGATCCCCGAACCGATGTCGAGGACACGATCTTCGGGTTGTAGATCGAGATCAGCGACGAGTGCTGCGGTGGCCGCCGCACCGCCGAGATGGAACTCATCGACCGGGGCGAGGTCGTCGATGGTGAGATCACGCGATCGGCCGATGCCGGCGAGGATGGCAGAAACTGGATCCTCGACCTGCCCATAGTGTTCGACTCCCACAGCGACCTCTTCTCTTCGAAGGTCCGCATACTCTAGGCACGTGCGACGACTGGAAGGCCCCGAACTCCTCGCCTACGACGTACTCGATCCCGACCTCGCTAAGAAGGTCCGGATCCTTCAGGTGCCCGTGCTTCCGCGCAGCGCTGACGGGATGACGATCGGCAGCTGGATCTTCCTCAAGGACGATCGAGATCGCAGCGGCGACCGACAGCTGCTCGCCCATGAACTGGTCCACGTGCGCCAGTTCGCCGAACGGGGCTACCTCCGATTCAGCTTCGACTACCTCCGCCACTACGCCGCCGGCCTGCTCCGCCACCGCCGATCACGTCAGGCGTATCTCGACATCCCGGCCGAGGTGGAAGCGCGCGCAGACGCGGCCGACTGGCGGGCGCGCAACGCCACGCCGAGGTGACACCAGTCATACGGCAAGGAACGTGAACAAGCGTTCACCTAGGGTCAAATGGTGAGCCTTTTAGCCCCACCCAGCGACCGCCGGTTCAGCCCGCGGACCGTGCAGGTGGTGGCGCTCACCGGGGTGGCCTGCTCATCGTTCACCATCCCCGTTCTGTCTGCCGCCCTGGCCACGATCGCCGCCGATCTCGACTCGAGTGTTTCGGTCATCACCTGGGTCATCGCCGGTCCCCTACTCGCCTTCGCCGTCTTCACGCCGATGGCGGGCAAGCTCGGCGACCTCTACGGCCACCGCCGCATGTACCTCATCGGGTTCGCGGGTGCTGCCGTGTTTTCACTCCTGACATCGTTCGCCACATCCGCGTTCATATTGATTGCCGTCCGGGTCATTGCGCAGAGCTTCGCCGCGTCGACCGGGCCGTCGGCGCTCGCCATCATGATGTCGGTCTTCCCCGAGGACCGCCGCACGCGGGTCGCCGGCACGTGGAGCGCCGTGCTCGCCGCCGCCCCTGCGATCGGTGTGGCCGTCGGTGGCCCACTGATCGAGGCGACCAGTTGGCGGATGCTGTTCGTGATCCAGGGTTCCGGGATGGCGATCGCTGTTGCACTCGCATGGTTCGTCCTCCCCGCAACTGACCGCCGCGAGGACCACACCTTTGACGTGGTCGGCAGCTTCCTGCTTGCGATCGGCGTCGGATCGCTGCTGGTCGCGATCAACCGAGGTGTGCCGCTCGGGTGGTACCACCCCTGGGTCATCGTCGGCCTGATCACCTCCCCCGTCTTCGTGCTGGGTTTCCTCCGGTACGAGCAACGCATCGAGCATCCGCTCGTCGAACTCGACGCGCTCCGCGAACGCAACGTCTTCTTGCCGATCGTCAGCCAGATCTTCCTCAACGGTCCATACATGGCGGGACTCGTGATCACCTCACTGCTGCTCGCCGATGTGTTCGACCTTGGCACCGCCGCCATCTCGCTGATGATCCTCCCGCGACCGATCACGTTCTCTCTCGGCGCGTCGTTCGCCGGATGGCTGGTCGAACGCCTCGGCGGTCGCCCGCTCGTCGTCTTCGGCACCAGCGGCATCGCAATCGGTCTGCTCATGATCGGCTTCGGCGCAGCGCAAGACGAGCTGTGGATGGTGGGTGTCGGCGTCGGCATCCAGGGCGCAGGCAGTGGGGTCGCCAGGCCACCGATCATCGCCGCACTCACCGAAGCGATCGGCGACCGCGACGTCGGCGTAGGCACCGGCATGCTCAACATGACCGGCCAACTCGGCGCCGCCGCCGGCATCAGCATCCTGAGCGCACTCGTCGACGACGGCTCGAGCGCCGATCGCTTCCTCGCCGTGCTGGCCATCGCCGCTGCGATCGAGATCGTCGCGGTCGCGATGGTCGGCGCAATCCGCTTCCGAGGTCCCGTCACGACACGTACGACCCCGGCCTCGCCGACGGCGCCGTACTCGGCGGTCGTCGATCTCGACCGGGGTCGCGACTGATCAGTAGCTGTAGAAGCCCTGGCTGGTCTTGCGACCGAGCTGACCGGCCGTGACCATGCGACGCAGCAGTGGCGGCGGCGCATAGAAGGCCTCGTTGTATTCGTCGTGAAGCGACTCGGCGGTCCAAAGCATGACGTCGAGCCCGATCATGTCGCTGAGCTCAAGCGGACCCATGGGGTGCCCGGCACCGAGTTTCATCGCCTCGTCGATGTCGGCGGCGGAGGCATGGCCGTTCTCGAACATGCGCATCGCCTGGCACAGGTACGGCACGAGGAGCATGTTCACGACGAAGCCCGCTCGGTCCTTGCAGTGCACGACCCGCTTTCCAAGCACGTCGCTCGCGAACGCATCGGCGGCGGTCTTGACGTCGGTGGCGGTGCGCTGCGTCGAAATGACCTCGACGAGCTTCATGACCGTCGCCGGGTTGAAGAAGTGCATCCCGACGACCTTTTCGGGCCGACTCGTCACCATCGCGACCTCGATAATCGGGTACGACGACGTGTTGGTGGCCATGATCGCGTCAGGACCGAGGATGCTGTCGAGCTCGGCGAAGATCTCCTTCTTGAGCTCAAGGTTCTCCGGAGCCGCCTCGATGACGAGATCGCACGGGGCAAGGTCGGCGAGGACGGTTGTCCAGGTGATGTTGGCGACCGCAGCATCACGGGCGGCCTCGTCGAGCTTGCCGCGTTCGACGGCCTTGGCCATCGAACCTTCAACCTTGCCCTGACCGGCCTCCACGGCGGCAGCGTTAATGTCGCGGGCGATCACGGTGACGCCGGCCTTCGCCGCGACCTCGATGATGCCCGAACCCATGGCACCGGTACCGATGACGCCGAGTGTGGTGATCGCCATGTTCAGCTCTCCTCGATGGCGACCGACTCGATGACAACATCGGTCTGGGGACGGTCCATACGGTCGGTCTCGACCTTCTGCATGGCGTCGACGACCTCGAGACCGCTGACAACCTTGCCGAACAGCGAATACTGCGGAGGCAGGCCGACACCCGAAGCGCCGGACACGATGAAGAACTGGCTGCCGTTGGTGTTGGGGCCGGCGTTGGCCATCGCGATCGAACCAATCTCGTAGCGACCCGGGGCCGGCAGCTCATCCTCGAAGCGGTAGCCGGGACCACTACGGCCGGTGCCGGTGGGGTCGCCGCCCTGGCACATGAAGCCGTTGATGATGCGATGGAAGATGATGCCGTCGTAGTAGTGGTACCGGGCGAGCGTCACAAAGTTGTTGACCGTCTTCGGTGCCTGGGCGGCGTTGAGGTGGATGACCATCGTGCCCATCGAAGTGACCATGGTGGCGGTGTAGGTCTTCTCGGGGTCGATGCACATCGGGGGTGCTTCATCGAACTCCCGCTGCTGCGGGCTCGAGCCGTCGGCGTTGGGGCACAGCGTGGCCATGTCGGTTCTCCTCGATCGTTCGGGGGTGGCGCCCCGCCGGCTGCGCAACGCCGCTGCAGAGGCTACGCCAATGGCACCGCTCTCCGGCAGGGATCACCCAATCGCAGGTTCGCATCCGCTTAGGGTGGCCTTCGTGAGCGAATCACGGGTCGAAGAGGCTCCCCTCGAGGGTGCAGCGCCCCGACGGTGCTGCAGCTGTGATGTCGGCTGGTACGGCGACGCGGAGACCCGGTGCTGGTTCTGCGGTCACCCGGGTGCCATCGTCAGCGACACCCGCCGGGTTGTCGCCGACGAGCCTGCCGCTTGAACGACGCTCTGTCGGCGCTCGACCACCGGAACATGCCGACAACGGCCGCGGTCAGGCGACGGCGTCGCTGGCCGGTGATCGATTCAGCGTGACCCGCTCGTAGCGGCGCAGATCGAAGGTCGACACGCCACCCCAATCGGCTCGCTCCAACGTCCCGTCTGCAAACACCTTCACTCCCCTGTCACCACGCACGACAACAAGAGGAACGCCGCCACCGAAGAACACGACGAAAACCAGGGCGACAAGAAGCGTGTTGCGAGTACCGGCTCCAGCGACGAACGCTGCGAGCAACAGCATCACCCCCACCGTGCAGGCGAGACCGAGCGAGATCCGGGCGGCCATCCGAATCGGCTCAGGGCGACGAGGCAGTTCCCACAGGAGCGTTCGGTCAGTACCGCCACCCTCGCGTGCAGTCATCAACGCGGCACGGAGCGCCTGTCCGTCGTCACCCTCCACATTTCGGATCCGGATCGAGTCCTTCTGGCCCGACGCGACCCAACCGTTGATCTTCACGTCGGCCACACTGGCACAACGACCCGAAATCCAGCGGCCCCGGGAACCAGCGGCTGAGCAGTGACGTCAGAACACGTATCCGCAACCAAACCCCACGGAGACACCCCTGATGCGCCGCATCCCCGCACTGATCAGCCTCCTCCTCGCAGTCACCCTCGTCGCTGCCTGCGGCGATGACGACGAGAGCACGACGACCGTCGGCTCTGACGACACAAGCGACACCGTGAACGACGCCGCGAACGACGACCTCCCACTCGGTGACGGGCCCGACCCGATCACCGACCTTTCCGTTTCCTTCGATGACGGCGCCGGCAACCTCGCCGAGTATCGGCTCACCTGCCTGGGGGACACTGCAACCTTCAATGGCGACGTTCCTTCCGGTGTTGACGCTGCGACAGCGTGTCTGTCGGTCGCAACGGATGCCGCCCGCATGCTGCTCGACCCGAACATCGTGATCGATCGCATGTGCACGAAGATCTACGGCGGTCCCGAAACCGCCACCGTCGGCGGACTCCTCGACGACATGGAGGTCGGTTACGAGATCAGCCGAACCAGCGGCTGCGGCATCGACGATTGGGAGCGAGTCTTCGCCGGACTCGTCCCGCCGCCGCAGGCCTGACCTTCGGCTCGGATCCCCTTGGGCGCGTCCCTTCCGCCCTTGGGTCCTCGCGGCCTGGGGGCGATACGTTTTCTTCCATGACGGAAACCGTGATTCTCTCCGGCGCTCGCACCCCGATCGGGAAGATGTCTGGCGCGCTTGCTTCGTTCAGTGGCACCGACCTCGGCGGCTTCGCGATCGAAGAAGCGCTGAAGCGGGCCGGCGTGGCCGGCGAGAACGTTGACTTCGCCTACATGGGCCAGGTCATGCAGGGTGGTGCCGGCCAAGTGCCGGCCCGGCAGGCCGCTCTCAAGGGCGGTATTCCGCTCACCGTGCCATCGACAGCGATCAACAAGGCCTGCCCGTCGGGTCTCAACGCCATCGCGCTCTCCCATCGTCAGATCGCAACCGGTGAGGCTGAGTTGTGCGTGGCCGGCGGCATGGAGTCGATGACCCAGGCGCCCTACATCCTCCAGCAAGGCCGTGGTGGCTACCGCTACGGCGATGCCACCATGCATGACTCGCTCACCCTCGACGGCCTCTACTGCTCGATCGAGCACGAGCTCATGGGTGCTGGCACCGAGCGCTACGCAGCCGCCGACGGCATGGCCCGCGAGCCGATGGATGAATATGCCGCGATGTCGCATGAGCGCGCTGCGATTGCCCAGAAGGACGGCCTGCTGGCCGACGAGATCGTTCCCGTCGCCATCACGCAGCGCAAGGGCGACGATCTCATCGTCGCCGACGACGAAGGGATCCGGGTCGGCACCACCACCGAGTCGCTCGGCAGCCTGCGCGGGGCGTTCGGAGGCGCCGGCAACGTCACCGCCGGCAACGCTTCGCAGATCTCTGATGGGGGCGCCGCCACCGTCGTCGCCACGAAGGCCAGGGCCGAGGCCCTCGGCGTGCAGCCGCTCGCCGAAATCATCAGCTACGGCGAGATCGCCGGCCCCGACACGTCACTGCTCACCCAACCGAGCCGGGCGACGATGCTCGCCCTCGAGCGGGCTGGCCTGTCTCTATCTGACGTCGACCTCTTCGAGTTCAACGAGGCGTTTGCCGCCGTCGCCGTCGCTTCGATGGCCGACCTCGGCCTCCCCGATGACGTCGTCAATGTCAACGGTGGTGCCATCGCTCTCGGTCATCCGATTGGCATGTCAGGCGCCCGCATCGCCATCCATCTCGCCTTCGAACTCAAGCGACGCGGGGGTGGCATCGGCGTCGCCGCCCTCTGCGGTGGTGGCGGGCAGGGCGACGCCCTCGTGATCAAGGTCGACGGCCGTTCGTAACCACCAGAGGCGCCCGCCATGACCCGGCCGATCGTCCGGGCTCTCGCAGCCCTTGGGTTCGTCGCCGCCTCGGGATGTGGGTCGACGAGCGGCGAGGTCGCCGTTCCGGCCGCGACCGAACCTGCGACCGTCGTAACGGCAGCGCCAGCGCCAGCGCCGACGAACACCACTAGCTCGACCACCACGTCCACGACCACGACGACGACCACAACGACGACGACCACAACGCTGCCAAGCACCCTCGACATCGACGGAGCGCCGCTGATTGAGTTCTCGGTCAAGGTAGACGATGCCCTTACCGACCAGCTTGAACAAGCCGATCTCATCGCGTTCGTTGTCGAGACGCTCAGCGACGAACGCTCGTGGATCGGCCGGGGCGCAGGGTTCCGGCTCGTCGACGAGGGTGGGTTGTTCACGATCATCGTGGCCACCCCCGCCCGGACCGATCAGCTGTGTCGGCCGTTGCAGACGAACGGACGCTTCTCGTGCGCCCGCAACGGGTGGGTTGCGATCAACAGTGACCGATGGTTCGGCGCCACCGACTCGTGGCCGGCCGACCTCGAGACCTACCGGCGTTACCTGGTCAACCACGAGGTCGGGCACTACATCCTGGGCGCCGGCCACGCGAGTTGCCCGGGCGCAGGCCAGCCTGCGCCCGTGATGATGCAACAGACGAAAGGGGTGGGTGGGTGCATCGCCAACGGCTGGGTCGACCCCTGATCGCCTCGCCGAACACAACGAGCCAAAAACGTTTGCTGACGGCTCAGGCGGGCTCGTCCTTTATGGGCCCCAGTGAGTCCAGCGGGCGACCGTGTTCGCCGACCGAGTCGGGCGACATACGAAGGAAGTCCGATGGAGCGGCACCCCAGTCCTTCGACAGGCCGGTGAAACCGACCTGATTCGTAAAAGCTTGTGATCGGGATCAGACCACTTGGCGGGCTCGCTCATCGGGCGGCTCCGATCGTCCAGGAAAAGCGATGTCGACCCGGGCCAACGACGAACCGGTCGAGTACGTCGGGTCCGCACGCTGCGGTACCGAGCCCGCGCACGGCAGCATCGACGTGAACCTCGACCGTCGGTTCAGGATCGAGTTCGGCGAGCGTCGTTGCCGCCGTAAGGGCTGCATCGTGATCGGCCCGGGCGGTGAGGATCATCGGCCACTGGCCGGCAACGACAATGCCGTTGCCCCGCTTGTCGGTGAGCGACATCCACCGGGCGCCGGTATGGGCCCCATGTTCCTGGGGCACGACGTAGGGGTGGAACTGTTCGTCGACGGTCGAACTCCAACGCGACACGATGGCGCTCGCCTTGCGGTCTGGATACGTCTCGTGGGGCCCGGGTCCGAACCAGGTGAGCTGGTCGAGATCGCCGGGGACCTCGAAACGCACCCCCACGCGGCCGAGATCGTGCCACTCAGCCGGGACGACGATCTGCTCCGCAAAGGTGGCAACACCATCCACGACGGTGATCTTCGTGCGGTGGGTTGCCTCGGCAGAAGTACCGACGAGGCGGCGATTTAGGGAAATCATCTCTAAGCCATCGCGGGCGCGGCGGGTGATCGAGTCGACCTCCGACGTGAGCCGATCGAGCCCCCATCGAAGCCAATCGATGCGAACGCCTGTGACCTTGCTCATCCAACCCTGACTCACACCGTCGTTGTCGGTCGGAGCTCGCCAGAGCCAGCCGCTGATGTCGCCGCTGACGACAGTCTCCCCGCCGATCGTGATGGCGGCGATCCCGGTATCGCTGGTCTCGACCTCAATCGCCCGCCTCCGTTTCGGCCGAGGCACGGCCGTCACGATGTCGTTCAGCGCAATCTGGTCCCAGGCGACGACATGGCCCTTCGCGCACCACAAGGTCGCCCGACGGGCGACGGTTTCGACGAGCAGGTGGACTTCCCCATCGGGTCGTTTCGTGGTGAACGGGATCGTCACGGTCGTGCTTGTGCCCGCTGCGAGGTCGATATCGAGCGTGCCTCGCTCGACCCGCTTCCCGTCGACCTCGACCGACCACCGCAACTGCAGACCCGAGAAATCGGCGAAGGCATAGCGGTTGGTGACCCGGACCCGCTTGCCGCTGAGATGCTCGACGGTGACCGGGCGAGCGCCCCAGGCGAGCTCTCGCATGGCAGGGTGCGGAACGAGGTCGGGCCCGACGAGACCGTTGATACAGAAGTTCGCATCATTCGGCTCGTCGCCGAAGTGACCGCCGTAGGCCCAGAAGAAGCGGCCGTTGTGGTCGGTCTCCGCAAGACCCTGGTCACGCCAATCCCACAGGTAGCCACCGGCTACGGCCGGCTGATTCCAGAAGAGGTCGAGGTACTCGTCGAGTGACCCGTTCGAGTTCCCCATCGCATGGGAGAACTCGCAAATCAGCATCGGGCGGTCGTCGAGACCGGTCTTTTCCGCCCACTCGGCCCACAGCGCAACATGGCGGATCGATGGGTACATCGTGGTGACGACGTCATTGCTCAACCGTTCGGATGCGGTCGGCGCTCGGAGCAGGTCGTGATGCGCCACCCCGCTATACGAGAGCCGCCACCGTTCGGCGCCTTCGTGATGCACAAAGCGGGTCGGATCGACATGCTTAATCCAGGCAGCTGCCGAGCTGTGTACGGGGGCGTGACCCGACTCGTTGCCGAGCGACCAGCCGATCACGCAGGCAAAGTTGCGGTCGCGCCGCACGAGGCGCTGGGTGCGTTCGAGGATCGCCCGCTCGTAACGGGGGTCGTGGGCGAGCGAGATCTCGCGGCCGTGGCACTCTATGTTGGCCTCGTCGATGACATACAGGCCGAGCTCGTCGCACAGCTCGAGGAGCCGGTGATCGTTCGGGTAGTGGGCGGTGCGGATCGAGTTGAGGTTGTGCTGCTTCATCAACACGAGCTCTTCACGCATCTCGTCGACGCTGACGGTCTTGCCAGTGACCGGGTGGTGATCGTGCCGGTTGACACCGATGATCTTCACGTCCGTACCGTTGATGCGCAGGCGTCGATCGACCACCTCGACCCGCCGAAAGCCCGTCATCGTGGCGTGCGCCTCGATCACCGAGCCTGTGCCGTCGAGAAGCTCGGTGACGACTCGGTACCGATTCGGGGTCTCGGCCGTCCACGGCCGGATCTTCACGAGGTCGACCGAAACGGATGCGACCGGGCCCGGGTGAGTCACGGCGGTGAGGACCTCTTCGAATTGCGAGCCACGACCCCGGTCGGCAACCTCAGCGTCGAGCACGGTGCCGACTTGCGTGCCGGCCGGCGTCTCCAGCCAAGTGCGGATCGACTCTGAACCGGTCGAACCATGCAGGTGCGCCCACACCGAGAGACGGCCAGTGCCCGTCACTGCGTCGAAGTCGGCCCCGACATGGATGTCGTCGACCCTGATGCGGCCTCGAGCCTCGAGATGCACTGACCGGTGAAGGCCTGCGTGCCACCAGTGGTCCTGATCCTCGATCCACGTTGCATCGGAATACCGGATCACCATGATGGCCAGCAGATTCGTACCGCTGACGAGGTGAGGGGTGAGGTCGAACTCCGACGGCAGACGCGAGTCCTTGCCCATACCGACGAACGTGCCGTTACACCACACGACCGCAACGCTCTCGGCGCCGCCAAGGTGCACAATCACGTCACGGTTACGCCAGGCACGCGGCACCGAAAACGACGTGCGGTGAAGGCCGGTCGGATTCTCCAGCGGCGAATAGGGAGCCTCGGTATCGGGCCACGGCATCACGATGTTCGTGTAGTGAGGCAGATCACCGGTGTCTTGACGGGTCCAGCAGCCCGGCACATCGATTGTGCGCCAGCGCTCATCCGAGGTGGTCGGGTGCATCCATCGAGCGGGTGCGGCAGACGGCGACGTCACCAGGCGGAATCGCCAGGCACCGTCAAGCGACCGACGCCAGGGCGTGCCAACACCGTCTCGCGCTGACTCGACATCGGGATATGGCGTCAACGGCGGCCGCGCGGGAAGGCGGTTGACCTCGGTCAGTTCGGGTTGCAGCAGATCCACAACGTCAATCACGCCGCCATCATGGCTCAGCCTCGACTGGATCGGCCCGTCCTCAGGTTCGGTTTGCCACATCCGCTCGTGCGTGGCGCAATGAAGTAGCCGCTCCACCGAATTCCTGGCACGCTAACGATCGTTCACGTTCGCTCTCCCAGCGAGGGCAATCAACATCACCCCGAGGAGGGGCCATGGGCATTCTCGACGGAAAGGTCGCGCTGGTCACCGGCGCCGGCCGCGGTATCGGCCGCGAACACGCACTGATGATGGCGTCGGAAGGCGCCAAAGTCGTCGTCAACGACCTCGGCGGCGATGCCGCCGGTGGTGGCGCCGACGCCACCCCAGCCCAGGACGTCGTGGCCGAGATCGAGGCCATGGGCGGCGAGGCGGTCGTCAACGGGGGCAACGTCGCCGTCTTCGACGAGGCCAATGCCATGGTGCAGCAGGCCATCGACACGTTCGGCGACATCAACATCATCGTCAACAACGCCGGCATCCTCCGCGACCGCATGCTGTTCTCGATGAGCGAGGACGACTGGGACGCCGTCATCGCCGTGCACCTCAAGGGCACCTTCGCCCCGAGCAACCACGCCGCCAAGTACTGGCGTGAAAGGGCCAAAGCCGGCGAAGACGTCTACGGGCGCATCATCAACACGGCGTCGCCATCGGGCATCTACGGCAATGTCGGCCAGACCAACTACGGCGCCGCCAAGGCCGGCATCGCCGCCTTCTCACTCATCGCCGCCCAGGAACTCGCCAAGTACGGCGTCACCGTCAACTGCCTCGCGCCCACCGCTTGGAGCCGCATGACCGCCGACCTGATGGGTGGCGACAACGCTCCCGACGGGCTCGCCGAGGCCATCAGCCCGCGCTGGATCGCCGTCATCACCACCTGGCTCGCCTCACCCGAGGCACAGAACGTCACCGGCCGCTGCTTCGACATCCGCGGTGAGAATCTCGGCATCGCCGAGGGCTGGCACCTTGGCCCCGTCGCCAAGCAGACCGACGACCCCGCCGACATGGGTCCGGTCATCGCCGAGCTCATGAGCAAGGCTCGACTCAACGCCTCGATGGCCGGCACCGACCACGAGGGCCCCGGCTTCCCGAGGCAGAGCATCTGAACCAGCCCAGCGTGCCGCCAAGGTTTCGAACACGGCCCCGGCGACTGCGCCCGGGGTCAGGTCGGTTTGCGGCTCGCCTCGGTGAAGCCCTGAGGCCGATGGAGAACGTCAGTCGTAGCTGACCTGGCAGAAGCCGTGGTTGCAGTAGCCCATCGGATTCCGGTGGAGGTACTGCTGGTGGTATTCCTCGGCGAAGTAGAAGGTCGGCGCGTCGACGATCGTGGTTTCGATCTCGCCAAAACCTCGAGAGCTCAACGCGTCCTGGTACTTCCGCTTGCTCGCCTCGGCGGCCTCCCGTTGCTCTTCGGAGTACACATAGATCTCGCTGCGGTATTGGGTGCCAATGTCGTTGCCCTGCCGCATGAATTGGGTGGGGTCGTGGACCTCCCAGAAGATCTTCAGCAAGTCGTCGTAGGTGACGACGGCGGGGTTGTAAACGACCCGGACGACCTCGTTGTGGCCGGTCTTGCCGGTGCACACCTCTTCGTAGAGCGGGTTGGGGGTGTAGCCGCCGGCGTAGCCGACTGCGGTCGTGTGCACGCCAGGGAGCTGCCAGTAGAAACGTTCAGCGCCCCAGAAACAGCCGAGGCCGAAGACGGCGAGCTCGTAGGTCTCAGGCACGGGGCCGTCGAGTGGCGTATCGAGCACAAGATGGGCGGGCTGGACCAGCACTGCCTCGGAACGACCAGGAAGGGCCTGATCGGGCTCGGGCATAGTCTGCTTGTCGCGGCCGAAAAACATGCGGGCCTCCTTTGGCGGGGGACGTACTGACTGTACGCAGGACGGAACGCTTGCACGAGTGGCGGCGTTTCCGACAAACCGGAAACAGCACGGTCAGGGATCGAGACGGACGTCACCGGAAACTGTGACGTCCTCCACTGCCGAGAACTCACGCGACGAGCGCCCCACCCAGACCCGGTAGGTGCCGGAGTCGACGTACCATCCAGCCTGCTCGCGATGAGCCACGCCACCACCAGCGGGCACGAGCGAGTTCGCCGAAAGTTCGCCGTACACCGGATCGCCGGGATCGAAATAGGCGAACGCCCGGGGCGACAGGTCGATCTCGACCTCGGCCGCCGCACCGGGTTCCAGCGTGACCTTTGCGAACCCCTTGAGTTCGCGCACCGGTCGGATCGGGTGAGCATTCGTCGGTTCGACGTAGACCTGCACGACTTCGCTCCCGCGACGGGCGCCGGTGTTGGTCACCGGCACTCGCACGGTGAGACCCTCGCCAGCGTCGATCGTGTCGGGAACCTCCGGGGCACCGAACCCGAAGGTCGAGTATCCGAGTCCCTCGCCGAACGCGACCACAGGCTCGATCCCCATCGCGTCGTGCCAACGGTGACCGCAGAAAACGCCCTCGCCATACCGGGTCACGCTGTTCTCCCCCGGATAGTTCGGGTAGGCGGCGAAGTGTTCGTAGCGGGCACCGATCGTGGTGGGGGCACGGCCGCCCGGCTCGAGGTCGCCGACGAGCATGTCGACAACCGCTTCACCCAGTTCCTGCCCGCCGAATCCGACACTCAGCACAGCAGCCGGTTCGTCGAGCCAATCAAGGCTGTGTGGCGAGCCGACGTTCAGGACGACGACCGTGCGCGGATTCGCAACAGCCACGGCTCGGATCAGCGCAGGTTGACCGCCGGGAAGTTCCCACAGGTCCCGATCGCGGCCCTCGGTCTCCCAGTCGTCATTGGTCCCGACGACGACGACGGCAACGTCGCACTCAGCGGCCAAGGCAGCGGCCTCGCCGACGAAATCGCGTTCGACGATGGCCTTGCCACCGACGATCACCCCTGCCAGCAGGATTGCACCCTCATTGGTGAACTCGATCTCGACGGTGACGGCCTCGCCGGCTTCGAGGTCGATGTCGGCCGACATCTCAATCGATCCGAAGCCGAAGAAGGAATCGCCGCGCTCGATATCGGGAACACTGGCGTCGATGATGGTCTCGCCGTTCACCCGCAGAACCGCACGACCGGACTCGGTGAGGGTGAAGCGATGGGCGCCAGAGGCCTCGGGGACGATCGTCGCCACGACGCGCGCACTCCAGCGTTCAGACTCGACCCCAGGGGCAGGCGAGCCGAAAGCGAGCAGACGGGTGTTGGGTTGCTCGGTAACGGCGACGATGTCGCCATCGAACGTCCATCCTTCGAAGAACTCGATACGAGCAACACCGTCGAGCAGTGGTCGGGTGATCGGCGGAACCGCTCGGTCGATATCGGCGCCGCGGGCGTAGCGGATGTCGAGATCGGGGAAACGATCCATCAGCGCGTCAAGTGGCGGGGTGTCGTGGTAGGGCCGGACGTTGGCTGAGCCTCCACCCATCACCCGGGCATGCATCGCGCTGGGGCCGACCACGGCGATCGAGCCGAGCGTTGACGGGTCAAGTGGGAGCACACCGTCGTTTCGGTAGAGCACCGAACCGGCGGCAGCGGCGCGACGGTTGAGGGCGCGGTCCTCTGGCCGGTCAAGGGGCTTCTCCGGTTCGCCGCCGACACCGTCGAAAACGCCGGTGCGCTCCATCAGGAGGAGCAGGTCGTCGACCAACACGTCGACGTCCGTCTCATCCACCTCGCCCAACTCGAGCGCCTCGGCGAGCGCCTGACCATAGAAACGACCCTGGCCGGGCATCTCAAGGGTCAAACGTGCTGCCACCGAACCTGCCGTCGAGCCGTTGGCGAACCAGTCGGTGACGACGAACCCGTCGAAGCCCCACTCCTTGCGCAACACCGTGTCCAACAGCCACGGATCTTCGGAGCAGTACACCCCGTTCAAGCGGTTGTAGGCCGTCATGATCCCCCATGCGCTGCCTTCCTTCACCGCGATCTCGAACGGCAGGAGGGCGACCTCGCGCAGGGTGCGTTCATCCATCTGCGAGTCGATCGTGTTGCGCTCGAACTCAGAATCGTTGCCGACGAAGTGCTTGGCGGTCACCGCGACACCGTGCGACTGCACGCCCCGAATGAACCCGGCGGCGATCTTGCCGGAGAGCAGTGGATCCTCGCTGTAGCACTCGAAGTTCCGGCCACCCTTCGGTGAGCGATGGAGGTTGATGGTCGGGGCGAGGAGCACATGGGACGACTTCATCCTCGACTCCTCACCGAGGAGCGAGCCGAGTTCCTGCACCAGATCCGGATCCCAGGTCGCGCCGAGCGCCGCGCCCGACGGAATGCAAGCCGTCGGAGTGCCGGTGCCGAGAAGGCCGTCGCCACGGGCACCATTCGGGCCGTCGGTGACCTTCAACGCCGGGATGCCGAGACGCTCAATCAAGCCGGTGTGCCACATGTCGACTCCGGCAACGAAGTGGGCCTTCTCCTCCGGGGTCATCTGGGCGCGAAGCGCCGCGGTCCGTTCGCTCATGCGCGCATCCTCGCACATCCACACGGCTGGACGGACCGCCCGAATCTGACGCCTCGTCAGGTCACCGGTACGATGACTGGATGCTCGACGTAGTCATCAAGGGCGGCACGGTTGTCGACGGCACCGGCGCCGAAGGGTTCGCTGCCGATATCGGCATCAAGGACGGTCGCGTCGTTGCGATCCGGTCCACCGCCGACGGCGGCGTGACCGAGGAGGCGACCGAGACGATCGATGCCACCGGCCAGATCGTATGTCCGGGGTTCGTGGACCCCCACACCCACTACGACGCCCAGATCTTCTGGGATCCGCACTCGACACCATCGAACCTCTTCGGGGTCACCTCGATGGTGGCCGGCAACTGTGGTTTCTCGCTCGCGCCACTCGGCGATGCAGCCGACGGCGAGTACCTCAAGCACATGATGACCAAGGTCGAGGGCATGGCCCTCGAAGCACTCGAGCAGGGCGTGCCCTGGAACTGGCTGAGCTTCGCCGAGTACCTCGACCGGGTCGAGGAGAGCGGCACCGCCATCAATGTCGCCTTCATGGTCGGGCACTCTGCGATCCGACGCATGGTGATGAAGGACGACTCGGTCGGTCACGAGGCTACGCCTGAGCAACTGGCCGAGATGCGGGCCCTCCTCAAGACCTCGATCGAGGCGGGGGGCTTCGGCTTTTCAACCGGGCGTTCATTCACCCACTCCGACGCCGACGGCCAACCCGTGCCGAGCCGTTGGGCTGCGTGGGAAGAAGTCCTGGAACTGTGCGAGGAAACCTCGCTGCACGAGGGCACGACCCTCGAATGGGTCGCCGACGGGTGCCTCAACGGCTTCGACGACGACGAAGTCGAACTGATGACCAAGATGTCGGTCACCGCCAACCGGCCCATCAACTGGAACGTCCTCACCATCGACTCAGCGCGGCCCGACGCCTACCGCAACCAGCTCGACGCATGCGAGAAGGCCAACGAGGCCGGCGCAACGGTCGTCGCGCTCACGATGCCGATCCTCGTCGGCATGAACATGAGCCTCGGCACGTTCTGCGCCCTGTTCCAGCTGCCGGGCTGGATGGACTACTTCAACATGGGGATCGACGCCCGGATGGAGAAGCTCCGCGATCCCGAGGTCGTCACCTGGCTCGAGAACCAGGCCGCGCTGCCCGAGGCCGGCGTGTTCTCCCGCCTCACCGGCTGGGACACCTACATGGTCGGCGACACCTACTCCGAAGCCAACAAGGGTCTGAAAGGTCGAACACTCGGCGACATCGCTCGCGAGCGAGGCCAGCGGGCCTTCCACACGATGGTCGAGATCTCCCTCAACGACGACCTCAAGACGGTCTGGTGGCCCTTGCCAACCGACGACGACGCAGAGTCATGGCGTCTCCGGGCCCAGGCGTGGGAACACCCCAACGTGATGATCGGCGGTTCGGACGCCGGCGCCCATCTCGATCGCATGGCCGGAGCGCCGTACACCACCGCCTGGCTGGCCGACTGTCTACGCGGCCGTCAGCTCACGTCGATGGAGAACGCCGTTCGTCACCTCACCGACGTTCCAGCCCGACTATTCGGCTTCACCGAGCGAGGTCGCATCGCCGAGGGTTGGCATGCCGACATCGTCGTGTTCGATCCCGAGACGGTCGGTGCCACCGACGTCGAGCTGATGTTCGATCTCCCCGGCGGCTCGAAGCGGCTCTGGAGCGAGGCCACCGGCATCAGCCGAGTGCTCGTCAATGGTGTCGTATCCGTTGCCGACGGCACGGCGACCGGTGCAATCGCCGGCAAGGTCATGCGCGCTGGAGTCGACACCGAGACGGTGACGGCGTCCTAGGCAGCACCAAGGCGGTGCCGGCCCGGCGGAGGCGTCAGGACCAGGCGTCGACCACGTCGTCGGTCGGCACGACCGTTGCGAGCAGCGAGATCGTGTTTTCCATCACCGACTCGCCGTACTCGACCGGCACACCCACCACTGCGTCACTCGGCACGACGACCTGATAGCCGAGGTCAACCGCTGCGAGCACGAGCCCGAGAATCCCGATATTGATCGAGTTGCCGACGGCCACGACCGTCCGGACACCGCAGTTGCGCAGAAGTTGATCGAGCTCGGTCGCAACGAAGGGGGTTAGTCCGTGGGTGCGAGCAACGACGAGATCGCCGGCATCGGCTCCCAGCTCCGGGATCAGCTCGGTGCCGGGCTGCCCGCTATCGAGCCGATCGCCGTTGAGCTTCTGGGAGGCGCCCAGGATCCGGGCATTGGTGGCGGATCCCCTGCGGTCGGGGCGGAACTCAGCCGTGCAGTGCACGACGGTGGCACCAGCGGTGCGGGCCGAGGCACAAATCCGACCGGCGTTGTCCGGCATCGAAACGAGTGCGGCGGCATCTCGGAGGTGTGGAAGGGCTGCGAGGTCACCGACCACACCCCGCTGCAGCTCCATGGTGAGCACCGCCGTCGACGTGGGGTTGAGGAGCGAACCGAGATCCATCACAGAAGTTTCGCACACAGCGACCGCACCATCTGACCCGCGGCGGATGGGAACGTGAGTCCTCTCGCGCCAGCAACGAGAGGGAGTTCCGCTGGGTCAGATATCGGACCGGTCAGCCGGTGCCTTGTCGAGTTCGAACGCTGCGTGCAACACGGTGACGGCCTGATCGGCCTGATCCTCTCGAACGACACACGAGATACGGATCGCCGAGGTGGAGATCATCTCGATGTTGATGCCGCTGGTCGACAAGGTCTCGAACATCGTGGCGGCCACGCCGGGATTGGTTTGCATCCCAGCCCCGGTGAGGCTCACTCGCCCGATCCCGGTATCGGTCACAACGCCCTTCGCGCCGATCTCGGCGACAAGCGCGTCGACGGTCGTCGTCGCCGCCGACACCTGGTCGTGCGGCAAGGTGAAGCTGATGTCGGTCGCGCCGGCATCGGAGACGTTCTGCACGATCGTGTCGACATTGACATCGGCGTCGGCCAGCGAGCGGAACAGCTTGGCGGCTACACCTGGCTGATCCGGCACACCCGAGACCGTCATCTTGGCCTCGGAGGTGTCGTGGGTAACGGCGGAGATGATGGCGTTTTCCATGGAAGGCTCCTCGGACACCCAGGTACCGGGCACCCAACTGAAGGCGCTGCGGACGTGGAGTTTCACGCCGTAGCTTCGGGCGAGCTCGACCGACCGCATGGCCGGCTTCGGACAGCCGGTGGCGGTCATCTCGAGCAGTTCGTCGAACGAGATGTGATCCATCTTGCGGGCTTCGGGGACCAGCCGCGGATCAGTGGTGAAGACACCGGGGACATCGGTGTAGAGCTCGCAGGCATCGGCATCGAGCGCATGGGCGAGGGCGACAGCCGTGGTGTCGGAGCCACCTCGACCGAAGAAGGTGACATCGTGATCGGTCGACACGCCTTGACTGCCACCGACGACCGGAACCTTGCCGGCCGCCACGGCGTCGGCGATGCGCCGAGGGTTGACCTCGAGAATCTTGGCGTTGCGATGCGTCGTGTCGGTCAAAAACCCGGCCTGGCTGCCGGTGAACGACTCACTCTCAATACCCAGGTCGGTGAGCGCCATCGCCACGAGCGCGCAGGCTTTGCGTTCACCACCGGTGATGAGCATGTCCATCTCACGACCGGGCTTCGACGTGCTGACGTCGCCGGCGAGTCGGAGGAGTTCATCGGTCTCCTTCCCCATGGCCGACACGACCAGCACGACCTGATCGCCGCGTTTCACACATCGGGCGGCGTGGTCGGCGACTTCGCGGATTCGGTCTGGGGTGCCGACGGAGGTCCCGCCGAACTTCTGCACATAGAGCGCCACGACCACACAGGCTACCGGCGGCGCCCGCGCAGGCGACCTGCGACGACGTAGGTGCGCTCCATCACTGGTCGGCGATGGCGCGGCTCTCACGAGCAGCAGCGGCGAAAATCCCCTTGCTCATGAGGCTGAACTCCTCGTTGCGCCGCTGCTGGTAGATCTCGGCACGAGCGCCGTGCGCGGTGGTCGACTCCGAGTCGGCCTGAACGGCAAGCTCCACCACCTGACAGGCAAGCCGAAGGTCGCCGGTGGCGGCGAGCTCTGTCGCTCGCGCCGTGAGGGCGTCGGCACCACCCGCCAACGCAGCCATCTCAGCCGCGAACACGATTTCGGGGGCCGGCTTGAGGTGGGCCGGGTTCTTGTCCCACCAGCCGCCGTAGAGCCGCCACAGATTGCGAACGACGAACTCGGGCTCGTCGTACACCGGCTGCATCCACGGCTTCACGAGCAAGTCATCTGGCACGGTGACCTGGTGGACGATCGCGTCGAGCGACTCGCCTGCGTTCATCATCGCGAGTGTCTCCTCGGTGAGCAGCTCGAGCGCACCGGCGAGATCGCCAAGCACGGTCGCGACCCGATCAGCGCCGCGAACGACGAGTCCGTGTGCCGGGAGCAGCCACTCGGCCTCGTAGGTCATCATCTCCCGCAGCGCCCGGGCCCACTCCAACGGATAGCGCTGGACCTTCTGCGGGTTGCCGCAGTTGGGGAACACCCAGGTGACGAGGTCACCGACACACAGCGCCCTGTGACCGGGCACCCAGGTCCAGAGGTGATCGTCGGTCTCGCCCTTCGCATGGCGCATCTCGAACTCACGACCGCCGATGCTGAGCGTGTGGCTCGACCCGACCTCGAGATCAGGCCACAACACGTCGTCGGGCAAGAACCGCGGCACATCGCCAAGCGCCATGTCCTTCACCCCGCCGACACCGCCGAACTGCCGCATGTTGATGTCGGTGTTGTAGCCGTTTGTGAGTTCATAACGACGGAACCGGTCGGCGACACAGTGATGCCCGACAACCCGGATCCGCTCATGGCCGCGATCGGCGGCATCGGCCGCCATCACCCCGCTGCCGCCGACATGGTCGACGTGGCCGTGCGTGTAGATCAATGTGTGGATGGGATCGTCGGTCCAGCCTCGCAGTGCCTCCATCGTGCGGCCCGCAGTGATCTGGCCGGAGGAGTCGAAACACACCAGGCCCTCATCGGTGCGGAACGAGACGATGTTGCTGAACGACTCGACGATCGAAAGATCGTCGTCGAGAACGCTCAGGGTCTGCGTCACGCGGTTGACCTGCTCATCGTGGACACCGGCGTCGATCACGCGGCTCGACAGCTCGACGGGATCTTCGGTGACGATGGGGAGCTTCTTCTGGAGCTTGCCGATCATGGGGCGACGGTAGTCGTCGCCGGTCAGATCGAGAATCACCGCCGAACGAAAAGCTCCAGACTCCGCTCGCCGTCAGCCCGCGGCTCACCGGCCCAGACTCGGTCGATGCCCTCGAGTTCGACGACGGACTCGGGCCCAACCCAGTCGAAAAGCATCACGAGGTGCTGATCGTCGACATAGAGGCCCGAGCGGCTCGCCTGGTCGAGCGAACGGACGAAGGGCAACATCGCCCGGAGCCGCACACCCGGATCGCCGAATGCAACGAGACGGCTGCTGAGATCGAGCGTCCGTCCTCTCGGGGCGTAGGCAACCCGTTGCCACGACGGCTTGTCACCGCGACGGCGCAGGCCGGCCTCGCGGATCCGGCGGACGAGTTCTCGACTGTCGACCGCCTCCGCCCCGAGTGCGATCGCACGGCGCCGATCGACCTCTTCGACGTCGTAGTGGTCGCCCTGAAAGCCGAGCCGACGCTTACCGATGCGTTGCGCGAACTCGTGGAGTTCGTCGAACGACTCGTCGCTCATGAGATGAGCCCAACGCGCGCCCTGCCACTCCCACAAGGCCGCATCGACAAGCACGGTCATGGCCGCACGGTATCGGCGCATGCCCCAACGGGCGTCTTCGTGCGAGACTGCCACCCGTGTCCGACCCGACCGACGAGGTCCTCCTCCGCATCCCCGCCCGCCCGGAATACGGGCGCATCGTGCGGGTCGGCGGAGCCGCGCTCGGGATCCGGCAAGGACTCTCGTTCGCAGAAATCGACGAACTGCGGCTAGCCGTCGACGAAGCGGTGATCCTGCTGCTCGATGGCTCCGACGCGGACGGCGATACCGAACTCGTCGCAACGTTTCGGTTCGACGACGGCCACCTCGAGGTCGAGATCGCAGCCGGCCGAACCGAAGCGTTGCGCGGCGACGCGGTCGCCCGGTTCGACAAGGTGTGTTCGCCGCTGATCGACGCCTACGACCTCGACCCCGACCGAGGCTGGTTACGGCTTCGGAAGGCGCCGGCGCCGGTCGACTGACTCAGCGACCGCTCGACCCGAAGCCCTTGTCGCCTCGCTCGCTGTCGTCCAGCGTGTCGACCTCGACGAATGTGACATGCTCGACCGCCTGTACGACGAGCTGGGCGATGCGCTCACCGCGGGCGACCTCGAACGGTTCGGTCGGGTCGTGGTTGATCAGGCACACCTTCAGCTCACCCCGGTAACCAGAGTCGATCAGGCCCGGGGTGTTCAAGACGGTGACCCCGTGCTTGAACGCGAGACCGCTCCGCGGCTGGACCAGGCCTGCGTAGCCCGCCGGAAGCGCAATTGCGATACCAGTGGCGACGAGGGCCCGGCCGCCGGCGGGAGCAAGGGTGACGTCCTCTCGGGCGACCAGGTCGATACCGGCGTCACCCGCTCGCGCGTAGCCCGGGAGCGGCAGGTCGGGGTCGAAGCGGAGGACGGGGAGATCAAGCACGGTGCGAAGCTAGCGGACGCAGCCGTCTACCCTGACACGATGCTCGCCTGGATGGACTTGGAGATGACGGGACTTGAACCCGGCCGACACGTGATCGTCGAGATTGCCACGCTGCTCACCGACGACGATCTCGAGTTGATCGCCGAGGGACCCGACCTGATCGTCCACGCCGCGACAGAGCAGTTGGCCGAGATGGACGACTTCGTCACCAACATGCACACCCGAAGTGGCCTGCTCGACCAGATCACCGCATCGACGATCAGTCTTGAGGAGGCCGGTGCGCAGACGCTCGCCTTCCTGCAAGAGCACATCCCCGAGGCCCGAACCGTGCCGCTGTGCGGCAACTCGATCGGTACCGATCGTCGCTTCCTCGCCGCCCATCTGCCCGAGGTCGAGGAGTTCCTCCACTACCGCTCGATCGACGTCTCTACTCTGAAGGAACTCGCTCGCCGTTGGAACCCTGACGCCCTCAAGACGGCGCCGAAAAAAGCCGGCGGCCACCGTGCCCTGGACGACATCCGCGAGAGCCTCGAAGAGCTACGCCACTACCGGCAGGCGCTTTTCGTTTCCCGCGACACTTCCTCCTAGCCTGCAGAGCGTGAGCTCCCCCACCTACACGAAGCAGGAACAAGAGCCCGCGTCCGAAGAGGTCACGGAGGTCGCTGATGGCGTCCTGCGGATGCAGCTGCCGATCTCGTTGCCCGGTCTCGGTCACGTCAACTGCTACGCCCTCGTCGACGGGGACGGTGTCGCCCTCGTCGACCCTGGACTCCCCGGCCCTGAGTCGTGGAACGCGCTCATGTCCCGGCTGAAGCAGGCCAAAATTCCGGTCGAACGAGTGCACACGGTCGTTGTCACCCATTCCCACCCCGACCACTTCGGTGGCAGCGCCCAACTGCGCGAGGCCGCCGGCGCCGACGTCTTGACCCACGAAGCGTTCACCTCGTTCACCGCTGAAGCCAACGACGACCTGGAGCCATTGATCGCGGACATGACCGAAGCGGAGATCGTCGATCTCTGGAAGGAACGCTTCACGCAATTCGGCGAAACGCCGTGGGGCACCCGCCGGGAGCCGCCGCCCGATCACGCCATCATCCGGATGATCCAGGCCGACGCAGGCGGACAGCGGTTCCTGTCGCCGGAGGCCACGATCCGGGTCGCCGACGGCGATCCGTTGCGCTTCGCTGGCCGTGAGTGGTTTGCCATGCATACCCCCGGCCACACCGTCGACCACCTCTGTCTGTGGGATCCGGCCGATGGTGTGCTGCTGTCGGGCGATCACGTTCTGCCGACGATCACCCCCCACATCGCCGGCTCGACCACCGTCGACGACCCGCTGGCGACCTTCTTTGATTCGCTCGACCGGGTTGCAGCGCTCGAGGGGCTCACAACCGTGCTGCCGGCTCACGGCCATCCATTCGAGGACTGCCAGGGCCGCTGCGGCTTCATCAAGGAGCACCACCATGATCGCCTGCAGTTGCTGCGCGATGCGGCGGGGGGCACCGGCGATGCGCCGGTTACCGAGTGGATGAAGGTTCTGTTCCGCGAACGCTCGTGGGGCGACATGGCGGCGAGCGAGACGTTCGCCCACCTTGAGCACCTTCGGTTGGCCGGAGAGGCAGTCACCCACCGAGACGACGGCGGCCTGCTCTACTTCGAACTCTCCGACGCCGGCTGATCAGCGACTCACAACGGCCGCACCTCGGCCGCACTACCCATGCCCGCCTCGGTGGTGAGCCAGGTACGGAAACCGCCGGTGTCGCCCGTCCAGCGGATGATGGCCGAACCCGGCGGGGTCTCGCCCCCGTGCTCAAGCTGAGCTCGGACCCCTTCGAGCTGCATGCCGGTGCGGTGGGCAACCTCCTCGACCGGCGCCCACTGGGCGGCGTTGTTGACGTGGCCGAGCGCGTCGAGATCGACGAACCGGATCGGCCACGCAAGCTCGGCGGCATCGTCGGGGGCCTGATTCGGGAGTTGGAGACGGGCCGAAACCTTGCGCTCCGTGGCCGAACCGTAGATGTCGAAGAAATCATCGTTGAGCTTGCGGGGCGCACCGGTCTCACCATCGACATAGATCCAAATCGTCACCGCCTCGACATGAGCACCCTCGTCGCCCCAGATCTCGGTACGGCGTTCGGCCCACCGTCCCCCATGGCCACTACACCAGGTCGCCAGCGTGACCTGTTCCTGGAAGACCGGTGCCCGGTGGACGTCGAGCATCGTGCGGCGAACCACCCACGTCATGGGGTCGGTCAGCCCGGAGTCGGTGGAATCGTCCCGGGCGACATCCTGCAGTTGGCGCACCGTGGCATCGAGGCGGCAGCGGCCGGTCGGATCGACCTCAGCGAGTCGAATCCGGCGAGCGTTCTCGAAGACCCGCCCCGTGGCCGGTTTCGGCGTCATTTCAGCGGCTCCCGGCTCCGGCACGGGGTGGACCGTAGCAATTTCGGGAGATTCCGGTCGTAATTCGGTTGACGATTTGCAAACGGCCCGCCATCGTTGATGTCGCCGGACCGTCCGGTCGCGCATGGCCTCGCCCAAGGAGCCGTCCCGATGAACCAGATCACGTGCCACGAGCATCACGTCGCCACCACGGCCGATGCATGCGCGCGTGCGTTCGCGCGTTCGTACGGCGGCGCCTGGCTCGGTTCCTTCCTCTTCGTGACGAAGCCGTATGCCGACCAGCGGCCCACCGGAGCACCCCCTGGCTGATCCCAGCCACCCACAACAGGGGAAACGCACCGAGGCCGCCAGCAACCTGGCGGTCTTCCTGCTTTTCGCCCCGGTTCCCCCGACAAACACCATCCACGTCAAGAGAGGAGACGAGGTCATGCAAACCCTCGTCGACACCAACATTCACACCACCATCAGCATCGGTGACCTCCCCTGGGAGGACATCGCGGCGTGCCGTGCCGTACCAAACGCTGCGGATCTCTTCTTCAGCGAGGACATCGGCGATATCGCCGCAGCCAAGCGCGTGTGCGCCGACTGTTCGGTGCTGGCCGAGTGCCTCGAAGGGGCGCTCCACCGACGCGAGTTGTTCGGCGTGTGGGGTGGGCAACTCTTCATCAACGGCAAGATGCTGACGATGAAGCGCCGACGGGGTCGACCCCCGAAGGTCGCCCGTCCTGAGGACCAGATGCCGGTCGTGCCGATCCCAATGCATCTGCAGGCCACCACCCAGAAGCGGTCCGCCTGAGTCCCTACCGAACCCGGTGGCGGGGTCGTCCCCCGGACCCCGCCACCCCACGATCCCCCCACCGCCCGTCCCGGCGTCCCCCACGGCCCGGGTGACGTTGATCGAGCTCCGGCCGCAGCCGGAACGGGCCGTGGGCCTGGGAACGAAGATGGCGACACTCGGCACCCGATGCCGGGTGTCGCCATCTCGTCGTTTTCGCCGTACTGGGGGCACGCTCCCCCCAACGCCCTCGCTCATGGTGACGCCCGCTAGCGTTTTCCACGGAGCTTGTCGTGTCTGATTCCCCCACCGTTCGTCCGATCCGTCGCCACGTCATCCTTGGCGTCGTCGGCCTGACGGCGCTCTTGGGCGCCTGCAGCGGTGACAACGACGTCGCCCGGCTCACCAACGACCCGATTCCGCTCGAAGACCTCCAAAACGACGACGCGATCGGATCCGACGTCGACATTGACTTCACGACCTTCGACGGATCCACGTCGAACTTCGCCGCCTACGCCGGCACGCCACTGGTCGTGAATTTCTTTTCTCGCGCCTGTGCGCCATGCGTGACCGAAATGCCGGAGTTCGAGGCGGTCTTCCAGGCGTTCGACGGTGACGTCGCCTTTGTTGGGATCTCCACCGACGCCCGGTTCGACGATGCCGAGCTGATCGTCGAGCAAACCGGCGTCAACTACGACCTTGGATGGGACCCGAACGCCGACGTGTTCGAGCGGTTCGGCGGGTTCGCCATGCCGACCACCGTGTTCGTCGACGCCGCGGGAGTGGTTCGTGAAACCTGGTCGGGTGTGCTCACCGCCACCAAGCTGACCGCCAAGATCGAGGACATCGCCCGATGAGCACCGAAGCGCTGGCGTTCCCGTTCAGTGTTGGCATGTTGGCGGCGTTCAACCCGTGCGGATTTGCCATGTTGCCGACCTACATCGGCTACTTCATCGGCACCGGCGAGGCCGAACAGCCCACCAGGGTGCGGGCGATCACCCGCGGCCTTTGGGTCGGCTCGATGCTGACACTGGGCTTCGTTGCAGTGTTCGGTGGGCTCGGGATTCTGATCTCATTGTTCCTGAGCCAGGGCACGGTGGTCGAGTACCTCGGCTATGTCACGGCCGCGCTCGGTGTTGCACTCATCTCGATGGGGATCGTCATGTTCACCGGCAGGCAGATCATGGTGAGCATCCCGAAGTTGAACAAGGGCACCGACAGCCGCGAGAGCAGTTCAATGTTCCTCTTCGGCGTTTCGTATGCCGTCGTCTCGCTGAGCTGCACGATCGGCTTGTTCATCTCGGCAGTGTCGAACGTCTTCACGACCGACGGCTTCGTTCAGGGAGTCGGAAGCTTCCTCGCCTACAGCCTCGGCATGGGCACCATCATTCTTTTCCTCACCGTGGGCCTTGCTCGGGCGAAGAACAACGTTGCCACCAACATGCGGCGGCTCCTTCCGTTCATGGGCGCGGTCTCCGGCGGCGTTCTCGTCATCGCCGGCATCTACCTGATCGACTACGGCGTCTGGGAGATCCGAATCCAAGATGATCTCGGCGCCCCGAATCTGCTGGTCGACCAGTTCGAGACCTTCCAGGCCGCATTTTCCAACTGGATCGTCGACGCCACCCCGGAACGCATCGGTGTGCTCACCGTCGTGCTGACTGCCGGGCTCTACCTCCTGGCCTGGTTCGAGGACAACCCTGGTGACCGACTTCGCCAGGGGTCGCTCGCCGTCGTGTGGGCGGCGGTCGTGCTCTTCCTCGAAGCCTTCAATGGCTTCGACTTCCTGATCGCCCCGATCGGACGCTTCGTGGCGAACTGGCCGTTCCGCATCGGCAACTGGTTCACTGATCCGCTCCGCGGTGGCGTCCCTCTCGAGGTATTTTTCGTGGCCGTGGTCGCCCTGTGGGCATACCGCAAAGCCGACAACTACCGTCGAATCCGTGCTGCGGTCACTGCTGGAGCGTCCTGAGGTCACTGAGATCTGCGAGCTGCGAGGCTCGTTTGGCCTCATGGCGTTCCACGGTGGAAACCTCGAACGCACCACCGACATCATCGCCGCCGAGGTCGCCGAGCGAACCGGATCGTCCTACTACGGCGTGATCCAGGCCGCTCCGTTCCGACAGCACATTCCCAGCACCAAGTTCGACCCGACCGAGAGCGATGCGCTCGCCTCGTTCGTTGGGCACGTCGACACGGTCATCGCCGTGCACGGCTACGGCCGCGACGATCACTTCTGGGACGTGCTGCTCGGCGGGCGCAACCGAGAACTCGCGACACATCTGGCCGATCACCTTCGCGCCGAGCTCGACGAGCGGTTCGGCGTGCTCGACGTCGTCGATGAAATCCCCGGTGGCCTTCGGGGTCAGCACGCACGCAATCCGGTGAACCTTCCGATCAACGCCGGCGTGCAGATGGAACTGCCCCCGACCATTCGGTGGAACAAGGAAGCGATGAACTGGAGCGACCACGAGGGCACACCTCGGGCTCCCCAGGTCGATGCGTTGATCGAGACGCTGGTTGTCGCCGTCGAAACCTGGCAAGACTGATCAGGGCGACTGGCGCTCGATCGCCCAGTCGTCACCCTCGAGTCGGTAGCGAATGCGATCGTGAAGGCGGCTCGGCCGTCCCTGCCAGAACTCAATCTGGTGAGGACGGACGAGATAGCCACCCCAGTGCGGTGGACGCGGAACCTCGTCGGGGAATCGTGCCGAGAACTCGCGTACCGCAGCGTCGAGCGTCTCTCGGGACGAGATCACCGACGACTGATCGCTCGCCCAGGCGCCGAGCTGGCTGCCGCGTGGGCGGCCCGCAAAGTACGCGTCCGACTCGGCCTCGGGGACGTGTTCGGCCGAGCCGACGATGTGGACCTGACGCTCGAGGTCGTGCCAGACGAAGCTCATCGCCGCACGGTTGGTCGCATCGAGGGCCTTGCCCTTCGTGGAGGTCCGATTCGTGTAGAAGACGAAGCCTCGCTCGTCGACACCGCGCAGGAGCACGGCTCGACTCGACGGCCAGCCAGAAGCGTCGACCGTGCTCACGACCACGACCCCGGGATCACGGGGACCGGTGGCCGCCCACTCGTCGAACCAGGTCCGAAACTGCACGATCGGGTGCGGATCGACATCGGCAAGGTCGAGGCCCGCCTGCTCATACTGGTGACGGATCGACTCCAGGTTCATGGCCAGACTCTACGGTGCAGTCATGGATCGAGTCGTACCCGCCGTCCTTGCCGGCGGTGCCGCTGGCGCGGTCGGGCGGTGGGCAATCGGTGAGTTCGGCTGGTCGTCCGCGACGACCCTGCTGGTAGTCAACCCTATCGGCTGTTTCGTTCTGGGAATCGTCATTGCAGCCCTTCCCGAGCGCGAGCATCCGATCCGCTTGGCCTTGGGGGTCGGGGTGTGCGGTGGCCTCACGACCTTCTCGGGGCTCGCGGTCGACCTCGCCGTGCGACTCGACGCTGGCAACACCGGCGGGGCAGCAGCAATGGGCGTGCTCAGCCTCGGGCTCGGCCTGATCGCGTTTCTTGGTGGGCGGGCGGTGTCGGCGTGATCGCCGTGTTGTTCGTCGTCACCGCCGCAGCCGGCACACTGCTTCGCTGGCAGGCGTCGATGTCCGTACCCATCCGGGCGATCGCGACATTTGCCGTGAATATCGGCGGCGCGTTCGCGCTCGGACTGCTCTCCACCGCAAGCGCCGACTCGCAACTCATCGGTGGCGTTGCGGGCATTGGGGCACTCACGACCTTTTCGACATTCGTGGCCGAACTCTTCGAAATCCACCAGATCGACCGAGGATGGGCGTGGCGCTACGGGGCCGCAACCTTCATGTTCGGCGTGGCCGCAGCCTGGATCGGGTTAACGTTGGCCTAGCGGTTGGCCATCGCCAACATCGCCTCGAGCGACGTTGCACCGACGTTGGCACCACAGCTCACGGCGACAACCCGAGTACCGGGGTTCGTGTCGGCGAAGTGCGTGGCTGCCGCAAGCGCCACACCGGCAGCCCCCTCGACCAGATGGTGATGATCGTCGACCATCGAAGCGACCGCTCGAGCGATATCGAGTTCGCTGATGTCGACCCAGCTGTCGACGAGCGCACGACAGATGTCGAACGTGATCGTGTCGTCCTCGAGCCCTCCAGCCGTGCCATCAGAGAACGTCGGCTCGAAGTGCGGGGTGATGATTTCGCCGGCATCGACCGACGCAGCCATCGCCCGATCGTTCGCCGCTGACGCACCGATCACGAGCGTCGAGGGCGAAGACGCCTTGATCCATGTTGCGATACCGGAGATGAGTCCACCACCACCGACCGACACCACCACAGCATCGGGGACCGCGCCGTCTTCGAGAATTTCTTTCCCGAGCGTTCCCTGCCCGGCAATGATGCGCGGGTCGTTGTACGGAGAGACATAGATGATGCCTCGCTCCTCGGCAGCCCGTCGCGCCGCCATCTCGGCACGGCTGGTATCGGTACCCTCCACGAGCACGATCTCTGCGCCGAGGCGGCGGATCTGTGCGATCTTCGACGGGGCGGCAGCCTCCGGCAGATAGATCGTGCACGCAAAGCCCCGGCTCGCCGCCGCAGTAGCAACACCGATGCCGTGGTTGCCCGACGACGCGGTGATCACCCCGTCGGCCGCAAGGTCGGGGGACAACGAGTGCACCACATTGGCCGAACCTCGAACCTTGAAACTGCCTGTTCGCTGCAGGTGCTCGCACTTGATGGCGATGTCGGCCCCGTGCCGCTCCGAGAGCGGGTCCGAGGTCAGGAGTGGGGTGCGACGCACGTGCGGCTCGATGCGGGTCGCCGCCTCGCCGATGGTCGTGGGATCGATCACGATGGCCCTCCGGTCATCACGAGTTGGGCCATGGCGGCATCCTGGATGCCGAGACCACAATGATCAGAGACGCTGATCTGTTCGTCAGAGGTGCGGCCCGGCGAACGGCCGGTCAGGATATCGCCGAGATCGACCGCCCGTTCCGCAGCCTCGGCGAGATGGGCGAGTTCGCCGACACGACCAGCGATCGACACATCGTCGGCGACCAGCAGGTCAGCACCGAGAAGCAAATCATCGGCCAGCTCCCGTTTGCCGAGGAGGTCGGATCCCATGGCGATGACGTGGGTGCCGGGCGAGATCATCTCGAACGTGACCAGGGGTCCACGGCTCGGTGTGCAGCAGACCACGATGTCCGCGCCGCGCACGGCCTCGCCGACCGTGTCGGCGGCGACGGCGTCATGCTCCGCTGCAAACCTCTCTCGGGTTTCCGGACTGCGGCTCCAGACGGTGACCGACTCGATGCCGAGGGCCTCGCGCAGCGCAGCAACCTGAAACGCAGCCTGAAAGCCGCCGCCGAGAATCGTCAACGTGCGGGAGTCGGGCCGAGCAAGTGCCCGGGCACTCACCGCAGACGCTGCAGCAGTGCGGATCTCCGTGAGCCAGCCACCATCGTCGAGAATCGCAGCCGGCGCACCGGTAGTGGCGTCGAGGACCGCCGTGAAGCCGGAGTTGCCGCCTTCGGGGAACGCACCTGCGGCGGCTTTGAAGGCGAGATACGGCCCGCCGAGATGGGCTCCCTTCACGTGGAGTTCGCCTCCGTTGGCGAGGTGCATGGCGAACTCATCGGGTGCCACGACGTCACCGTCGGCCAGGGCGCAGAACGCATCGTGTACGACACCTCGCGCGGCGGCGAGGCTCACCCGGGAGCGAACGGTGTCGGCATCGAGGATCTTCATCGGCCCAGTATGTCGCTCACGCCCGCTGCACCGCGGCCCAGAGACCCGAGCTGGCACGACCGGCTGTCGCGGTCCACGAGCCAGGTAGTGCGTCGACGACCGCTTCTGGGCTCAGATGGATCGGGGTCTCATGCCCGAGCGTGTTAATCCACAGCAGGCCACCAACCGGGCGCACAACCCGATCGACCTCGGCCGGGAAGAGCAACATGTTGACCAGGACGAGGAGATCGGCTGCATCGTCGGGAAAGGGCAGCATCGAGGCGTCGACCTGCAACTTCGGGGTGAGGTCGGGCTGATGGCGCAGCATCTCCATCGACAGGTCGAGGGCGATGACGTCGTCGAAGCGCTCGATGAGATGCCCGGTGCCGAGGCCGGTGCCCGAGCCGAGCTCGATCACCGTGTCGCCTGCGAGCCCGCCGCGATCGAGCGCGTCGAGGATCGAGGCCTCACGCTCCGGGGTGGAACGACTTGTCCATTCAGCAGCCATGCCATCGAAAAGTTCTCGAACCTTGTCGCGGCGCGACGAATCCCACGCCGCATCGAAGGCGACCGTTTCGGTCACCTTCCGCATCGGCGACACCGAGCCGAAGACAGGGAGGTCCGTGACCGTGCCCTCCGCGTCGGGGAGCCAGGTCACCGGACCCGGCATCAAGCCGGAACCGGAATCTCGGTGACATCGCCCATGTACGGGCGCAGTGCTTCGGGGATCTTCACCGAGCCGTCGGGCTGCCGGTACGTCTCGACAATGCCGGCCCAGACCCGCGGCACAGCGAGCCCCGAGCCGTTCAGCGAGTGCACGAACTGGGTGCCCTTCTCGCCCTCGGGCCGGTAGCGGATGTTGGCCCGCCGGGCCTGGTAGTCGGTGCACCAGCTGACGGAGCTGACCTCAAGCCAACGGTCGGCGCCCGGCGCGAACACCTCGATGTCGTAGGTACGAGCACCGGCGCCGCTGATGTCGCCGCACGCAAGATCAAGGACGCGATGGGCAAGACCGAGATCGCGGATCGCGTTCTCGGCCCGCTCGAGGATCTCCATGTGCACCGCCTGAGCCTGGTCGGGCGTGCAGAACGCATAGAGCTCGACCTTGTCGAACTCGTGGACGCGCAGCAGGCCACGGGTGTCGCGGCCGGCCGACCCGGCCTCGCGGCGATAACAACTGGTGTGGGCCATGAGTCGCATCGGCAACTCGGACTCGTCGAGCACCTCGCCGGCGACCATCGACGTGAGCGGCACCTCGGCAGTGGGAATCGCCCAGAGGTCATCACGCTCAAGGTGGTACGCATCATCGCTGAACTTCGGAAGGTGCCCGGTGCCGATCATCGTGTCGGTCTTCACGACCGTCGGAGGGCGGATCTGCTCGAAGGCGTCCCGATTGCGATCGAGGCCATAATTGATGAGCGCGCTCAGCAGATGGGCACCGGCGCCCCGGTACATGGCGAACATCGAACCAGACATCTTCACCGCGCGATCGCCATCAAGGATGCCGAGCTGTTCGCCGACCTCCCAATGAGGGACCTTCTGATGTTCGGCATAGCCATCAGGGTCATGGCCTTCGACGCGCACGACTATGTTGTCGTCATCGGTGAGGCCGTCAGGCGCATCCGGAGCCGGCATGTTCGCAATGTGGAGCAGTTGCTGGCGAAGGGCGGCCTGGAGTTCGTCGGCCTCGGCAGCCAGCGACTTCTCCCGCTCGCCGAGCGTCTTGCTCTCGTCTTGCAGCGCGCTCGCCTCATCGCCCTTGCCGTCGCGATGCAGCGCCCCGATCTCTTTGGACAGGGCATTGACCCGACTTCGGATGTCGTCACGTTCGGTACCGACCGCCCGGACACTGGCATCGAGTTCGACAGCGCGATCGATACCCGAGGTGTCGTCGCCTCGGCGAGCGATCGCCGCTTTCACGGCCTCCGGGTCGGTGCGCAGCAGCTTGATGTCGAGCATGGTGAGACGGTATCGCCCGCAGGTCCCAGCGGCGCTCGTTTCATCGGTGTCCGGATCCGCCGAGCCGGCCAGGACCTACGTGCGAATCGGCCTCGACAAGAATTTCACAATGACCCCAGACAAGGGTTGCGCAGTCCAACCACTACGGAGAAACACCATGCTCATCACACAGACCACCACGTGGGAAGGAACCCCGACAGCCATCGAGGCGGTCGTGGCCGGATCTCGGGAGGCAGCTCCGATCCATGAGGGGCTTGGAGCGACGAACCCCCGCCTCATGCGCTCGGTCTCCGGCGGCGACGTCCACCAGGTCGAATACATGATCGACTTCGACTCGTTCGAAGCCCAGGGTAAGTTCTCCGACGCCATCGTCGATAGCGAGTGGTGGACGGGCATGATGCAGGCCGTCGCGGCCGCCTATCCCGATCTCCGCAACGGCGGAACGCGCCTGACGTACAACGCCATCTAAGCGTCGGGCCGGGTCCTAGCGAGTCTCGACGGGCGGCTCACCGGCGTCAGCGAACCGCTGCTCGACATCGTCAAACGTGAGCCGCCGGTTGTGACGGTCGCGTCGGGCCTGCTCTTCGGCTCGAGCGTTGTTCGCAGCAAGACGGAAGAAGCGGACGGCGATGATCGTCCAGAGGTAGAAGCCACCGATGACCTTCATGACCGCACCGGCGGCCTGCTGGTCTTCGACCGGCGAGATGCCCCACAGTGCATCGTCAGTCTCGTAGGCCTCGTAGACGACGCCCTCGGCGAAGGTGAGCCAACCGGCCGGCACCGTGGGCACGATCGACATGAGGAAGAGGTACAGCATCTTCCCGGGCTCACCCATCTGGAGTTCCTTGAGCGGACCGACGACCGGGAACCACATGAGCAGCGCCGACGCGAACACCAACAGGTGGATCGTGTAGTGGAACGGGCCGTTGTCCGACGACAGATTCACCACTGCGCCCCAGTGGGTGAGGATCTGCAGGCCGTTGAAGATGATGCCCGCCACAATCGGCTTGGTGAGCACCCGCAGAATCCGCTGGGGTGCGCCGGCGTCAAGAATGACGAGGCGGGCCAGCCACGCCGGCATCGCCAACAAAAGCAACGGCGGGATGATGAAGCTGATCAGCAGGTGCTGGAGCATGTGAACGAAGTACAGCTGCTCTTCAGCGATGTCATGCATCGGCCAGTCGGCGGCGAACCACAACATGGCCACACCGACGATAAAGAACCGCTTCTGATTGACCGTGGTGACCGGCTCCCCTTCCGGTACTACGAGTGGTCCGATGGTTCGGGCCGAATAGACCCCCAAGCCGATGATTGCAGCCACCAGCAACCACACTTCTGGGTGGAACTCGTAGTCCCACGCGCTCGCAGCGGGTAGGGAAGTCATGGCGTTATCCGAATACGTTGAACGCTAGGAGGGCCACGACGTACACCGCCGTGGCAAGAAGCACCCCGGCGAAGAAGGACTGCTGCAGAACCGGCTTGTCCTGCTTCAAGTGCATGAACACCCGAGTAACCAGCCAGCCCTTGAAGATCATCATGGTGAACAACGACGTGAGCAGGATCCAGCGGGTCTCGAAGAAGGTGAAGACCGATTCGAAGTAGGTCGCAACCTCCGCCGCAGTGACCGCGGCAAGGATGATGGCGACCTTGATGTACTCCCAGTCGGACGGGTGGTGATCGTCGTGAGTCTCGACGGCCGCTTCGGTGGTTTCGCTCATGTCGCTCACTCCGGCGGGATCAGATAGATAACGGTGAAGATGAAGATCCACACGAGATCGACGAAGTGCCAGTAGAGGCCGACGATCTCGACGGTCTCACTGTTCTTGCCGGTCAGCTTGCCCTGGTTGGCAGCAACCCATAACGACATCAGCATGATGATGCCGATGCTCACGTGGGCGCCGTGGAATCCGGTGAGGGTGTAGAAGGCTGACGCCGCCGGGTTGGTGGTGTAGCCGAGGCCCTCCTCGTAGAAGGCGGTGAACTCGTAGGCTTGGCCGCCCATGAAGACAGCGCCGAGCATGGCCGTGACGAGCAGCCACGCCTTGCCTCGATCGAGGTCGTTGCGGCCGAACGCCGAGAGGGCGAGCACCATCGTCAGCGAGCTCATGAGGAGCACGAACGACGAGACCGACGTGAACGGGATGTCGAACAGATCGGTCGGCAGGACCTCACCACTGCCCCGCGTCTTGTAGATCAGGTACGTCGAGATGAGCGCACCGAACAGCAGACACTCCGTCGACAAAAACAACCACATCGCCAACTTGTTGTTGGAGATGCCCGTGTTCGTCGCGTGCGGGTCGTGGGCGTCGTGATGTGTATCGGTGGCCGGGGCCGTTGCGGTCGCCATCAGCCCTCTCCCTCCGTATCGTCGCCAGCGGCGCCGACCGTGGCGAGTTCGCCATCGGGATCGCCACCGTCGTGGTGGTCGTCGTGGCCATGGGCACCGGCGTCCGGATCATCGACCGGCTCCAATACCCAGGCGTAGATGGCGCCGCCGGTGAGCAGACCACCCACCACACAAAGCCACAGGTTGAAGATAAGGCCGTAGCCGATGAGCGGCAGGCCGATGGCCAGCACGAGTGGCCAGAACGACGGCGACGGAAGGTGCACGCCAACGGCGTCGCCCTTTTGCGCTGCGTCCTCAGCAGAGGAGATACGAACGACCGAACCGTCGTCTTCGATGTTGTACTTGCGGAACCACCAGTCGTCCTGCGACTCGATGACCGGAATCTCGTCGAAGTTGTGCTCCGGAGTCGGCGACGGGATCGACCACTCGAGGCTGCGGGCATCCCACGGATCAGGGCCGGGGGCCGGCAGGTTCGGGGCGTCCTTCTTGGACATGTAGACGTTCCACAGGAAGTACAACACCGACGCACCGAGAATGTACGAACCGATCGTTGCGACGAGGTTCCAGAACTCGAAGCCGAAGCCCGACGAGTAGGTGTTGATGCGGCGACTCATGCCCTGCAGGCCGAGCACGTGCATCGGGCCGAAGGTCAAGTTGAAGCCGATGAGCATGGCCCAGAAGTGGATCTTGCCGCGTCGCTCGTCAAGCAAGTGACCGAACACCTTCGGCCACCAGAAGTAGACGCCGGCGAACAGACCGAGGACACCGCCACCGAAGATCACATAGTGGAAGTGCGCAACGATGTAGTAGGTGTCGGTCTGCTGGGTGTCGGCCGGGGCGAGCGAGTGCGTGACCCCCGACAGGCCGCCAATGGTGAACATCGTGACGGTGCCGACGGCGAACAGCATCGCCGTGGAGAAGTTGAGCTTGCCGCCCCACATCGTGGCGAGCCAGTTCAGGATCTTCACACCGGTCGGCACGGCGATGAACATCGTCGCCATCGAGAAGGCGAACACCGAGATCGGACCGATGCCGGACACGAACATGTGGTGGGCCCACACGCCCCAACCCATGAACCCGATCGCGATGCCGGAGAACACCATGAACGAGTAGCCGAAAATGGGCTTCCGGCTGAACGCCGGGATCACTTCGGAAATGATGCCGAAGCTCGGGAGGATGATGATGTACACCTCGGGGTGACCGAAGATCCAGAAGAGGTGCTGCCAGAGCAACGGATCAGCGCCCGCTTCAGGGTCGAAGAATTGCGAGTCGAACTGGCGGTCGAACAGCAACAACAGAAGCGCCACGGTGATGACCGGTAGGGCGAAGGCCAGCAGAAACTGCGTGACCAGGAGCATCCAGGTCAACACCGGCATGCGGAACAGGCTCATGCCCGGAGCCCGCATGTTGAGACACGTCACCGCCAGGTTGACAGCAGAGACCAACGAGGCGATACCGGTGATCAACAGACCGATGGCGTAGAAGTCAACGCCGTTGGTCGGCGAGAAGGTGATGCCGCTGTTGGGTGAGTAGCAGAACCAACCGCAGTCAGCGCCGCCGCCACCGACGATCCACGACGTGTTGAGGAAGATCGCCCCGGAGAGCCAGACCCAGAACGAGAGTGCGTTCAGGCGGGGAAAAGCGACATCGCGGGCGCCGATCTGCAACGGGATCAAGTAGTTGGCGAACGCTGCCGCAAACGGCATGACGAACAAGAAGATCATCGTGACGCCGTGCATCGTGAAGATCTGGTTGTAGACGTCGGCGCTCAGGAAGCCGCTCTCCGGGAAGGCCAGCTGGGTGCGGATGAGCAGCGCTTCAAGGCCACCAAGGAGGAAGAAGAACATCGCGGCAACGCCGTACATGATGCCGATCTTCTTGTGGTCGACAGTGCTGACCCAGTCCTTCCAACTGCCGTTGGCCTGGGGTCGAGTCAGGACGCCGAGCGGCCGCTCCGCGTGCTGCTCACCACTGGTGAGGGCAAGAGGTTCTTCGATGATCGCCATGGCTCACTCCACCTCCGTCGCCGCCAGGATCTCGGCCGACGGCTTCTCGCCGAGGGTCTCGAGATAGGCGACAAGATCGCTAATCGTTCGTTCGGACAGACCCAGATTGGGCATGCCTCGGGGCAATTCACCATCGGGAAGCCCGTTGGCGTAGTTCTCCTTCACGGTTTCGGGGGCTCGCAGCCACTGCGAGATGTCGTCGCGGTTCCACTCGCCATCCTCGGTGTAGGTGTTGAGGATGCCGCCGGCGAAGGTCGTGCGGCTTGCGAAGTGGGTGAGGTTCGGCGCGGCCTGCGAGACCACGGCAGCGGCGATGTCCTCATCGCCACTGAAACCCTCGACCAGGTGGCACGACGAGCAGTTGGCGAGGAATGCCGTGGCGCCACGCGAGACGGGGTCGTCGGGATTCTCCCACGGCGCGCTCTGTGGGACCATCTGCTCATCGATCCAGTTCTGGAAGTCGACGGGGTCCATCGCGATGGTCTGCATCCGCATTTTTGCATGCGAGAGGCCACAGAACTCGGTGCACTGACCAAAGTAGACACCAGGGTCATCGGCGGAGATTTCCCACGGAGCGAAGAAGCCCGGGCGGGCATCGCGCTTGCCGTTGAGCGCTGGGATCCAGAACGAGTGGATCACGTCACGGGACGTGACGAGCAACTCGACCTCTTGACCGGTCGGGATGACTATCTGCCCCGCCGTGACGATGTCGGCGGGCGGGAGGTTGCGGGGATCGTCGAGGAAGTCGGCGTCGACGTCCTCGGTGAAGTAATAGCGGAACTCCCACCACCACTGCTGGCCGACCACGACGATCTT